>CAIMBM010000026.1 GCA_903839205.1 uncultured Holophagaceae bacterium | reverse complement strand
TCTTTTCTCCAAGTGAGGCGTCCGGTGGGTCTTTTCGGAAGCAAAACCAAAAGTCTTGTCGGCTTGGATATTGGTTCCAGTTCCGTGAAAGTCTGCGAACTTCAGCAGATGGGAAAGGGCGCCAACGTTCGCTACCGGCTCCAGAAATTGGGTCAGGTCCCCCTTCCATCGGATGCAATCGTGGACGGGGATATCATGGATAGCAACGCGGTTGCGGCGGCCATCCGGCAGGTTCTCTCGGAACAGAAAATCAAGGCCAAGGAAGTGGCCATTTCTTTATCCGGCCAACAGGTGATGGTCAAAAAAGTGACATTCCCCCTGATGAGCCAAGCCGAGTTGGCGGAATCCGTACGCTGGGAGGCGGAAAGCTTTTTCCCGGCCGGTCAGGGACTCGATTCCTACGCGCTGGATTACTACCTCATCGAGGAGCGGGCAGGGGAAGGCAACATGGATGTGGTGCTCGTGGCCTGCCGCAAGGACAAGCTGGAGGCCTATGT
This sequence comes from uncultured Holophagaceae bacterium, assembly GCA_903839205.1. Taxonomy (GTDB): domain Bacteria; phylum Acidobacteriota; class Holophagae; order Holophagales; family Holophagaceae; genus Geothrix. Next base: position 32,553 of record CAIMBM010000026.1, on the reverse strand, counting down.
CAGCTGTGTCGCACAGGCGGGTTGCAGTCCCAAAGTCGTGGATGTGGACGTCTTTGCCGTTCAGAATGCCTATGAGATCAACACCATGGGGGCAGGACGGGATGAAGTCGTGGCCCTGGTGAACATGGGGGCGACCTTCACCAACCTGACCATGATGGTCGGAGGCAAGTCCGTGTTCTGGCGCGACATGGCCTGGGGCAGCAGTCGGTATTCGGAAAAACTGATGGAGGATTGGGGCGTCACCCCTGAGGCGGCTGAGCAGTTGAAGCGGAACCAGGCCTCGGAGGGGCGGGAGCCTGAAGAGGTCCAGCCCTCGATCAATGCAGTGTCCACAGCCTTTGCCGATGAACTTGTGAGAACTCTCGATTTTTTCAAAAGCAGCTTCAAGGTCGATCGCATGGATCGCGTGCTGATCTGTGGAGGCGGCTCCATGATCCACGGTCTCCTGGAGGTGCTGGCCGACCGCCTGCGCGTGTCCGTGGACCGGTTCAATCCCTTCCAACTCATCGAGGTCGATGGCCGCACCGAGGATCCCGTCACGGTCCGTGAAATTGGCGGAGGCGCAGCGGTGGTGGTTGGGCTGGCCATGCGCCAAGTGGGGGACCGATGATCAAGATCAACCTGCTCGGTGACGCGCTGGCTCCGGCGGGAGCCAAAAAGGGCGGTGACAAAGGTTCTGCAGAACCCGTCCAGGTCTACACGGGAGAGGGCGGCAGTCGGGCCAGCCTGCCCATCGCCGGGGTCGTGGTGGGACTCGTCTTTGCCGCCCTTGGCGGCGTCTACTACCTCTGGCTGAACAGCGAATTCACCCGGGCCGAGCAGAAGAAGGCCCGCCTGGAGCAGGACAAGAAGCAGTACGAGCCCTACATCGCGCTGGAGAAGAAATTCCGGGAAAAGAAGGAAACACTCCAGAAAAAAGAAGAGGTGATGAGCACCCTCAAGCGCCAGCAGGCCCTGCCGGTCCATTTCCTGGAGGAGCTGGCCAATAGCCTGCCTGACGACGTCTGGTTCAAGAAAGTCTCTCAGAAGGGCATGACCGTCACCGTTGAGGGAGAAGCGCGGAACTTCGAATCCATCAATTCCTTCTATGGGAACCTCCAGTCCCGGACCCGCTGGTTCAAGAAAATCAATTATCCAGGTGCGAAGCGGGGCACCTCCGGCGCTTTCGAATTCACCATCTCCTTTGAACTCCAGAACGCCGTCTGAGGTAGGCCATGAATCCTCAACTTCAGAAACAGATAGGTGTGGGCGCAGTGGCTGGCATTGTCCTGGCCGGACTGGTCTACTTCCTTCTTGGCGGCAAGCGGGGCGACCTTGAGGCCATCAATGCGGACATCAAGAACCTCCAGGATCAGGTCGACAAGGGCAAGCTCCTCAAGGCCAGTTATGAAAAGCTCCGCGAGGAAGTGGCCAAGCAGGACAAGCGGATCGAGGAACTGATCAAGATCATGCCGTCAGAGACCGACTACGGCGAGATTCCGTACCGGATCAAGAAGATCGCCGATGATGCGGGCATTGATCAAGTGTCGTTCTCTCTGAAACCCGAACGGAGGGACACGTACTACACCGAAAAGCCGGTGGAGTTCGAGTTCCGCGTGGGGTACCACTCCTTTGGCCAGTTCGCCTCCCTGGTCTCCGGCTACGACAAGATCGTCAACATCTCGAATATCGAATTCGCACGCAAGCCGGATGCCCGCAGCGCTTATCCGGCTGCGGTCAAGTGCACCATCAGCGCATTCATCTACAACCCCGAGCCTCCTCCAGCCGTCCCCGCGAAGAAGCCAACTGGCGCCGCCCCCAAGGCGAATGCCAAAGAGGACTGAGGAATCGCCATGAGCCTACTACGCCTATCAATCCTCCTCTTTGCAGGAACCGCAGCTTTCGCCCAGGGTACCGCCCACTCGGCACCGGTTCCCCCGCCAGCCTCTGCCCCTGCTGCCGCAGACGATGTGGCTGTCATCAAGGCCGTGCCCTACCATCCTTCAATTCAGAGAGATCCCTTCGCTGCTCCGAGAGATGAGCGCCCGGCCGATGCCGTGGACGTGCTGGATGACATCGCCGTGAAAGGCATGATCAAGAAGGATGGCAAGAATTTCGCAATTATCTCCGATAGTCGCGGCAATGTCCGTTGGCTACCTGTTGGGCACCGCTTCAAGGATGCGGAAATCACCGCCATCACCGACAAGGCCGTGATTTTTCATCAATGGGAAATTAATTCCACCAACCGTTCCACATTCCGAACCATCACGAAGACGTTCAAGCGTGAGGAGGGTAAACGATGAATGCTCGCCTGAGTTCCTTGCTGGTCGCAGGGGGCGTGGTCCTGGCGGGGATCCACACGGGATCCCTCCACGCAGCGCCTTCCCTGGAAGCCCTGGCCCAGAAGGTCACCCTGCTTTCAACTTCCCTTGAATCAAATGGGAATGATGCCAAGATCTTCCTCCGCGTGCCAGGGATGGTCGGGCAGCCTGGGGTCCAGGTCCTCATCAACCCCCATCGGGTGGTCGTGGATCTTCCCGGGGTCATTCGCGGGACCTCGGTGACCCGCAAGGACCTCGGCCTCCTGATCCACCCCCTGATCCAGAAGGCCCGCCTCGCCCAGTTCGTCACCACTCCCAAGCCGGTGACCCGTCTGGTTCTGGAGGTGGTGCCGGGAACCCAGGTGCTCGTGTCCTCCAATCCTGAGGGGGTCCAGCTTCTCCTCACGCCCGGTGAAGGGCGTGTCCAGGCGCGGCTCGAGGAATCGCTGCAGCCAAGGGTGATTTCCCCTGCGCCAGTGCTCGAAATCGCCTCCATGCCTCCCGCTGCACCTGAACCAGTGTTCCTTCCGAAGCTGGCTCCCGCGGTTGGCGTCAAGCCTCTGGCGGCCCTTCCATCCTTGGGAACTCCTTTCCAGTCCCTTCCCCAACTGGCCCTTTCCACGGCCTTGACCACAGCCGCCCCCGAAGCCGTGCAAGCGCCCGAGGCGGAGAAACCCCACATGGCCCCCCAAGCCCAAGGGCGGGGCGGTGGCCGGACCCTGGGGGAAGGCCTCACGAACTATTCGGGATCCAAGATCACCATTGATCTCCAGAATACGGACATTCGTGACTTCCTGCGGATTCTGGCCGACACAGGGAAGCTCAACCTGGTGATGGATCCGGACGTGCAGGGGAATTTCGGGTTCAAGTTCACCGACACGCCCTGGGACCAGGTGCTGGATGTGGTCCTGAAGAATGCGGGACTTGGCAAAGAGATCCAGAACGGCGTGTTGCGGGTTGCGAAGATCGACAAGCTTCAGAAGGAAGAGGAAGAGCGGAAGAAGCTGGATGAGACCAAGGCCCTGGGCGGGCAGCTTCAGACCATCACCCGCCCCCTCTCCTATGCCAAGGTCTCTGAGGTCCAGAAGATCCTGAAGGACATCCTCACCAAGCGGGGCTCGGCCATCCTGGATGATCGGACCAACACCCTGATCATCACGGACCTTCCCCGGAATATCTCGGTCATCGACGACCTCATCCAGACCCTGGATGTCCAGATCCAGCAGGTCCAGATCGAAGCCCGCATCGTGGAAGCCAACAAGAACTGGCAGCAGCAATTCGGCGTGAAGTGGCCGGAAACCAACAGTGGCAACGCTTCCATTACCAGCACCAGCAGCACGTCCACCAGCACCCCGTGGGTTGGGACGACCGCGCCCTTCTGGAATGGTGCCAACGGTTTCAGCAGCCCGGCCTCGGGCCAGCAGGCCGCCATTGGTTGGGCACCCGGCATCGATGGCTCGACGTCCATCTCGGCCCCCGCAGGGGAGATGTGGCTTTCCTTCATCAGCAACAAATTCAGCATCAACGCCATCCTGCAGGCCATGGAGACCAACGGCACGATCAAGATCGTGTCCTCGCCCAAGCTCGTGACCCAGAACAACCGGAAGGCCACCATCCTCAGCGGTCAGAAGATCCCCTATCCGACCCAGCAGGGCGGCGCGGCGGGTGGTGCCATCACCGTGGCCTTCATCAATGCGAATCTCCAGCTGGATGTGACGCCCCAGATCACCAACGAAGGCACGATCATCATGGATCTCAAGGTGGAGAAGGCCGCCGCCGATTTCACGCAGACCGTGAACGGGACGCCCACCATCGACACGAAATCCATCGAGACCCAGGTGCTGGTCCGGGATGGTGGAACGGCCGTGCTCGGTGGGGTCTACGTCAACAACTCCACGCTGCAATCCACCGGCGTGCCCTTCCTCATGAACCTTCCGCTGATCGGGTTCCTCTTCCGCAACAACACGAAGCAGGAACAGAACACCGAATTGCTGATCTTCATCACGCCACGGATCCTGCGCCAGTAACTCCTGGCCCGAACCAAGGAAACGGCCCCTTCCGGGGCCGTTTCCTTGGAACAGAATGAGCCTACTTGGCGATGGGCAGGGTTCGGACCAGGCGCTTGCAACTGTTGCAGAGAATGGTGAAATTGTCCGCCTGCTCGAAGTGGTACTTGAAGCCGGGATCCTCGGCGACCTTCTCCAGGTGGCCGAAGTGGTACTCGGCGATGCGCGCGCTCTGGGGGGCGGTGAGATCGGCGCCGCAGTGGGTGCAGGAAATGGCGGCCATGCTTGCTCCTCGGATAGGCAGGGGTTCAGGAATGGAAGAGTTTCCAGAGCCCCCAGCTTAGCAGAGCCAGGGCGGATAGGCCGATGAAGACCCGCAGCAGCACCTTGCCTATCTGATATGCGACATAGATCACGAAGAGCGCCGCCAGCAGGCCGAGGACGAGGGTGATGCTTGTCATGTGCGGTTCCCCTGGGGCTCCCATCCGAAGAAACCCTGGCCAGCCTTCGATCCCGTGTTCCCCTCCGTCACCTTGGTGCGGAGCAGGGCCGGAGGCTGGAAGCGCGCTTCACCCGAGGCGGCCAGTCCTTCGGCGATCCGCAGGCGCAGATCCAGCCCGATCCGGTCCGAGAGTTCCAGGGGCCCGATGGGATGTCCGTAGCCCAGGGTCATGAGGGCGTCCAGGTCTTCTGCGGAGGCCACCCCGGCCTCCACCAGGCGGATGGCCTCCAGGCCCAGGGCCAGGGCCATCCGGGCTGCGGCAAAGCCGGGCTGATCGCGAACCTGCACCACCCGCTTATGGAGCACCCGGGCCAGGGCCCGAGCTCCATCCACCCAGACCGGCGGGGTCCCGGTCGGGACGGCCATCTCGACCACTCCCATCCGGGGCACGGGGACGAAGAGGTGGAAGCCCACCAGCCGCCCCGCCAAGCCGGACTGCCGGGCCAGCCCCGACACCGGAAGGGAGGAAGTCCCGGTCAGGAGCAGCAGGTCGCTAGAACCCCAGAGGGCTGCCGAGGCCAGGACGGGAACCTTGAGACCCGCATCTTCTGGCAGGGCCTCGAGCAGTGCGGATACGCCCTCCAGGGCCGAGGCCGTGAAGGGCGCAGCCCCGAGCCTCTCCATGCAGCGGTCCCTTGCCTCGAGGCTCAGGCGGCCCTTGGCGCAGGACCTCTGCCAGCGCCGGTGGATCTCGCACACTCCTGCCTGGGCGTGCTCCAGATCCCGGCCGAGCAGCCGGGTCGCAAGCCCGCATTCCGCCGCCCACTGGGCCGTGGACAGGCCCAGGGCCCCCGGCCCCAGGATGGCCAGCGGACCCATCAAGGTCTCCCCCCTGGACCCGGGAAGGGCAGATTGATCGGATGCGCGTGCACAGGCCTTTCAGGCATGGAATTGATCCTCCACCCGCTATGATGAACGGAAAGGGCCTCCAGTACGTCACTGCAACCGAGCCCCACCCAGGGCCACTCCAACCCATGCTCCTCGAATTCGCCGCCATCACCCATCCGGGCAAAGTCCGGAAGAACAACGAAGATGCCTACCTGCTCAGCGCGCTGGATGGCGAGGAGCCCATCATCAACGGACCAGCCCAGTCCCTGACCGTGGGGGATTCCGGCCTCCTGGTGGCGGTGGCGGACGGCATGGGAGGGGCGGCGGCCGGAGAAGTCGCCAGCCGCGAAGGCCTGGCCGCGGTCTCGCTGTTCCTCTTCGGCCACTGGGGCTGCTCTCCCCGGGCCATGGAGGCCGAACTCCTGAGGGCCATGGAGACCGCCGTCGAGAAGGCCAGCGACGCAGTGCTGCGCTATTCCGATGACGATCGAACGGCCAGGGGCATGGGTTCCACGCTGACCGCGGCGGTCATCTGGAACGGCTGTGCCTACCTGGCGCAGATCGGGGATTCCAGGGCCTACCTCCTGAGGCAGGGGACCCTCCACCAGATCACCGTGGACCAGACCCTCGTGAATGAACTGGTGGCCCAGGGCACCCTCACCAGGGAGCAGGCCCGGACCCATCCCCAGCGCAACATGATCACCCAGGCGCTGGGCTCCCCTCAGCCCCTGCAGGTGGTCCTTTCTCGCCTGACACTGTGCCGGGGCGACCGGCTCCTCTGCTGTTCAGATGGGATGCATGGCGAGGTGCCTGATTCCATCATCCAGGATGTGCTCAATAAAGGACTCAGCCCCAAGCGCAGCCTCGAGCTGCTGGTGGACGAGGCCCTCGCCCACGGGGGGCGCGACAACATCACCGGTGTGCTCCTCTCCCTCAACGATCCTTGTCTGCCGCGGCTGCCGGGACGGATAGCCCTCGATCTCGTGCACCCTGAATCTCCCGCGCCCAGCCGAGGGCTATGGGAACGGTTTCGCAGCCTTTTTGGTGGCGGTGCCCCATGAGCATGCTTCAGGGGACCGTGTCCCTCAAACGCTTCCTGGTGCTGGGCCCCGTGCCCGGTGAGGAGGACCTCCTGGCTGGCCTGGCCCAGGATCAGTTCCGCCCCTTCCAGGATGGGCTCGAGGAAGAGCGCATGGGCTGGTGCGACTGGCGGAATCCGCTCATCACCCCTCCCGATGGGAACTGGGTCAGCCAGGAGCGTTTTGCGGTCTTTGGCCTGCGCATCGACACCCGCCGGGTGCCGCCCACGCTGCTGAAGGCCCATGTGGACCTGCGGCTGCAGGCGCTCCAAAAGGAGAAGGACCTCACCTTCGTCGGCAAGGAAGCCCGCATCTCCCTGGCCGACGAGGTGAAAGTCGAACTTCTGCGCAAGGTACTGCCCTCACCCAAGGTGGTGGAGGTGGCCTGGGACCTCAAAGGCGGGATCCTCTGGACCACCGCCTCGTCCAGTAAGGCCCAGGGCGCCCTCGCAAGTCTGTTCATCAAGTCCTTCGGCTGCGAGGTCCATCCCCTGGCGCCCCTGGTCCTTTCGGGAAGGCTCTGCCCGGACCTGTCCGTGGAGTCCCTGATGGCGCTGGATCCGCTGGATCTCGAACTTGAGGAGGTCTGAGTTGAAGCCCCTTGAACTCATGGAACAGGGACGGTTCCTCGGCGAGGAGTTCCTGCTCTGGCTCTGGATGCGCAGCATGACCGAGGGCGGCGCGAGCGGGGAGGACGGCGACGGTTCCGGCTGCTTCGTGGACGATGCCATCCAGCTGGTCTCAGAGCGCGGCGAGGTGAAGGAGATCTCCCTTCGAAAGGGCAATCCTTCGGAAAGCAGGGAAGCCTTCGAGGCCCTCAGCCGAGGCATGCGCCCCGCTAAGGTCAAACTTCGGATCCTCTCGGGCGATCTGGAATGGGTATTCACGCTCAACGCCGCCACCCTGGACATGGGTACCCTGAAGCTCCCGCCCAGCACCGGCAAGGCCCCCCATGAGCGGCTCCACGACCGGATCTTCCTGCTCGAAGAAGGCGCCGGGCACCTCGAGCGGCGCCTGAAGCGCTTCATCTACGCCCGCTCCCAGGACCCGGCAGCCCTGCAGGAAACCCTGCGGGCCTGGGTGCGTGCGGGTCGCTCAGGGGAGTCCATGCCCGCGGGTGAGGTCCCTTGGGAGGCCTGAGCCTCCTGCTGCTTCCGGCGGTCCTTGCCGCGCCGGTAGCCCAGGATCCCCCGCCTGTCCTGGCCCATGCCCGCACGCCGGAGGGCCGCCCCATCCTCCTCCGGCTCCAGTTCAGGAAGGGGCTCAGCGTGGAGGGAAAGGCGCTGCCCCGGGCCTTCCTGGCCCAGGGTACGGAGCCCAAGGGCTGGGTGCCCTTCGAGAACCTCAGTCCCGACGGCAAACGCTGGGCCCTCTCCGCCTTGTTCCCCGGGGACCAGTGGCGGCAGGAGGAGGTACGGCATGTCGTCCGCCAACCCGAGGTGGAGTCAGTGTGGACCCTGGCAGCGCTGTTCACGGGCCATGGGCAGAACTACGACAAGCTGATGGCCGAGAATCCCGGCCTGCCCGAGAAGCTGAAGGAGGGCGACACCTGGCGCATTCCCCGCAGCCTGCTCTCCAGGGATCTGGGAGGAACCGGCCCCAAGCCGGTCCGCGTCCAGCCCGAGGACGAGTTGGATGACGAGGCCCGGGTCGAGGCCTACCGGGGCCTGCTGTCCTTCGGCCAGGACGCCCAGGGAAAATTCGCTGCCTACCGCATGCGCAAGGGCGAGGCGCTCTACTCGAGCGTGGTCATCCGCTATACCGATCGCGTGGATCCCAAGGGGGTGAACGACCTGGCGGAACGCATCGCCCAGCGGAGCGGCATCGCCGACGTACGCGGCATCCAGCCCGGCCAGCTCATCAAGATTCCCGTGAGCTTCCTGGCGGACCCCTTCCAGTCCGAAGGCAGCTCAGGACTGGCGGAGGAGCGGGAAGTCCGGGCCGAAGTGCGCCGGATCGGACGCGTGGAAGCAGGCCCGAAGCTCAAGGGCGTGCGGATCATCCTTGACGCGGGCCATGGCGGGGTGGACCCCGGCGCCCGGGCCAACGGCATCTGGGAATCCGACTATGTCTATGACATCGCCATGCGGGTGCGCCGCCTGCTCGAACAGGGAACGGACGCCCAGGTGAGCAGCACCATCCGTTATCCAGGGCTGGGCTTCAAGAGCCGCGAGGAGATCAGCGGCCCAAGCCATGCGGCAGAAATCCTCACCACACCGCCCTTTGCTGTGGATGGGGAAAGTCCATCGGCCGTGAGCGTCCACCTGCGCTGGGTCCTGGCCAACGATCTCTTTGCAACCTTCCGGAAGTCGAAGGGTGACATGCAGAAGACGCTGTTCCTGAGCTTCCATGCCGACAGCCTGCACCCCTCCGCCCGGGGCTCCATGATCTACGTGCCGGGGGCCTCCCTCGTCCCCTACACCTTCGCGCTGGCTGGGGCCAAGGCCGGCCAAGTGGCCGAGGCGAAGCGCTCAGCCCGTGTGGCCTTCACCGGCCGGGAAAAGCTGCAGGGCGAGGCCCGCAGCCGCCAGTTCTCCGAGGCGCTGCTGACGGCCCTGCAGAGGGACCGCATCCCCATCCACGCCAACCGCCCCATCCGCAACGTCATCTACCGCGGCAGGGGGAAGTGGGTGCCCGCCGTCATCCGCTACAGCACCGGCGCCACCAAGGCCCTCATCGAGGTGGCCAACCTCACCAACGGCGAGGATGCGGCGAACCTGAAGGATCCGGATTTCCGGGAGCGGTATGCGGCGGCGGTGGTGACCGCCATCCGGGCCTACTACCGGAAATGATGCTTCCGCGCCGCTCCGGAAGGATCCCTGTGCGCAAAAGGGAAAGGCGTCAGAATGAGGGCGGAGGGGGCAGCATGCGCTGGGTGCTTGCGGCGGTGCTTCTGTTTGCCGGGTTCGGCTGCCGGAGGCCCGCACCGGTGGCACCGCCCCCCGCCAGGTTGATCGTGCGGTTCCTGGACCGGGATGCGGTGCTGGACCTCGCCGCCGTACCCCCGGCAGGGGCCTGGCGCCTCATGAACGCGGGCTTGTGGGAACCCCTTGAGATCCGGTGGAAGCCGGGTTCGCCGCCCATCGGGGCTGCGGTGGTGGGTCGCACGGCACCGGACTGGGTCATGCTGGAGGCCCCCGACCAGGAGGTCCACCGCGTGGTCATGCGCGGACCCTGCCCCGAGGAACTCGCCCGCCGCAACGAGCGGCTGGACCCCGACGAACGCGACGCCCTGAGCCTGCTGGGGGTGCTCTGGGTGCTCTCGTGGGTGAGGCACTGATTCCCTCCGTGCCCATGGGGCCCGCACCCAGGTAGAATGGCCCTTCCTCACCCTTCCACTGGTCGCGTAGCTCAACCCCGAGGCATCCATGACGGCGAATCCCCTGGTGGGCCTTCTGATGGGTTCCAAATCCGATTGGGAGACCATGCAGCATGCGGCCCTGACCCTCAAGAGCCTGGGCATTCCCTTCGAGGCCCATGTGGCCAGTGCCCACCGCACGCCTGAAAAGGTGGTGGCCTTCTGCCAGGAGGCCGAAGGCCGGGGCCTGAAGGTGATCATCGCCGCGGCGGGTGGGGCGGCCCACCTGGCGGGTGTCTGCGCCAGCAAGACGCACCTGCCCGTGCTGGGCGTCCCCATGAAGGGATGGGCCACCGAGGGCATGGACGCCCTGCTCTCGACGGTGCAGATGCCCGCTGGCATTCCCGTCGGCACCCTTGCCATCGGAAAGGCCGGCGCCATCAACTCGGCCCTCCTGGCCGCATCGATCCTGTCCCTGGGTGATGCCCCCCTTCGGGAACGTTACCTCTCCTGGCGCCAGGCCCAGGTGGCCAGGGCCCTTGAGGATGACAATCTGGTGATGCCTTGAGCGGGGGGCCCGGCTGCCCCTGGGAGGCCACCTGCCTGTTGTCCCTCCAACCAGGGCCTTGACATGGATTCCGTGCACCTCATCACCTTGTCGGACCGGGCCTCCCGGGGCGAGTACCAGGACCAGTCCACGCCGCTGCTCTCTTCCTGGCTCAAGGGGCAGGGGGTGAAGACCGTGACCGCCGCCCTGATGCCCGATGATCAGGGGCAACTGGAGCGGGACCTCCGTGCCGCCGTGGCGGCAGGCTTCCCCCTGGTGCTCACCTGCGGAGGAACGGGTTTCGGGTCGCGGGACACCACACCGGAAGCCACCCGCCGGGTCATCGAGCGGGAGGCCCCGGGCATCTGCGAGTTGATCCGTGCCAAGGGCGGCCACCCCCTGGCTTTCGCCAGCCGCGCGGTCTGCGGCATCGCCGGAGGCACGGTGATCCTGAACCTGTCGGGTCGGCCTGCGGCCGCCCTCGATCAGATCCAGCTGGCCTGGCCTCTGCTCAGCCACGCCGTGGCCGTCCTCCGCAAGGAAGGGGTGGCCGGGGGTCCCTGCACATGAGGGTCTGGGCCCGGATCAACCATGTGGGCTGGGTGCACCTCTGGCTTCGTCGCGAGGACTTCGAGAGCGCCGAGCCCTCCGCCCACTACTTCAACAGCCGCAGCGACCCGCGCTGGGTCGAGGCCGCCCTGTCCGAGGGTCAGCGCCAGGGGTTGAAGGATGGGGAACTGGTGGAGATCGATGATCCCGGCTTCTTCGATGAAGAGGAGTGAGCTTCAGGCCGGTCCGGAAACCGCCGCCTCGAGCCGCTGGTACAGGGCCAGCAGGGCGCAGCTGAGCCACAGGTTCAGTCCCCCCCCCAGCAGGTTGAAGACCCAGAAGGCCGGGTGCCTCAGGCGGACCATGGCGGCGGGCCCCAGGTCGGGGTCCGCCGCCGGCAGGAGGCGGTCCAGGACCCAGCCGGCCCCGACCTGGTAGGCCAGGGCCACCAGCATCATGGCCAGGACCGCCTGGACGATCCTGGGCCAGTGGCGGGCCATGGCGGACCGGCTCCACTTCAGGGCAGGCAGCAGGCTGTCCCCACGGAGGAGCATCCGCATGGGGGCCCACCCGAACAGGATGAGGATGATGACCCCGGGCACCAGGAACATGAGCAGTCCAAGGCCGATGGCGAGGCTGAGGCCAAGGCGCAGGAGAAAGGTCTGCAGCCAGCGGCCGTCGAAGGTCTCACGCCACCGGGCCACTGGATTCCCGCTGGAATTCAGGCCCTCGGCATCCAGCTGGGCCTGCAGGCGGGGAATGAAATACATCTCCAGGGGCAGCAGGCCCGCGAAGGCGAAGATGGGCTGGAGCAGGAGGCTCGGTCCCGCGCCCGCAGCCAGTTCCAGGGCCGGGCCCAGCTGGGCGAGGAGCATGGCCAGCAGGGCAAGGCCCAGCGACAGAGGCGGATGTCGTCGCAGGAGGGTGATCCCCTCGCGAAGGGCACCCAGGTGGGAGGGCAGGGCTACACGCATCCTCCCAGCCTAACTGGTGGGCTGGGCTATCATCATCGGCATCATGGTGTACGAAGCTCCTTGCCTCCTGGTGGCCAGCCCCGCGCTGCTGGATCCCAATTTCCTGCACAGCGTCGTGCTGATCGTGGAACATGACGAGGAGGGCGCCCTGGGGGTGATCCTCAATCGCCCGCTGCCCCTGGCCCTTGCCCAGGTGAGCGAGGAAGGCGGCATGACCTTTCGGGGCTCCGACGAGGCTACGGCCTGGCGGGGCGGTCCCGTGGATCCCCAGCGGGGGATTCTCCTGGTGCAGGGGGGACTCCCCGCGGAGGAGGACACCGTGGTGGATCTCACCCACTTCGTGAGCCACCGCAAGGATCTGCTCGAGACCCTGCTGGGGGATCCTTCGGCCCGGTACCGGCTTTTCCTGGGCTATGCGGGTTGGGGCGCCGGTCAGCTGGATGAGGAACTGGACCTGGGCGCCTGGACACGGCGCCCCCTCGTGTCTGAGTGGCTGATGCACCCGGATCCCACGGGTCTCTGGCAGGCGGCGCTTGGCAGTGGCACCAACGGCTGAGGGCGTGGGCGACCCCCAGGTTGATTTATAATTTAATTAAATAAATTTATTATTTGATGAATTGCATATGGATGATTAATTTTTTCGCCAGAATCATTGGGTACTCTTGCTGCATTTTGTGGAGAATCCGATGACCTGGAAGCGAACTCTGGGCTGTGTGGCCGCCTTTGGTGTGGGGTTCCCGCTCCTTGCCCAGGGCAGTGGCCCTGTCAACGATTCCGGGGCCACGGCATGGATGCTCACGTCCACCACGCTGGTACTCCTGATGGTGCCCGGGCTGGCGATGTTCTACGGGGGCCTGGTCCGCACCAAGAACGTGCTCGGCACGATGATGCACTCCTTCGCGGCCATGGCCGTGGTGGGTGTGCTGTGGGCCGTCCTGGGATATGCCCTCAGCTTCGGTCCCAACGTCCTGGGCGGTCTCATCGGCTGGAGCCGCGGACTGGTCCTTCTGCGCAGCATCGATCACACCATCCTTCCGGCGGGCGTGCCGGAATACGCCTTCGCGATGTTCCAGGGCAAGTTCGCCATCATCACCCCGGCCCTGATCGCCGGGGCGGTGGCGGAACGGATCTCCTTCCGCGGCTGGGTGGTCTTCATCACCCTGTGGGTGATCTTCGTCTACTGCCCGCTCTGTCACTGGGTGTGGGCCTCAGATGGGTATTTCTACAACCTGGGCGCCAAGGGGGCCATTGATTTCGCGGGTGGCACCGTCGTCCACATCTCTTCGGGCGTCGCTGGCCTCGCCCTCGCGCTGTTCCTGGGCGCCCGCCACGGGTATCCCAAGACCGCCATGGCACCCAACAACCTCACGTTCACGCTCATCGGCGCGGGGCTGCTCTGGGTGGGCTGGTTCGGCTTCAATGCCGGCTCGTCCATCGCCTCGAACCTGGACACCGCCCGGGCGCTCACCGTGACCCAGGTGGCGGCCGCCACCGGGGCGCTCACCTGGGTGCTCATCGAAACGATCCGGGACGACAAGCCCACCAGCCTGGGCATGGCCTCGGGGATCCTGGCTGGCCTGGTGGTGATCACACCGGCCGCCGGAGTGGTGCAGGTGGGCGGAGCCATGGCGCTTGCGGCCATCGCTTCCTGCTGCTGCTTCGGCATGATCCTGCTGAAGAACCGTCTGGGCTATGACGACTCCCTGGACGCCTTCGGGATTCACGGGACCGGAGGCATTGTCGGCGCGCTGGGACTCACCTTCTTCATCCGTGACAGCTGGTGGGCCGAAGCCGCGGCCAAGGCCCCGGGCTGGGGGATCCTCTCCCAGTTGAAGGTGCAGGTCTTCGCGGTGGGCTCAACCATCGTGTTTTCCGTGTGCATGACGCTCCTCATCGCCTTCCTGGTGGAGAAGTTCGTCGGGCTCCGGGTGAACGAAGCCGTGGAGAAGACCGGCCTTGACCATGAGATCCATGGCGAGCGCGCCTACGGCCTGAACAACCTGAACTGACCGGAGTGGACCATGAAGCTGATCACCGCCATCATTCCCGAAGAAAAGCTCGACGAGGTCCGGGAGGCCCTGATCGAAGCTGAAATTGAACGCATCACCGTGGCCCGGGTCAGCGGCCATGGCCGCCAGCAGGAGATCGTGGTGCAGCGGGGCAAGAAGGTCGTGCCCAACCTGATCCCCAAGGTGCAGATCACCATCGCCTGCAATGACGAGTTCGAGGACATCACCGTGGATACCATCGTCCGCACCGCACGGCATGGCGAGGGCGCCGTAGGTGACGGCAAGATCTTCGTCCAGGACCTGAAGGAATGCGTCCGGATCCGCACCGGGGAACGCGGCGGGCAGGCCATCTGAACCCAGATCGAAGCCTTGGGGGCCCCTCCAGGGAGCCCAGTGAGCCAGTGCGCCGAGAGGTGGGGCCTGGGAGCTGGCAAAAGAACCCATGGGTGGGGACCACCCTGATAGAGTGGTTGGGACGGTGGTCCCTATTTATCCTGCTTTTAATGACTTACGGGTAGTGCATGCACACGATCAAATTCGAGGGCAAGACTGCGGGCGTTGCGGAATGTGACCGAGAGACGGCCCTTCTCGCCGCCAGCGCCAAGGCTTCGGTTCCGCTGCCCCACACCTGTGGTGGGCATGCCCGTTGCGGCACCTGCCTGGTCACGGTCCAGTCGGGGGCCGAACACCTGAGCGAGATGGGTGCCGCCGAGACCCGCGTTCTCAGGGCGCTGAAGGCAAACCCGGACCAGCGCCTGGCCTGCCAGACCTGGGCCAGGGGGGATGTGAGCGTGAAGTACTAGTCCCTGCTACCCGGCGGGCCGGCGACCTCCCATGGCGCGGTCCAGGGTGAGCTCGTCGGCGTACTCCAGGTCGCTCCCGATGGAACGGGGCCCCCTCCGCGATCCGGCGAAGCCGGGGAGCGGGAGCAGGGCGCGGGGCGCCGTGCGATCGGGGGGTAGTCCAAGGGACCCCATCGGCTACCCGACGGGCCGGCGACCCTCCATGGCGCGGTCCAGGGTGAGCTCGTCGGCGTACTCCAGGTCGCTGCCGATGGGGAGTCCCAGCCCTATACGAGTGGTGCGGATGCCGATGGGCTCGAGGATGCGGGCCAGCCAGCTGGCCGTGGCCTCGCCGTCGACAGTTGGGTTGGTGGCCAGGATGAGCTCCTGGATCGTGTGGTCCTCCAGGCGCTTCAGCAGCTCGCGGACCCGAAGCTGGTCAGGCCCCACGCCCCGCAGGGGCGAGATGAGGCCCCCCAGCACGTGGTAGCGGCCCCGGAAACGCCCGCTGCGCTCGAAACTGAGGACATTGGACGCCTCGGCCACGATGACCAGGCTGGCCGGGTCCCGGCGGGGATCCAGGCAGATGGGGCAGATGGGCTGGTCCGTGAAGGCGCCGCATACGCCGCAGAAGCCCACCTTCTCCGCCGCCTGCTGCAGCTGGTGGGCGAGGTGGTTCATGGCCTCGGGGCCCTCCTTCAGCAGGTGCAGGGCCATGCGCTGGGCGGACTTGGCGCCCACACCAGGCAGCTTCTGGAGGCTTTCGATCACGGCCTCGAGGGGCGGCGGCAGCTTCATGGTGGAGCTCCTATAGCCCCAGCCCGGGCAGGTTGAGGCCGGCACCCATGCCGCCCATCTGCTTCTTCATGGCCTCATCGACCTTGGTGGCCGCGTCCCGGAAGGCGGCCAGGAGCAGGTCCTCGAGCATGGAGGGATCCTCGGGATCCATGGCGTCCTTGCCGATGGAGAGGCCCACCAGTTCCTTGGAACCGTTGAGGGTGATTTTCACCAGTTCGCCGCCGGCGGTACCTTCCACGCGCAGGTTGGCCTGGGTCTCGGCCAGCTTCGCCTGCATCTGCTGGGCCTGTTTCATGAGGAACCGCATGTCCATGGGATCAACCTCCGGGGGAGCTATTGGGTGGGGTGCAGGCGTGACCATGAAGGTGCGGCCAGTGGATGCGGCGCAGGCGCTTGGCCAGCCAGAGCATGAAGAAGTATCCGACAGGGAGCGCCAAAACGGTGCAGATCAACCCGCCCACGAGGTAGGACCTAAGGATCGGTCTCAGCATGGTGGTCATGGCCTCGAACCCGCTCCAGGTGAGGAAACTCCTCCAGCCGATCTCGTGCCACTGGACCTTGGCCAGGTTGGCGACACTGAACCGTCCACGCGCGAGGTTGCCCACCCAGGTGCTGGCCGTGGCGATGGGAATGGTGGTCCAGGGGTTGTTGATGAGCATGGCCATGATCATCAGAGGGCGGTGCAGGCGCCTGAAGATCAGACAGAACAGGAAGACCATGGCCGTATGGAGACCCAGGAGCGGGTTCCAGGCGATGGAGAGGCCCAGGCTGAAGCTCCAGGCCACCTGCTCGGGACTCAATTCCGGGTGGAGGATGTGGGCCCTGAGGCGACACCAGATTCCCTTGGGGGGGGCCGCCGGAACGGGCGGCGGAATGAACGCTTCGGTTAGATCAGTCATGGGCGAAATGGTCGAATCCAAGGTCCGGCAGGGCGCGCGTTCCACTCCCATCATAGACGAGCAGGGGGGCCGACCCCTTTTCCACGGCCCGGCCCACAGGGAAGAAGGGCTGACCGAGTCGCCGTTCCAACTCCGCCTGGCTCAGGTTGGTGCCAAAGCAGCGGGCATAGTCCTCGCCCCCCCGCAGGGAGTCCTCGTCCAGGTCCGGATCCACCAGGATGCTGAGGTGGGAGGCCTCCGCCAGATTGTGGAGGTCGCGGCTGAGTCCGTCCGAGAGATCGAGGCAGGCATGGACCTCGGGCAGGGCGGCCAGCCTCGGCCCCAGGCCCAGGTTGGGCGTTGGATCCAGGTGGGCCTTCAGGTCGGGGTCGGGTCGGGCCGGATCCCAGCGCTGCCCGGCCTCCAGCTTCCGCAGCCCCCGCAGGCTGGCCCCGGGACGCTGATCCACCAAGATGAGATCACCGGCCCTCAGGCCGTCGCGTCTCAGCCACCGGGCTGCGAAGCCGAAGGCCGTGAGCCCAAGGCCCAGGCCCGCGGGGCGGCCCACGGTGTCGCCGCCTAGAACCTCGACGCCAGCCTGCCGGGAGGCCCTCGCCAGGCCTTCCAGGAAGGTGTCCATCCAGGGCTCATCGACCCCGGGGCCCAGGGCCAGGGTCAGCGTGAAGCCGAAGGGCCGGGCCCCAGAAGCGTCCAGGTCCGAGAGATTCACCATCAGGAGCTTGCGGGCCAGCAGGTCCGGCGGATGCCAGTCGAGGCGGAAGTGCTGCTCCGATTCCATGAGGTCCGTGGTGACCAGCAGCCTGTGGCCCGCCGGGACCGGGGGCAGGGCCCCGCAGTCATCCAGGAGGCTCCCCCCTCCGGGCAGGCGGGCCCGGATCCGGGCAAGCACGTCTGCCTCCTTCAGGTGCATGGGCGGACCTCCGTCACAAGTCCAGTCTCCCACGGGTCCGGGGGAGAGGCGACGCTTGGTCCCGGGCGGCAGCGATGCTAGTTTGGTTAAGTACGCCCATGCCGGGCCCCAATTGGATCTCTAGGAGACGACCATGGCCATCACCAAAGTCTGGATCGAAGAAGGCTGCATCGTGTGCAACGCCTGCGAGGCCGAGTGCCCCGAGGTGTTCAAGGTCACCGACACCAGCTGCAACGTCAACGGCTCCGTGCGCGAGGATGGCGTGGACAACGAGAACCGGGACGAGCAGAGCCCCCTTTCCGGCAGCAACGGCACGGACCTGGAAGCCGCCATCGAGGCCGCCGTCGCCGGTTGCCCCGTGGAAGTCATCAAGTTCGAGAAGGCCTGATACGGCTAAGCCGGTTCAATAACAAAAGGGCGCCGCAGGGCGCCCTTTTGTTATGTGCTGAGGTTGGCTGACTACTCCTTGAGCCCTACATTCACCTCGAAATCCCCGGATTCCGTCTTGAAGGGGATGGCGATGCAGGGGATGTCTCCGCTGCGGCTGATCTTGTGCCCCTTCCCGACCACCACCGTGGGCACCGAGATGGACAGGCTGAACCCGTCCTGGATGAGCAGACGCCGGGCATCGCCCACCACGATGTTGCCGATCTCGCCAATGGCATCCTCCACGCTCCGGTCCAGGGTGGAGATCTCCTCCATGAGCATGTTGCTGGCGATGCGGCAGGCCAATCCCACGGGGAAGCTGAGAATGATGGAGCCGGAGGTGTCCCCGGTGATGCCGATGATGGCGGAGATGTCGTAGGTGGTGATGAGATCCTCCTTCACCGACAGGCCCACCTTCTCGGCGGTGATGCTGGCCATCATCTCCAGGCTGCGGAGGGTGGATTCGATGAAGGGATTGATGAAGGCGACGTTCATGGGACTCCAGGCCAAGTGACTGAGGGCTGTTTCGGTCGGGGAGTGATTTGGCATGACTTCTTGCATTGAGGGCCGGTGGCTCTCGCGTCAACATGGATCTTCGCACACGGAGATGCCCATGCTCGAGCGCCTGCAGGCCGACTTGAAGACCTCCATGCTGGCCAAGGACGCCCCCAGGACCCAGGTGCTCCGCATGGCCCTGGCCGCCTACAAGAACGAGGCCGTGGCCAAGGGGCTGGGCCCCCAGGGGGTCCTCGCCGATGCCGATGCCCTGGCCGTCTTCAAGCGCTTGGTCAAGTCCCGTGAGGATAGCGTCGCCCAGTTCGAGAAGGTGGGCCAGGCAGACCGGGCCGCCCAGGAGCGGGCCGAAATCGAGATGCTGAGGCCCTACCTTCCGGCCATGCTCGAAGGTCCGGCCCTGGAAGCGGCGGTACGGGCCGCCATCGCCGAGAGCGGGGCCAAGCTGAAGAAGGACATGGGCCTGGTGATGAAGCTGCTGCAGGCCACCCACGGCGGAGCCATCGACGGGAAGGCCGCCAGCACCCTCGTGCAGTCCCACCTGGCTTGATGCCCTGCAGGCCGACTGCGACGATTCCCCGGCATCCCAGCAGATCCCCAGGCCCGGCCGGAAGCTCCGTGCTTTCCAGGCGGGTAGGGGTGCCGTCCTGGGCTAAACTCAAAGGTTTGAGGCCCCCGATGAAGCAGTCGAAGCTCCTGATACAGACCCTGCGCGAGACCCCCCGGGACGCCGATGTGGTGAGCCAGCAGCTCATGATGCGGGCCGGAATGATCCAGAAAGTGGCCGCAGGCATCTACAGCTACCTGCCGCTGGCCTTCAGGAGCATCCGCAAGTTCGAGGAGATCGTCCGCGAGGAGCTGGCCAAGGACGGCTGCCAGGAACTGCTCATGCCCGCGGTGCTGCCTGCGGAGTTGTGGCAGGAGAGCGGGCGGTGGAAGTTCTACGGAGACGAGCTGCTCCGCTTCTGCGATCGCAAGGCCAAGGCCGAGGTCGCCGAGCGGCGCAAGCGGGGCGAGACACCCGATGAGCGGGACTTCTACAACTTCTGCCTGGGGCCCACCCATGAGGAAGCGGTTACGGACATCGTCCGGAAGAACGTGAGGAGCTACAAGCAGCTGCCCATGAACCTCTTCCAGGTGCAGACCAAGTTCCGGGACGAACGCCGTCCCCGCTTCGGCCTCATGCGGGGCCGCGAGTTCACGATGAAGGATGGCTATTCCTTCCATGTGGACGATGCCTGCGCGGATCGCGGGTACTGGGCCATGTTCAACGCCTACAATCGGATCTTCTCCCGCCTGGGCGTGAAGTTCCGGCCCGTGGAAGCCGACAGCGGGGCCATCGGTGGCAGCTTCACCCACGAATTCCACGTGCTGGCTGGCAGCGGCGAGGACGCCATCCTCAGCTGCGATGCCTGTGAGTACACCTCGAACATGGAGAAGACCGAGGCTCCGCAATTGCCGGCCGGCCCGTGCGGAGACAGGATTGATCTGAAAAAGGACCATTTCTGCACACCCGGCGTCCTGGGGCAGGTGGAGCAGGCCGCCGGGATGAAGGATGCGGAACACGACGGCATGCCCATAACCCAGACCAGCAAGTTCTACCTGATGCAGGCTGAGTTCCAGGGCAGCCCCGAAGCCTCAAAGTCGAATCCCGCCGACGCCGGCCAGGACAAGGTGCTGCTCCTGGGCGTGGTGCTGCGGGGCGACCATGAACTCAACCCGGTCAAGGTGAAGAACCTCCTCGGAGCCACGGGCCTTGAACTCATGGAGATCGTGGAGGCGGAGGCCTTTACCGGCGCGAAATCGGGCTTCATGGGCCCGGTCCCCGCCGAGGGCACCCGGTTCTCCGAACTGCGCTCCCAGGTGCGCATGCTGGTGGACCGCAGCCTCGAGGGGGCGGTCAACCTGACCTGCGGTGCCAACCGCACCGACTACCATCACTTCGGCCTGGATCCGAAGCGGGACCTGCCTGGCTGCACCTTTGCGGACCTGCGGATGGCGGCCGAGGAGGATCTCTGCACCCGCTGCGGGAAGGGCCGCTACCAGGCCTTCCGCGGCATCGAGGTGGGCCAGGTCTTCAAGCTCGGAACCAAGTATTCGAAATCCATGTCGTGCACCTTCCTCGACGAACTGGGGAAGGAACACCCCATGGTGATGGGCTGCTACGGCATCGGCATCACCCGGACCGTGGCAGCGGCCGTGGAGCAGAACTACGACGCCGACGGCATCATTTGGCCCTGGCCCATCTCTCCCTACCAGGTGCACGTGGTCTGTCTGGATCCCGGCAGCGCGGAAGTCGCCGGCGTGGCCAACCAGGTGGAGAAGGACCTCGAGGACGCTGGATTCGAGGTCCTGCATGACGATCGTGAAGGGCTGAGCCCCGGCGCCAAGTTCAAGGACGCGGACCTGCTGGGGTTCCCCCTGCGCCTCACGGTGGGCGCCAAGGGCCTGAAGGAGGGCATGGTGGAACTGCGCGACCGCCGCACCAAGGCGGTGGTGAAGCTCAGGCCCGAGGCCGCCGTGGCGGAAGTCTCCGTGGCCCGGGACCGCATCATGCAAGAGCTCGAGACTGCAGGAGGACGCTAGGGTCTCCCTTCAAATTGGGGTGCGGCCGCGCAAGGGGCGCCGCCCAAGCGAGACAAGGAGAACGACGATGGCGATAGCGGCACTATCGACGAGGAGTTCGACGCAGCATCGCGTCGGCCGCCACCCCTTGCCCTCCGGGAGGTGGCCAGCCGCACCCCTGGCGGCGTTGCCGGCCTTGAACGATGTGCCGCATCGCCCTGCGGCCGGCGCCTTGCCATGTGCGCGGCTGGCCGGCGTCGCGGCTCACATCCAATTTGAAGGGAGGCCCTAATGGCCGAGGGCCGGGTCCACCTCACCACGTTCATTGAAGGGGTGCTGGTCCATGGGCAGCAGACGCCCTTCGTCCTGCTCGTGCCTTCGCCGCACAGCCCCCACCGCGGCCTCCTCATGCCCGCCCAGATCCCGTGGTCACCAGGCTTCCTGCCGACCTCCCTTCTCAATGCGCAGATCGAGGCCGCCTGGGGCATGCCCTTCCGTTTCGTGGACAAGTCGGTCCTGCCGGTGGTATTCGACGAGCGTACCAGCCGGTTGCCGACGCCGTGGCTCCTGCGCCTGGAGGGTCTTGAAGGGCAGCAGCGCCTCTACCTCAGCCACCTGCTACGCACCAAGGCCCCGGAGGACCTGCTGCCCCCGCCGCCAGCGGGCGGCCAGTGGCTGAGTGAAAAGGGCCTCCAGAGCGCCGACCTTCTGCCAGGCGTCCGTCGCCTCTGCCAGTCGGCCCTGCAAGCGATTCTGGAAGGTTGAGACTTCAACCTCTATCTGTTGAAACGAAAATCGGCGCCGTTGGCGCCGATTTTCATGGGGGGAGCGCCCCGGGTCAGAACTGTTCGAAGGCGTTGAAGAAGTAGCCTACTTCGAACCTTGCGCTCTCGGGTTTGTCGCTGCCATGGGTGGCGTTGCGGCCGATGCTGGCCCCGAACCGCTTGCGCAGTGTACCTTCCGCCGCGTTCGCCGGGTTGGTGGCGCCCATCAAATCGCGCCAGCGCAGGATGGCATTCTCGCCCTCCAAGACCATGATGGCCACGGGACCCTCGGTCATGAAGGCCTCGAGTTCCGGGTAGAAGCCCTTGCCCACATGCTCGTGATAGAAACCCTGGCAGATGGCGGGAGTCAGGCGGGTCAGCTTGAGCCCCACGACCTTCAGCCCCCCCTGTTCGATGGCGGTGAGGATCTCTCCGATGTGGCCGTCCTGGACGGCATCGGGCTTGATGATGGCAAAGGTGCGTTCGAGGGCCATGGCTTCTCCAGAATCCAAACATCCAGTCTGCCCTGGGTCGGTAAGTTCGGCAACCACGGAAGCTTGGCAGCCGCTTCCAGCGCTGGGAAATGGGGGTCCATCGCGCTACAATCGATGGTTTACGCGACTGGACGGCTTCATGCTCGACAACTTCCTCAAGAAACTCATCGGATCCAAGAACGACCGGGAGCTGAAGCGGCTGTGGGCCAAGGTCCAGGCTATCAACGTGCAGGAGCCAGAGCTTGCCGCCCTCAGCGACGAGGCCCTCAAGGCCCGGACCCCGTTCCTGAAGGAGAAGCTGGCGAATGGGGCCACCCTGGAGGACATCCTGCCCGAAGCCTTCGCCGTGGCGCGCGAGGCCAGCAAGCGCGTGCTCAAGATGCGCCACTTCGATGTGCAGCTGGTGGGGGGCATGGCGCTGCACGAGGGCAAAGTCGCCGAGATGAGGACGGGTGAAGGCAAGACCCTCACCGCCACGCTACCCCTCTACCTGAACGCCCTGGCAGGCAAGGGAGCCCACCTGGTCACGGTGAACGACTATCTGGCCCGCCGTGATGCCGAGTGGATGGGCCGCCTCTACACCTGGCTCGGGCTCAGCGTCGGCATCATCCAGCATGGCCTGGACGATCAGCAGCGTCGGGCTGCCTATGCCTGCGACATCACCTACGCCACGAACAACGAGCTGGGGTTCGACTACCTTCGCGACAACATGAAGTGGGAGCTGGAGGAGTTCACCCAGCGCGGCTTCAACTACGCCATCGTGGACGAGGTGGACAGCATCCTCATCGACGAGGCGCGCACCCCGCTCATCATCGCGGGCAGCAGCGAGGAGGACACTTCCAAGTACTTCCGCATCGATGCCATTGTTCCCAAGCTCAAGCCGGAGCTGCACTACAAGGTGGACGAGAAGGACCGTCAGGTGATGCTGACGGACGAGGGCATCCACCATGCCGAGCATCTGCTGGGCGTGACGAACCTGTACGAGCCCGCCAGCATCGAGATTCTCCACGGCCTCAACCAGGCCCTCCTGGCCCACAACCTGTACCGGCTGGACGTGGACTACATGGTCCATCCCAAGGAGGACGGCAAGGGCATGGAGGTGGTCATCGTGGACGAGTTCACGGGGCGACTCATGCCGGGGCGCCGCTGGTCCAACGGCCTGCACCAGGCCATCGAGGCCAAGGAAGGCGTGGAGGTGAACGCGGAGAACCAGACCCTCGCCACCGTCACCTTCCAGAACTTCTTCCGGATGTACCACAGGCTGGCGGGCATGACCGGCACGGCCGAGACCGAGGCCACGGAACTGCATTCCATCTACAAGCTGGACGTGATCGTGGTGCCCACGAACATGCCCATGGTCAGGAAGGATTTCGCGGACACGGTCTATTCGACCCGGGCCGGCAAGAAGAAGGCCGTCGTCGAAGAGATCAAGGAGCTGCACACGAAGGGTCAGCCCGTCCTGGTGGGCACCGCCAGCATCGAGAGCAGCGAGGACCTGGCAGATGCCCTGAAGGCGGCCCGGATTCCCCACGTGGTGCTGAACGCGAAGCACCACGAGCGCGAGGCGGAGATCGTGGCCCAGGCCGGCCGCAAGGGGGCCGTCACGATCGCCACCAACATGGCGGGTCGTGGGACGGACATCATCCTGGGCGGCAATCCCGAGGGCCTGGCCCGGCTGGAGGCCAAGAAGAAGAACATCGTCCTCTACGACGCCGAAGGGTTCGAGACGCCGGAGTTCTCGGCCCTCGTGGAAAAGATGCGGGGCCAGACGGCCGCCGAACACGAGGAGGTGGTGGCCCTGGGCGGGCTGCACATCCTGGGCACGGAGCGCAACGAGAGCCGCCGCATCGACAACCAGCTCCGGGGCCGGGCGGGCCGCCAGGGCGATCCCGGGTCCAGCCGCTTCTACCTGTCCCTCGAGGACGACCTGATGCGGATTTTCGGCGGCGACCGCATCAAGAACCTCA
Source organism: uncultured Holophagaceae bacterium (assembly GCA_903839205.1). Classification (GTDB taxonomy): domain Bacteria; phylum Acidobacteriota; class Holophagae; order Holophagales; family Holophagaceae; genus Geothrix. The sequence continues at coordinate 8,343 of CAIMBM010000026.1, read as the reverse complement.
TGGGCGCCATGGGCATGAATGATGACGAGCCCATCGAGGCGGGCATGGTGACCAGGGCCATCGAGCGCAGCCAGAAACGCGTGGAAGCCCACCATTTCGAGATCCGCAAGCACCTGCTCGAGTACGACGATGTGATGAACAAGCAGCGCATCTTCTTCTACGGGCTCCGGACCGAGATCCTCAAGGGCAACACCAAGGAGTACGTGCTGCGGGTGGCGGGCGAGATCGCCGAGGGCCTCGCCAACGATTTCCTGGCCGACAAGGGCGAGCGTGACCAGGCCGGGTTCCGCGAGCGGGTGGAGCAGCTGTTCACCCTCGGTGGTGACGAGGTGGATGCCGTGGGCAGGCTGCCCCAGGCCCAGGCCAGCGAGGCCCTGGTGGCGCTGGTGCAGCGCTACTACGAGGGCAAGGACGAGCGCTTGGGCGGCGAGGGCATGCGCAGCTACGAGCGCTGGTCCATCCTCCAGATCATTGACGCGGCCTGGAAGCGGCACCTCCTGGTCATGGACCACCTGAAGGAGGCCATCGGCTTCCGCGGCTACGGCCAGAAGGACCCCCTGGTCGAGTACAAGCGGGAAAGCTACGAGTACTTCGAGCAGATGCGCTTCGGCTACGAGGACGAGATCATCTCCTACCTCTACCGCGTGGAACCCCAGCCCCAGTACGTGCCGGATGAGGACTTCTTCCGGGTGCCCACCGAGACCATTGAACTGGGACCCGACGAGCAGGGCAATGCCCCCGAAGGGATCCAGCGGGTGCTCCGCTTCACCGCCGGCGGGTTGGAGGACTGATCCCTCCAGCGCTTTCTCGAAAAAATCGCAGGGGGCCGCCAGGCCCCCTGCGATTTTCTTAGGCAGGGCCCGGGGCCCTGTTTCACACTAGGGGGATGGAACTCATCGTCGTGACGGGACTCTCAGGCGCAGGCCGGCACTCGGTGCTGGGGGCCCTGGAGGACAGCGGCTGCACGGCCCTCGACAACGTGCCGACCCGCCTCCTGGAACCCCTGCTGGAACTGGAATCCAAGCTGCAGCCGAACCGGGACCGGCTGGTGGTCGGCATGGACAGCCGGCAGGCGGAGTTCGTGCAGGAGTTCGGTCCGCTGCTGGAGCGGTTGAACCTTGGCCATGTGTCCGTGCAGGTGATCTTCGTGGAGGCCGCCGAGGAGGTCCTGCTGCGCCGCTTCTCGGAATCCAGGCGCCCCCACCACCTGGCCATGCTCGGGACCGCCGAAGAGGGCGTCCGCCGGGAGCGGGAGATGCTCGCTCCCATCCGCGCCCTGGCCACCACCGTCCTCGATACCAGCCAGCTGAGCCTGTCGGAGTTGCGCCTCAGGATCGCGAAGCTGGTACCCCAGGCGCCGACCCGCAGCACGGCCGTGCGCCTGCTCAGCTTCGGCTTCAAGCGGGGCGTCCCGGCGGATACCGACGTGGTCCTCGATGCCCGGTTCCTGCCCAACCCCTTCTACGTTGAGGCCCTGAAACCCCTCACGGGCCGCGACTGGCCCGTCCAGGAATTCCTGCTGGAGTCTCCGGAGTTCCGGGAATTCCTGGAACGGGCGGAAGCCTGGCTCCGGTGGTCCCTGCCCCTGGTCCAGCAGGAGGGCCGCGCCTACCACACCCTGGCCATCGGCTGCACGGGGGGCAGGCACCGCTCCGTGGCGCTGGTCGAAATGCTGGCCCACCGGCTCCAGGGCGATGTGGCGGCGCTGACCATCAAGCACCGGGAGCTGGAAGGCTGATCACTTTTCAGTGAAAACCACACCCCGTCTCGCCAGGTCTGCCCTGATGAAGTCCCAGGCGCCGGGCTGCTGGCCCACAAGTTCCGGCGGGCTGATGCCTGGGCGGGTGTAGCCACCCTGGGCCACCAGGCGCACGGCGGCCGTGCAGGTGTAGCCCGTGGTGCGGGCCATGGACGTGATCTTGGTGGTGCGGTCGTAGCGGTCCAGCAGGCTCAGTTCCTTCCGCACCCGCCGGCCGCCCTGCTCGCCCTCGACGGTGACCCGCATGACGGTGAAGTCCTCGTCGCCTTCCTGCATGGACCACATGGGGAAGAGCAGGGCCGTGGTCAGGTCCAGGGGGCTGATCTCCGTGCCGGCCACTCGGATCTTCCCCTTGCCGAAGAAGCCGGATTCGCGGAACACCCGCATCTTCTCGATGTGGCCGGGGTAGCGCAGGGTCTTCTCCTTCATGTCTGGGACCTGCGGGAAGGTCCTGATGAGGCTGCGCAGGCCATCGGTGTTGAAGGACTCCAGGGTGCCCAGGCCCTCGAAGTCCAGCAGTTCAGGCTCGGACAGGGCGGGGAGGGTGACCACCTGGCCGGCCTCCACGTAGCGGGCCGGGCGCGTGTACTCCTCGATGACGTCGATGGGGCTGAAGCCGGCCTTGTACTCGTAGGGCCAGGTGCGGACCACGGGCAGGCCGCCCACGAGGCATTCGAAGCGGGTGATGCGGTCCCACTGGCGGGAGGCATCGCCCAGGATGAGGTTCCCGCAGCCAGGGGCGATGCCGCAATCCACGATGGCTGTGAGGTTCTGGCCCTTCGCCAGCGCATCCAGCTCGAAGCAGTCCTCGTCGAAGAAGGAGATGTCCACCAGGGGCCTGCCGGCCTCCAGCACGGCCCTGGCCGTGGCGAAGCCCATGAAGCCTGGCACTGCGCCCACCACGAGGTCGGCGTCCGCGACGGCGCCTCTCACGTCCGCCGGGCCTGACAGATCCGCCACCCGGGTGGCCAGGCCCTCCTCCCGCAACCTCGACAGGGCCGCCTCGGAGCGGTCCACCACCGTGACCTTGAAATCCTGGGCCAGGTCCCTGGCCATGGCCCCGCCGACCCGTCCGGCTCCAAGAATGACGACATGGGTCATGGGTCCCCCTGGTGGATCAATCCACGCTATCACGGCATTCTGGAGGCATGGCGCGTTCCCCCATCTCCTTCCGGCTCCTCCTGGCCATCCTGATCCTGGCCCTGCTGCCGGGGCTGGGAGGGTGGTGGGCCTGGAAGGGGCAGGGACCGCTCCAGCAGGAGGCCACGGTGCTGGTCAAGCGGGGCACCAGCATCAACCAGGTGGCGGACCAGCTCGAGCGGGACGGGGTGATCCGTTCGGCCTCGCTGTTCAAGCTCTGGGCCAGGGCCCGCAAGCTCCAGCTCATCCGCGGCGAGTACACCTTCACACCCAGGGCCAGCCTCTCCGAAGTGGCGGGCAAGCTGCGACGCGCCGAAATCCATTACACCCTCGTGTCCATCCCCGACGGCGCCAACGCCTGGTCAGTGCAGAAGCGGCTGAAGGACTTCGTGCCCGAGGAGGCCTTCTGGATCCTCTGGAAGAGCCCGCGGTTGGCCAAGACGGCGGGCTTCGAGCAGGCCGAAAGCCTGGAAGGGCTCATCGCCCCGGCCACCTACCGGCTGAACCACGCCCTCGAACCCGAGGAAGTGATGCTCATGCTGGTGGAAGCCTTCCACGACCAGGTGGGTCCGGAGCTGGTGGGCGGGGCACTCCCGCCCTACCAGACCCTGGTCCTGGCCAGCCTGGTGGAGAAGGAGACGAAACTGGCGGAGGAGCAGCCAAAGGTGGCCGGGGTCTACAAGAAGCGCCTTGATCTCGGCATGCGCCTGCAGTGTGATCCGACCAGCCTCTACGCCCGCTGGCTCAGCGGCGACCTGCGCTTCACCGCGCCCATGGCCGAGGACATTCGCCACTTCCACCGGTTCAACACCTACTCGGTGACCGGCCTTCCCCCGACACCCATTGCCATTCCCAGCCCCACCGCCATCGAGGCCGCCAAGGCTCCCCTGGTCGGAAGGGACCTCTACTTCGTGGCCACCGGCAGGGGCGGCCACGCTTTCGCGCCCAGCCTGAGGGACCACAACCAGAACGTGGGGGCCTACCGCAAGGAGCTGGCCCGGCAGAAGCGGGTCGTTCGTGGCTAAACTTCGCCTCGATCACCTGCTGCTGCAGCGCGGGCTCTGCGAGACCCGGGCCAAGGCCCAGGCCCGCATCCTGGCGGGCGAGGTGCTGGTGGAGGACCGCCCGGTCACCAAGGCCGGGACGGCGGTGGATGAGGCCGCCCACATCCGCCTGCGGGGCGACGCGCTGCCCTTCGTGAGCCGGGGGGGGCTGAAACTGGCCGGGGCCCTGGACCGGTGGGGCATCGATCCAGCCGGGCTCACCTGCTTCGATGCCGGATCCAGCACCGGGGGCTTCACGGACTGTCTGCTCCAGCGCGGGGCGGCAAGGGTCTATGCGGTGGACGTGGGCACCAACCAGCTCCACTGGAAGCTGCGCAGCGACCCGCGGGTCGTCTCCCTGGAGCAGGTGAACCTGCGCACCTGGGATCCAGCCTCCATCCCCGAACGCTGCCAGTTGCTCGTGGCGGACCTGAGCTTCATCTCGCTCCGCTTGGCCATCCCCCCGGTGCTGCCCAGCCTCCTTCCGGGAGCCGAGGCCGTGCTGCTGGTGAAGCCCCAGTTCGAGGCGGGCCGGGACGACGTGGGCGCCGGCGGCATCGTGCGCGATCCGGCGGTCCACCACCGTGTCCTGCGGGAGGTCTGGGCCTATTTCGCTGCCACGGAACTCCGGCCCGGAGACCTCGCCCTGAGCCCCATCAAAGGCGGGGAGGGGAATACGGAATTCCTGATGCGACTGGGGCTGGGCCAGGCACCCGGGGATCTGGGCGCTGCGCTGGCCGCGCTCGGGTTCTGAAGGGGCCCTACAGACTGGACCAGTCGGTGTGGATGGCACCCTTGGGCGCCGGCGCCACGGTGGCCCCGGGCTCGGAGTCGAGTGCAGGGTCCTCGTTCGACGTCTGCCACCTGGTGAATCCTTCGATGGCCAGGTGGCCGCCCGGGTAGGTGCCCTGGCCGGTATAGGGCAGGCGGGCCCCCGGCTGCTCCGAGCCGGCGTTGACGAGGAGGATGTCCGTCCGGGTCTCCCGCTTGAAGCGGCCGACCGAAGTGCGGTCCTCGGTATGGACGCTGAGGATGGGGCCGCAGGCGCCGCCACTGATCCAGGCCAGGGCCTCTTCGATGTCCCTGAACGTGGAGAGGTTCGCCGAGGGGCCAGGGACCTGGTCCCGGAACAGCCCCATCTCGGGCCTCACCCCGTCCCATACGCAGGGCTGCAGGTAGACGCCATGGCTGATGTTCCCCTTCACCCGCCCGTCCCGGTTGGCCTCGGTCCACTGGTCGCCACCGCACAATAGAGCGGCGCCCTCGTCCTGCCCCGCCTTGCAGTGGTCGCGGAAGGCCGTGGCGGCGCGGGCATTGATCATGGGCCCGTAGGCGACCTGGGGATCACTCAGGGGATTGCCCACCTCCAGGGTGGCCACCCGGTCCAGGAAGCGCTGCCTGAAGGGCAGGGCACTGGCTTCATGCAGGAGGATGTTGACCAGGCCCATGGGCCGCTGCCCCGCCTGGCCGAAGGCGCCGACCAGGGCATCCTCGACGGCCCGGTCCAGGTCAGCATCGGGCAGGACCACCAGGGTGCCCCGGCCGACCAGGTCGAGGTTCGGGAGGAGAAGGTTGCGGCCGCAGATCTCGCCCACGGTCCGACCCAGGGCCGCGGACCCGATGAAGCTGAAGGACTGGAAGAGCCCCTTGTCGATCCCCGCGAGGAAGTGCTTCCCGCAGCCCGCCCGCCCGCGGCCGTTGATGGTGTTCACCACGCCGGGCGGAAGGCCCGCCTCCATCATGGCGCACAGCAGGAGGTAGGCCGTGGCGGGGGCGTTGTCGCTGGGTTTCCAGACCACGGTGTTGCCGCACAGGATCGCCTGGAGCAGCCTCCGCCCAGGGGCCGCCAGCGGCGAGCTCCCGGTGGCGAGGAGGCCGCAGACGCCTGCGGGGCGCCGGTGGGCTGTGCGGCCGGGGCTGGCTTTCCGGCCCTGGTTGCGGCGGGACTCGGCGATGAAGTGCGCACAGGCATCCATCGCCTCCTGGACTTCGGCCCGGGCTTCCGGAGGGGACATGCCGATTTCCCGGGTGATGATGCGGGCGAATACGTCCTGGTGGGCGGCCAGGATCCCGGCGGTGCGGTGCACCACGCCCTCCCGGGCCGCGGCATTCGTTCCGGCCCAGTCCTTGAACGCGTCGGCCGCGGCCTTGGCGGCCCGGGCCACGTCCTTCTCACCGCTGTCGGGGAACATGCCCACCAGGTCCCGGTGGTCCACCGCGGACTTGCATTGGATCAGGGAGAGGTCGCCCTCGATCTCCTTCCCATTCACGACGTTGAACCCGATGATGCTCTTTCCGGCGGTGGCAGCATGGGGCGAGTTGGCTTTCAGATACATGCCGGACTCCTGAGTGGGGAGGGTCGCAACGTGGGCGCCTGGAAGGCAGACCCTGCACCCGTCATCGGCCAGGGGCGCCCGCCCAGTAGTTTGGACGCGGCAGACTCCCCCTGTCTTGGACCGGCCCCGGGCCTGTACACTGGAGAATTGCCGGAGTCCGGGTGTTCGACAGCATTTCCATCCCCACCATCCTTGTCAGCTACGTGGCGCTGCTCTTCAGCCTCAGCGTGCACGAGGCCAGCCACGCCTCGGCCGCCTACCTGCTGGAGGACGACACCGCTGCCAGGCTCGGGCGGATGACCTTGAACCCGCTGGCCCACATGGATTTCCTGGGCACCTTCGTGTTCCCCCTCCTGGGCATGACCACCGGGTTCCCCTTCATCGGCTGGGCCAAGCCCGTGCCCGTGGACCCCCGCAACCTCACCCGGCGCTTCAACCAGCGGACGGGCTATGCCATGGTGGCCGCCGCCGGTCCCGCCTCGAACCTGGCCCTTTCGGTGATCTTCATCGGCATCCTCCTGGTCCTGGCCCGGGTCCTGGCCCCCGCTCCGAGCGTCCAGGTCCCCCTCTTTCTCCACGCGATCTTCATGGGGAGGGTCGAAGGCCTCCAGGCCCTTGGAATGGGCACGGGGACGACGCTGGCCCTGGCGCTCTGTGGCCGCCTGGTGCTCATCAACATCGGCCTCGCCCTCTTCAACCTGCTGCCGATGGGTCCCCTGGATGGGGCCGGCATCCTGCGCGGCATGTTGCCCTGGAGGTACTTGCCGAAGTTCGACCGTGTCCAGCCCTGGATGGGCGGGCTGCTCATCGTCCTGGCCCTCACGGGGATCCTCGGCTACCTCCTCAGTCCCGTCTTCATCGTGGTCCAAACAGGCCTCGTGCTGATCGCCCGCCTCTTCCTGGGAGCCTGACCCCCATGCATCGTGTCCTCTCCGGCATCCAGCCCTCGGGCTCCCAGCACATCGGCCACCTGGTGGGGGCTCTGGACAACTTCACCCGCCTGCAGGGCCAGGGCGAGGCCTTCTACATGATCGCCGACTGGCATGCCCTGACCTCGAAGTATGAATCCGTGGAGGAGATCTGGCCGGCCACCCAGGAGCTGACGGCCACCTACCTGGCCGCGGGGCTGGATCCCAGCCAGGCCACGATCTTCGTGCAGAGCCTGGTGAAGGAGCACGCGGAGCTGCACCTGCTGCTCTCCATGGTGACGCCGCTCTCCTGGCTGGAACGCGTGCCCACCTACAAGGAGAAGCTGCAGAACGCCGTGGCGGACCTGGGCAGCTACGGCTTCCTGGGCTATCCCCTGCTGCAGACCGCCGACATCATCGTCTACAGGGCCCACAAGGTGCCCGTGGGCGAGGACCAGCTCTTCCACCTGGAGCTGGCCCGGGAGGTGGTTCGGCGCTTCAACTTCCTCTTCAAGCGCGAGGTCTTCCCCGAGCCTGAGGCGGTCCTCACCAAGACCCCCAAGGTGCCGGGCCTGGACGGCCGCAAGATGTCCAAGAGCTACGGGAACTGCATCTACCTGCGGGACACCAACGCCGAGATCCTGGAGAAGTGCACCCGCCAGATGGCCTCGGACCCGGCCCGGGTGCGCAAGACTGATCCGGGCAACCCCGACATCTGCCCGGTCTTCGAGTTTCACAAGCTCTTCAGCGATGACGCGACCTTGGCGTTGGTGAACACCGAGTGCCGCCGGGCCGGCATCGGCTGCTTCGACTGCAAGAAGCGCGTGGCCGAGGCCATCACCCGCCGGGTCGAACCTGTGCGGGAGCAGATCGAGTCCCACCTGGCCCGCCCCGAGAACATCCAGGAAGTCCTCCGGGATGGCAGCGCCCGGGCCCGGGCCGTGGCGGCCGAGACCATGGTCGAGGTCCGCGAGGCCATGCACCTGCCGACGCTCTAGAGCCAAGCCCAGAACGGGGTCTTGTGTTCCGGGGCTTCCCTGATAGACTCTTCTTCTCGTGGTCCCTTAGCTCAGCTGGTTAGAGCATCTGACTCTTAATCAGAGGGTCCCCGGTTCGAGTCCGGGAGGGACCACCAGCACTGAACCCCGTGGAAGCTG
>CAIMBM010000025.1 GCA_903839205.1 uncultured Holophagaceae bacterium | reverse complement strand
CCCTACATTCTCGCCTACGAGAAGAAGGTCTCCAACATGCGCGACCTCCTGCCCCTGCTGGAGCAGGTCGTCAACAGCCGCCGCCCCCTGCTGATCATCGCCGAGGACGTGGACGGCGAAGCGCTGGCCACCCTGGTGGTCAACAAGATCCGCGGCACCCTGAACGTGGCTGCCGTGAAGGCCCCCGGCTTCGGCGACCGCCGCAAGGCCATGCTCGAGGACATCGCCACCCTCACCGGAGGCAAGGCCATCAGCGAGGACCTGGGCCTCAAGCTCGAGAACCTCACCCTGGCTGACCTCGGCACCGCTAAGAAGATCGTCATCGACAAGGAGAACACCACCATCGTCGAGGGCGCCGGCAGCACCGAGGCCATCCAGGGCCGCGTGAAGCAGCTCCGCGCCCAGGTGGAGACCTCCACCAGCGACTACGACAAGGAGAAGCTGCAGGAGCGTCTGGCCAAGCTCGTGGGTGGCGTCGCCGTCATCAAGGTGGGCGCAGCCTCCGAGACCGAAATGAAGGAGAAGAAGGCCCGCGTGGAAGACGCCATGCATGCCACCAAGGCCGCGGTCGAGGACGGCATCGTCGCCGGCGGCGGCGTCGCGCTGCTTCGCGCCCTGACCAAGCTCGCCGAGCTGAAGGTCGTCGGCGATCAGGCCACGGGCGTGGACATCATCCGCAAGTCCCTGCAGGAGCCCCTCCGCCAGATCGCCACCAATGCCGGTGTCGAAGGCTCCGTGGTCGTCAACGCCGTCCGCGAAGGCAAGGGCAACTACGGCTACAACGCCGCCACCGACGCCTATGGCGACATGGTGGCCTTTGGGGTGGTCGATCCCGCGAAGGTGGTCAAGTCGGCCCTTCGCAATGCCGCCTCCGTGGCTTCCATGATGCTGACCACCGAAGCCATCATCACCGAGCTCCCCGAGCCCAAGGCCCCCGCCCCCGGCGGCGGCCCCGGCATGGGCGGCATGGAAGACATGTATTAATAGGTAGCTGGCTTCCAGCCAGCCCGCTCGAAGGCAAAGCCGCCCCGCCACTGCGGGGCGGCTTTTTATCGAAAGGCGCCAGGCGAATTCCAGGGCTGCCCGGGGAGGCCCCCTCGGGTATTTCCGGGTCAAAGTGCGGTGTTTGGATCTGATCCACTCAGCCGCGCGCGGACTAGACCCCCAGAAGATCCTTAAAATCAGCACACCCGTGGGGCGAGTATCTTAATAATGACAACAATGTCGTTTTTATTTACCACCAAGGGGTTGACTATAAGATTTCTCGGGCCCATGCTTCCGGTTGAATCCCCCTGGAATTCCTCCAAGGGACGATTGACAACTCAGGAGAACCCATGGGTATGGGCCTTCTCATCGATTCCACGCGCTGCATCGGTTGCGGCGCCTGCAGCTCCGCGTGCAAGGAGCAGAACAAGCTGCCGGAAAAGGTAGAGGAGGTTCTGACCGCCTATACCTGGACCGTGGTGCAGCCGAAGGAGGGCCTGAATGTCCGCACCTTCTGCATGCACTGCGAGGTTCCGACCTGTGCCTCGGTCTGCCCCGTGGGGGCCCTGACGAAGACGGCGGAAGGCCCGGTGGTCTACGACGCCGAGCGCTGCATGGGCTGCCGCTACTGCATGATGGCCTGTCCCTTCCAGATCCCGAAGTACCAGTGGGACCGCCCGGTGCCGGTCATGGGGAAGTGCATCCTGTGCGCCAGCCGGGTGAAGGAGGGCAAGCCCACCGCGTGCACCGAGGCCTGCCCGGTGGACGCCACGACCTTCGGCAAGAAGGAGGACCTGATCTGGGAGGCCCGCACCCGCATCCGTTCGAAGCCCGGTGCCTACGTGGACCACATCTACGGGCTCACGGAGGCTGGCGGGACCTCCGTGATGCTGATCTCCAGCGTGCCCTTCGACAAGCTGGGCATGAAGACCAACCTGCCGGCGGATCCGCCGGCCATGCGCACCTGGCAGGTGCTTTCCAACATTCCCGATTTCGTCGGGGTCTGGGCCGTCTTCCTCTACGGCGTGCACTGGATCACCGCCCGCCGCGAAGAAGTTTCGAAGGCAGAGAAGCATAACCATGGACGAGGAGACCAGTCATGAACGCCACTGCCACCCTCACTCCCCGCCGGTTCCGCCCGGGCTTCTGGACTGCGGTCTTTGTGGTCCTGTTCCTGGCCTTCTGCACGGTCACGGTGATCCGCTTCTCCAAGGGCCTCGGTGCGGTCACCCACCTGAGCGACCGGTTCCCCTGGGGGCTCTGGATCGGCTTCGACCTGCTCTGCGGCGTGGGCCTCGCGGCTGGAGCCTTCACCCTCACGGCCGTCGTCCACCTCTTCAACCTCAAGAAGTTCGAGCCCATCGTGCGGCCGACGATCCTCACCGGCTTCCTGGGCTATGCCTTCGTGATCGTGGCCCTGCTGCTGGACCTGGGCCAGCCCTGGCGCATCTGGCACGCCATCATCTACTGGAACCCGCACTCCGTCATGTTCGAGGTGGCCTGGTGCGTCATGCTCTACACCACGGTGCTGGCGGTGGAGTTCTCCCCCGTCGTCTTCGAGCGGTTCGGGTTCCATGCGCCCGCCCGCCTCATCCACCGGCTCATCACGCCCCTGGTCATCATCGGCGTGATCCTGTCGACCCTGCACCAGTCCTCGCTGGGAACCCTATACCTGATCGTGCCGAGCAAGCTGCACCCGCTCTGGTACTCGCCCATGCTGCCCCTGCATTTCTACATCTCGGCCATCGGCGCGGGCATCGGCATGGTGATCCTGGAGTCCTACCTGAGCGGGCGGGCCTTCCACCGCCACCTGGAAATGGATCTGCTGGAACCCCTTGCCCGGGGCATGGTGGTGGCGCTCGGCATCTATGGGCTCATGCGCATCCAGGCCATTCACCGCAACCACGCCTTTGGCAGCATCCTCGGGTTCAGCTACGAAGGGACCATGTTCCTGCTGGAGTTCACCCTGGGGGTGATCCTGCCCGTCATCCTCATGTCCTTCCGGCGCCTGCGGACCGATCCCAACTGGCTGGTGGGTGGTGCCTTCATGGCGGTGCTGGGGTTCGTGATGAACCGGTTGAACGTGAGCATCACTGGCATGGAAGCGGCCTCGGGTGTGCGGTACATCCCGTCGATCATGGAAATCATCGTGTCCGTGGGCCTGGTGGCCACCGGTATGGCGGTGTTCGCCTTTGCCGTGCGGAATTTCTCCATCTTCCCTGACGGTCCAGTGTCCTCAACCCAGGAACTCGAAGAGGGAGCCTGAGGCATGCGTACCCGCATCGGCATCCGCCTGATCCTCGGCGCTGCGCTTGTCACGGCGACGGTGATCGGCGGGATGTCCTTTGCCATCCTCCGGCTTCAGACCGGGCAGCTGCTGGCGGAACGCACCCGCTGCGCCGACCAGCTGAGTGAAACGATCAAGGGCGCCGCCCACTTCGACATGCTGGAGAACCGGCGGGACAACCTGTACCGCCAGATCCGGGACGTGGGCGGCCTTCAGCAGCAGGGCATCCGCAAGGTCCGGGTCTTCAACAAGGAAGGGAAGATCATGTACTCCTCGGTCAGCGAGGAGATCGGCACCAGCCTGGATCCGAAGGGAGAGGCGTGCTATGCCTGTCACGCCGAGGGCCATCCCCTTGAACGGCTGGAGATCCAGGCCAGGGCCCGGGTCTTCCAGGCCCCGGATGGAAGCCGCGTCCTGGGGGTCATCAATCCCATCCCCAATGAGGTCTCCTGCTCGGCGGCTGACTGCCATGCCCATAGTCCCAACCAGAGGCTGCTGGGTGTGCTGGATGTGAATGTCTCCCTGACCGAGGTGGACAAGGAGATCGCCTTCAGCCGCAAGGTGATCCTGGCCTCGGCACTCCTGGCCATCCTGGCGGTCAGCCTCATGATCTGGTGGCTCAATCACCGGCTGGTGGAGGTGCCAGTAAAGGCCCTGGTGGAGGGGACCCGCCGCGTCGGCGAGGGCGACTTCAGCGGCACCATCCAGGTGAAAGAGCGGCATGAACTGGGGGATCTGGCCAGAGCCTTCAACGAGATGATCCACCACATCGCCGATACCCAGCGCCAGCTGGCCCAGGCAGACAAGCTGGCTTCGGTGGGCCGCCTGGCGGCGGGCATCGCCCACGAGATCAACAACCCTCTCACCGGCGTGCTCAGTTACGCTTCGCTGCTGCGCAAGCGCCTGGAAGGGAACACGGAGGTCTGCGAGGACCTGGATGTCATCGTCCGGGAGACCGTGCGCTGCCGGGGCATCATTCGCGGGCTTCTGGATTTCGCAAGACCAGCGGCGCCGGCCCGCAAGCCCATGGATCTTGACGAAGTGGTGCGCCGGGCGGTCTCGGTGGTGGTGACCCAGCTGTCCCTGCACCACGTGGACCTGCACCTCGATCTGGCTTCGGACCTGCCCACGGTGCTGGCCGATGCGAATCAGATCCAGCAGGTGGTGGTGAACCTCCTCCTGAACGCGGCCGATGCGATCGGAACCGAGGGGGGCAACATCCGGGCTACCACCAGACGGGGGCCCTCCGCCTCGATCGAGCTCCTGATCGAGGACAGCGGATGCGGCATTCCCCCGGAGGATCTGCCGAGGATCTTCGAACCCTTCTTCACCACCAAGGGCAACCACGGCACCGGCCTCGGCCTGGCGGTCAGCTGGGGCATCGTCGAGGCCCACGGCGGATCGCTCGAAGCCCAGAGCCAGCCCGGTCAAGGTTCCCAGTTCACCCTTCGCCTGCCGACAGCCGTGGTCCCTGAAGGCGGCACGCCACCAACCCTTCCAACCCTCACCTAGGAGGTCCACATGACCGCCATCCTGATCCTCTTCATGTTCGTGGCCTTCGTAGGCATGGACTTCCTGGTGCGCACGACCCTGCGTCGAAGGCGGGAACACCGGGAGCGCCAGGCCCGCGAGGCGGTGCTCAATACCTCCATCAAGCTGGACTTCACCCACGAGGCCAAGAGCCTGAAGCGGGTGGAAGTGCCCAATCCGAAGGCCCGGATCCTCGCCGTGGACGACGAGGCCGTGGTCCTCGACTCCTTCCGCCGGATCCTCGTGCTGGAGGGATTCAGCGTGGACACGGTCGAACACGGCCCCGAGGCCCTGGGGCTGGTGCAACGCCGCGACTACGACTTCGTTTTCACGGACCTCAAGATGCCGGACATGGACGGAGTGGAAGTGGTGAAGGCCGTCAAGCACCTGCGGCCCGACCTGGACGTGGTCGTCATCACGGGCTATGGCAGCATCGAGACGGCTGTCCAGACCCTGCAGCAGGGTGCCTGCGAGTACGTGCAGAAGCCCTTCACGGCCGAGGAACTTGGCGATTTCGCCAAGAAGCTGCTCATCAAGCGTGAGGCCCGCCTGGATGCGGCTCGGCGACCCAATGTCCGCGTGGTCTCACCGGAGATGGCCGAAGTGGTGCCCGCCTCCGAGTTCTGCGTGCCTGGTGGGGCCTTCCTGTCTGCGGGTCATGCCTGGGTTCGCATCGAGCCCGAAGGCCAGGTGCGGATCGGCATCGATGATTTCGTGCGGAAGGCGCTGGGCACCGTGAGGGAAGTGGTGCTGCCGGAGCGGGGCAGGACCGTGAAACAGGGGGAACCCCTCTTCACCCTCAAGGGCGCGACGGGCACGGTCCATGTGGCGGCCCCTCTTTCTGGGCGCGTCGAGCACGACAACGCCGGTCTCAAGAGCGATCCCGGCGAGGTGATGCACAGCCCCTATGACCGGGGCTGGGTCTGCCTGCTGACTCCCAGCGACCTGGCCAGTGAACTCGCCTCGCTGAAGATCGGCCAGCCCGTCATCGACTGGTACCAGGAGGAGATCCTCCGCCTCCGCACGCCCAACGGCCCTCAGGGCGCGGGAGCCCTGGACTGGACGGCATTCGAGCAGCAGTTCCTCGGCGCGAACCAGCAGGTCCACGCCTAGTTGGATGCGGCAGAGAGGGCTTCGGGGGCCTCAGCCCCCGAAGCCCTCTCCCGCGTGGTAGCTGGAGCGCACCAAGGGTGCGGATTCCACCCGCTGGAAGCCCATCTCCAGGCCTTTTTCCCGGTACATGTCGAATTCCGCGGGTGCCACGAATCGGTCCAGGGGAAGGTGCCGTTCCGAAGGGGGCAGGTACTGCCCTAGGGTGGCAATGTCCACCCGGCTTTTCCGCCAATCGGCCATGAGTTCCAGCACCTCATCGGGAGTCTCACCCAGGCCCACCATGATGCCGCTCTTCACCCGCAGGGAAGGCGCCTGCATGTCGCGCCAGTCGGCGGCCCGGCGCAGGAGGTCCTGGCTCTGGTGGTAATCGGCGTCGGGCCTCACCCGCCGGTAGAGGCGGGGCACCGTCTCCACGTTGTGGTTCAGGACATCAGGCCGCGCCTTCAGGACCCGGAGCAGGGCCGCTTCGTCTCCCCGGAAATCGGGGATGAGCACCTCGACCCCGCAGCCCGGGCTCAGGCTGCGGATCCAATGGATGGTCCCGGCGAAATGGGCCGATCCACCGTCGGCAAGATCGTCACGGTTCACCGATGTGACCACGGCGAATTTCAGGCCCAGGGCTGCCACCGCCTCGGCCACGCGCTGGGGCTCCTGGGGGTCCAAGTCGCCGGGGCTGCCCTTGCCCACGTTGCAGAACCCGCAATGCCGGGTGCAGACCTCGCCCATGAGCATGAAAGTGGCCGTCCTGTGGATGCCCCAGCATTCGTGCAGGTTCGGGCAGCGGGCCTCCTCGCAGACCGTCACCAGCCGCTGCGCCCGGATGAGGCCCTCCACTTCGGCCACCACCTCCGGCGCCGGAATGCGGATCTTCAGCCAATCGGGGCGTGGACCGGGGAGGACGGGGGGGCGGGCCATGGGCATCCATTGTCTCCTGCCCGCAGCGCTTTGACACCGCTCAATCCCTGGGCTTCCCCCGGGCTGATCGCCATCAGGGGGTCTCCAATTCAAGAACAATCAATAAAGAGGATTAGCCACCGTTGAACAGAGCTGAACCTCGAATAGTCGTATGAAAAAAGCGGTTCTTCCCGGTCGGCGTCCAGCGGTGGTTTGAACTGCTTTTCAGGTGGCGATGTTCGGGCCCCTGGCCCCGGCTAGAATGGAGCCATGTCCGAGACCCCCATGGAAGTTCCCGAGGCGGTGGCTGCAGCCAGGACCGAGCCGGAGGCAGCTCGGACTTTCGAGCCACCCAAGGGCTTCGAGACCAAGTTCCGCGGCCTGGCGCTCCACCTCTCGGCCTTCGACGGACCCCTGGACCTGCTGCTGCACCTCATCCATGAGCAGAAACTGGAGCTCCTGAACCTGCCCATGGCCGAGGTCACCAGGCAGTACATGGACTACCTGAAGCTCATGGACGAGCTGAACCTGGAGATCGCCGCGGAATTCGTGGCCATGGCGGCCCAGCTGCTGCAGATCAAATCGCGCCTCATGCTGCCCCGGCCGCCCCAGGAATGCGGGGAGGAGGATCCCCGCGAGGCGCTGGTGCAGCGGCTGCTGGACTACCAGCAGGTGAAGGCCGCAGCCCAGATGCTCTCGGTCCGGGAGTCCGACTGGCAGCGGATCGCCTTCGCCCCGGGCCTCGACCTGGACGATCACAAGCGCGTGGAGGAGGAGCCCATCCGCGCCACCCTCTTCGACCTGCTGGGAGCCTACCGTGAGGCCCTGAAGCGGCTGATGCCCCCACCGCCCGTGGAGGTCCGCACCCAGCCCAAGTCCCTCGAACAGCGGGTGATGGAAGTGCTCGGGTGCCTGCGGGATGGACTCTGGAAACCCTTCCAGGGCCTGCTGGGCCAGGCCCGGTCGCGGGAGGAGCTGGTCCTCACCTTCCTCGCCCTCCTGGAACTGGTCCGCACGGGGCGGATCGCCCTGGTCCAGGGCGAGACCTTCGGCGAGATTCATGTCAAGGCTGCCGAGGCCGCGTGACTGACCTGACCCCCAGCCTCCGGTCGGTTCATCGATCGGCCTACGGGTTGGGCCTCGCGCTCTGCTTTGGCGCTCCGGGCCTCATCGCGGTGCTGCTGGGATCGGGAGTGGTTCCGCCCGGGGCGCAGGTCCCCGAGGGCCTCTTCCAGCAGATCGGCTACCTCTTCACGGGTCTGGTTTTTCTCACGGGCGCCTGGGTCTGGTGGCGGAGCGGGAAGACCCTTCGCGAGTTCAAGGCGCTTCAAGCATGCCGGCGCCCCGCCGTGATCCTCCGGGAAGGCGTGATCTATGCCGTGGTTCTGGAAACCAGCAGCCTCTGCGGGCTGGTCTACTGGATCCTCGTGGGGGAACATGCGGCCCGGCACGCCTGGGGCTTCGTCCTCCTGACGCCCATCCTCTTCCTGGCCCTGATGCCCAGGTATGATCGTTGGGCGAAGGCCTTGGAGGACTGAGGACGCCTCCAGACATGCTGAGAAACCGCACCCGCTGAGGAGGGCGCATGCCCAACTCCGAGACCCCTGATCCCAGAAATCCAGAGCCTGGGGCAAACCACCCGGCGCGCCCAGCGGCGGGGGATTCGTTGAAGCCCGGGGCCACCCAGCGGCTTCTGGTGCCGAGGGCGGACGAGGCCCCGATCCGGGTGCAGAAGGTGGATCAGCCGGCGGAGGCCGCGGGACAAACCCTGAAGGTGACCTATCGCCCCGCGCAGGGTCCGCCCGCGTGGAAATCGCCGCTCCTCCTCGGGTCGCTCCTGGTGCTGGGTGGTGCCGCCTGCCTGGCCTTGTTCAGGGCCAGGAACCTGCCGGCTCCGCCGCCCCCGCAGGCCGTCGGGGCACCCCGGACCGAAACCATCCCACCGGCCGCCAAGGCCACCTTCGAGCAGGCCGGGGCCGGCGACGTTCGTGCCATGCACATGCTTGGCCTCATGTACTACAATGGCCTGAACCTGCCCCGGGACCGGGAGAAGGGTCTCTACTGGTTGCGCAAAGCCGCAGAAGGCGGCAGCGCCGGCGCCCGGGTGGAGCTCAGCCAGATCGAGGGCGGCCGCTGAGCACTGGTCACCTGGGCTGCTCAGTCGGTGCCTGCCGCCAGGCCAGCACCTTCCGGGCGGCGGCGGCGCCGACGGCGCCGGTGAGATCGGCTTCGGACGCTTCGCGCACCATGGCCGCGCTGCCGAAGCCCTGGAGCAGCTTCCTCGCCGTGGCCGGGCCGACGCCGGGGATCTGGGTCAGCTCGGTCTGCAGGGTGCGCTTGGCCCGCAGGGTGCGGTGGTAGGTGACGGCGAAGCGGTGCGCCTCGTCCCGGATGCGCTGGAGCAGCTGCAGCACCGGTGAGGACTTGGGGATCTTCAGGGGCTCGCTGGAACCCGGCCGGAAGACCAGTTCCTCCTTCTTGGCGAGGCTGGCCAGCTCCAGCTGCTCCAGGCCGAGTTCCCCGAGGGCGGTTTCGGCCGCGTGCAGCTGGCCCAGCCCGCCGTCGATGATCACCAGGTTGGGGAACTCCTGGCCTTCATCTCTCATTCGCTTGTAACGGCGTGTCACCGCCTCCTGCATATTCGCGAAGTCGTCGTTCTGTTCGTTGGTCATCTTGAAGCGCCGGTAGCGGGCCTTGTCGGGGACACCATCGCTGAACACCACGCAGCTGGCCACCACCTCGCGGCCCTGGCCGTGGCTGATGTCGAAGCACTCCAGGCGGCGGGGCAGGTGGCTGAGGCCCAGGAAGGCCTGGAGGCCCTCCAGCACCGCTTCGTTCAGGCGCGCAGGCTCGAACTTGCGCTCCAGGGCCAGGCGGGCGTTCTCCTGGGCCATGGCCAGGAGTTCGACCTTCTCGCCCTTCTGGGGCACATGGAACCGGACCTTGGTGCCCCGCAGGCCCGACAGCCAGTCGGCGAGCAGGGCGGCCTCCTCCGGCGCGACCTCGGCGAGGATGCGGGCCGGCGCCGGATCGGCGGTGTAGACCCGCTGGATCACCTGGGCCAGCACCTCTCCGTCGAAGATCTCCACATCGTCCAGCAGGTACTCCTGGCGTCCGATCATCCGGCCCTCCCGCAGCACCAGCCGGTGGACGCAGGCCCGGCCGTCCAGCACGGCGCTGCCGTAGACGTCCGTGTCGTCCAGGTCCGAGCTGGCGGCCTTCTGGCGCGTGAACCAGGCGTCCACCTGCTGCAGCGCGTCCCGGTGCTGGGCGGCCTGCTCGAAGGCGGCGGCCTCCGCGGCCGTCCACATGGCCGCCTCCAGCCGGGCCTTCAACTCCTCCCGCTTGCCTTCGAGGAACAGCCGGGCCTCCCGGGCCTGCTCCCGGTAGGCCTCCTGGCTCACGGCGGCGATGCAGGGGGCCGTGCAGCGGTGCAGCTGGTACTTCATGCAGGCCCGGCCCCGTTTCCCGTCAATGTCGATGTCGCAATCGCGGATCTGGAAGAAGCGGTAGACCAGCTCCGCCGTGCGGTAGGCGGTGCTGGCCGGGAAGAAGGGGCCGAAGTACAGACTGCCGTCCTTGCGGAGCTTGCGGGTGACGTAGGCCTTGGGGAAGGCCTCCTTCCAGGTGAGCTTCACGTAGGGATAGCTCTTGTCGTCCCGCAGCAGGATGTTGAAGGGCGGGAAGTGCTCCTTGATGAGGTTGTTTTCCAGGACCAGGGCTTCCAGTTCCGTTTCGCAGACGATGAGTTCCACGTCCCAGATCCGGGCCACCAGCCGCCGGGTCTTGGCATCCAGCCGCTTCTGCTGGAAGTAAGACTTCACCCGGTTCCGCAGGACCTTGGCCTTCCCCACGTAGAGCAAGTTCCCGCCCTCGTCCCGGTAGAGGTAGCAGCCCGGGCGCAGAGGCAGGTCCCCCAGTTTGCGCTTCAGGAAGGGGGATTTCTCGAGGTTGGTTCGGACGGCGGCCACGGGATCCAGTTTAGCGATGGCCAAGCTGTGGTCAGCACGCACTTCCCGGGAAGAGTTGGCACACTAGAACCATGCTGAACCTCGATTCCTTCCCGGTGGGTCCCCTCGGCTGCAACTGCTCCCTGCTGTGGGATGCCGCTACGAACCTTGGGGTGGTGGTGGATCCCGGCGGGGACGGGGCCAAGATCCGCCGACGGGTGGAGGCCCTGGGCTTCAAGGTCACGGCCCTCCTCCATACACACGCCCACTTCGACCATGTGGGCGCCACCCGCGAACTGCAGGACCTCTGGCAGTGCCCGGCCCACCTGCACGGGGACGACACCTTCCTCATCGAGGCGCTGCCCCAGCAGACCGGGATGTTCGGCATGGCCGCCATCCCCCAGCCCGAGATGTCCGATCTGCAGGTGGGCGACCGCCACCTGGACCTGAACACCCTCCACACCCCGGGCCACACGCCGGGCTCCTGCTGCTTCCACGGCGCCTTCACCAAGGGCCAGGTGCTGCTGGCCGGAGACACCCTCTTCCGCGGGGGCGTGGGCCGCACCGACCTCTGGGGCGGCAGCTGGGACCTGCTGGAACAGAGCATCCGCCGGGAACTCTACGTCCTGGATGGGGCCACCCTGGTCATCCCGGGGCACGGTCCGGTCACCACGCTGGGTGTGGAAGCGGAGACCAATTCCTTCGTGCGGGCGTAGACTGAACTGTTCTTTCCCCGGAGATCCCATATGGACACCCTCATCGCCTCTTTCGGACTGCTCGGTCCCCTCGTCCTCTTTGCGGTGATCTGGGCCCTCAGCTGCCTCAAGGTCATCAACGAGTACGAACGGGCGGTGGTGTTCACCCTCGGCAAGGTGAGCGATGTCCCCAAGGGACCCGGTCTGGTGTTCATCTGGCGGCCCTTCCAGAAGGCCGTGATCGTGTCCCTGCGCACCACGGTGCTGGAAGTGCCCAGCCAGGACATCATCACCCGGGACAACGTGAGCCTCAAGGTCAGCGCCGTCGTCTACTCCAAGGTGCTGGATCCCAAGCAGGCCATCATCGGCGTGGAGAACTACTACTACGCCACCAGCCAGATCGCCCAGACGACGCTCCGCTCCATCCTCGGCGAAGTGAGCCTGGACGAGCTGCTGGCGGACCGGGAAAAGCTCAGCCTGCGGCTGCGGGAGATCATCGATCGCTCCACAGAGCCCTGGGGTGTGGAAGTGAACAGCGTGGAACTGAAGAGCGTGGACCTGCCTGAGCAGATCCAGCGGGCCATGGGCAAGCAGGCCGAGGCTGAGCGCGAGAAGCGCGCCAAGGTCATCGCCGCCGAGGGCGAACTGATGGCCTCCCAGCAGCTGCTCGAGGCCGCCGACAAGATCAGCCAGAACCCCACGGCCATCCAGATGCGCTACCTGCAGACCCTCACCGAGATCGCCGTGGAGAAGAACAGCACCATCGTCTTCCCGCTGCCCATGGAACTCATGAAGGCCTTCGAGCAGTTCACGAAGAAGTAGGTTTCCAACCGCGCCAGGCAGCGGCTTCGGCCTTCGCGAGGGCCGAAGCCGCTGGGCTGCCCGAGCCATAGGCTTCCGAATCGACGGTGTCGGCCAACGCTTGCAGGGCCTCGCTCCGGTCGGGACGGAGCCGGGCCAGCCGCATCAGCCAGCTGCGGGCGGTGTCGCCGTCCTCCACGGGCGCGGCGCGGCGGGTGCGGGCCAGGAGGGGGCGCAGGGCGCGGATGCGGCCCGGGCCCGCAGGCGGGGGCTGCCAATGGCCCCGACCGCGCCAGAGGATCCAGGCGAGCCCCGCCAGACCCAGCGTCCAGCCCGCGGCCCTGGACGGGGCTCTCCAGTGCCAATCCCAACCCTGGAGCCGGTCCTGGAGCCAGGAGAATCCGGACTGCTGATCCTGGTCCGAGAAACGCACCACGTACCGGTCCCAGCGGTACCGCAGGGCATCCAGCCAGCGCTCGTAGGCCTGGAGGTCCCGCGTGTCCGAGGCCAGCCCCAGGGCCCCCGCAGGGGTGGGATCCGAGGTCCTCCAGCGGCCCTGGTCCCAGTATTCAACCCAGCTGTGGGCCTGGTTCTGGCTCACCCGGAAGTAGCCCCCTTCCGGGATCCAGGGCCCCAGCCGGTAGCCGTTCACCACCCGGGCTGGGACGCCCCGGGCCCGCAGCATCAAGGCCATGGACGAGGCGAAGTACTCGCAGTGGCCGGCATGGCTGCGCTCCAGGAAATCCTCGAGGGGGTTTGAGGCCTGGCCAGAGGGATTGCTGAGGGTGTAACCGAAGCCGCGCAGGCCCGCCTCCAGGGCCTGGACCAGCCGGCCCGTGGAAAGAATGTCCGGGGCGAACCGGAAGCTGGCCCGGCGGGCGGCCTCATGGATCGGCTCCAGCTGGGTCAGCATGGCCAGGCGGCGCGGGGCTAGGCTGGGCTCGCTGGGCTCAGGCAGCTCCGGGTTCCAGGTGAGGGTCAGGGGGACCGGCCTGGCCCTCAGGTATCGCCAGTGGCGACTGGCTCCCGGGCCCGGCACGATCACGGATTCGGAAGGCTCCAGCTGGACCAGCCCGGCCGGCAGGGCGAGGATGCCCTGGGGGCTGGGCTGGTAGCTGAATTCCGCCGTTCGCGGATCGTGGTTCCGGCGGGCCACCAGGGGGATGGATGGGGTGGGCTCCGCGGCTTCCCAGCTCAGGCCGTGGACCGCTTCCAGGGTGATCCCCCGCAGCAGCTCGAGCCCGTGGGTCCAGTGGGGGTCCAGGGTCGGATCGACTCCGGCCGGAGGCACGATCCGCAGGGCGACCTCCGGATTGGGTTCGAGGGGGCCCCCGCCGGAGAGATCCAGCCGGTCCCCCAGACCGGCCTGGCCGAAGGCCCGCGAGGCGCCCAGGACGAAACTGGGGCGCAGGCCCAGCCTGAGGCGGGGCATGAGGAGGAAGAACCCGGCCCCGAACACCAGGGCGGCCCCCACCCACACCGGCACCTGGGCATAGGGAGGAAGGGACGGCACACCCCGGCGGAGGGCGGCGGAGGGTTCCCAGCTCTGCTGGAGCAGGGCCAGGGCCGCCGCGCAGGACCAGGCCAGGGTCCAGGCCAGGAAGGTGATGTCGGTGGTGCCGATGGCCGTCGCCAGGTAGAGCAGGAATCCCATCAGCAGCAGCTGGCGCCGTTGCGACGGGTCCCTGGAAAGGGCGAGGCGGGCGCCCGCCAGCACGAAGAGGGTGTGGATCGCCACCGGGAAGAACCCGCGGCCCAGGGTCAGGTCCCCCAGGAAGAAGGCCAGGGCGCCGACTTCCAGCCAGCGGTGGTAGCGGTCGAGGTCCCAGCGCAGCCCCTGCACCACCGCCGCGGCCGCCAGGGGGAGGGTCATGATGGCCAGCTCACCGGGTTCGTAGATGCCCGTGGAGGCCGTGGCGCCCAGGGCCACCCACAGGGGCAGGTGGTCGATCCAGCGGCCCCAGTTCACGGCCACACCCAGCTCCCCAAGACGGCGGACCGGGAGGCGCCCGTGACCTCAGGCAGGTTGCCCGGGATCCCCAGGGCGCTGGCAGCGCCCAGCAGGGCCCAGCTCACGGCTTCCCGGGCGCCGGGAGGGAAGGAGGCATCCTCCTCGAGGGCCAGGGGCAGCCGGCTGGCCAGTTCCGCCCGCAGCCGCCGATGACGGGCACCCCCTCCACTGACCAGCCCCCGCAGGCCGGCTGGCCAGGCCATGCGTGCCGCTTCCACCGACACGGAGGCCGCGGTGAAGGCGGCCAGGGTGGCCAGCCGGTCCTCCAGGGGAAGCGCTTCGAGAAGGGGGGTTTCGGCAGCCAGCCAGGCCTCGCCGAAGACCTCGCGGCCCGTGGATTTCGGGGGCGCCACCTGGAAGTAGGGGTGCCGGAGCCAGTGCTCCAGGAGGGCCTCGGCCACGGCGCCCCCGGCGGAGGCGCCCTCGGGATCGAAGGGGCGGCCCAGCCAGCGCTGGGCCGCCAGGTCCAGCAGGGACATGCCCGGTCCGGTGTCCCAGGCCCGGGTCGTCTGTCCATCCCAGAGGGTCAGGTTGGCGAGGCCGCCGAGGTTCAGGGCCAGCCAGGGCCCGGGGCCGTGGAGCCAGCGCTCCGGCAGGGGGACGAGGGGGGCCCCCTGGCCGCCCAGGGCCAGGTCCCGGCGCCGGAGGTCCCAGACCACGGGGCAGTCCAGGGCCTCGGCCAGCACATAGGGGTCCGCCAGCTGGAGGCTCGCCCCCTGGGCCGGATGGTGCTGGACGGTCTGCCCATGCAGGGCCGCCAGGTCCGGCCGGAGGGCCAGGGCCTCGCACAGGGTCCTGGCCGCCGCGGCATGGTGGTCCCCCAGGCGGCGCTGGAGGATGCAGAGCCCCCCGGGGGAGAGGCGATCCGAGGCGGCGGCCAGCACCTGCTCCCGGAGGGAAGCCGGATACGCCACCGATTGGTGTCCCAGCAGGCGACGGAAGGGCCTCGCTAATCGGAAGCCGCCGGAATCCACTTCGATGGCCACCACGTCCACCCCGTCGGCGCTGGTGCCCGACATGAGGCCCAGCACGCGCCAGGGCCGGTCGTCCGGGATCAGGAGGCGGGGCTGCATGCAGCTGATGATGCCAGCAAGTGCCGGGGATCGCAGGTTCCGGATACCCTTGGGACGCCAGGAGTCCCCATGACGACCTTCCTCATCCTCCTCATCATTGGTGCCGTGGTCTACCTTGCCCTCCGCGGCAGGGGGGACCGGCCGGAACAGCTGGGCGCGGCCCATCGGGGACTGCCCACCACCCCTCTGGAAGCGCACGCCTTCCCCTGTCCCTACCCTAAATGCCCCACCTGCGGCGCCTCGGGCGACAAGATGAAGCAGGACTGGGATGGCCTGCGCTCCGTGAAGTGGACCTGCGGCTACTGCGGGGCCCTGGCGGGGGTGCAGGCCCTCCGGGACGAGGAACTCCCGCCCTCGGCCCGGCGGCAGCTGGGCCTGGACGGGCCCATGCCGGGCTCCATGCCCATGCAGCAGGGCGGCTACGGCCAGCCCGGCGGCGGCATGGGGGGACTGCTCACGGGCATGATGCTCGGCAGCATGATGGGGGGCGAGCACCACCGCGACCGCTCGGGGGATGGCTGGACCGGCGATGCCTCCGACAAGTCCTCCAGTGACTGGGGCGAGTCCAACTCCAGCGACTGGGGGGATTCCGGCGGCGACTCGGGCGGAGGGGATTCCGGCGGGGACTGGTAGCGCAAGGCCCCCGGGCCGGGCGGTCCTGTCCCCGGTCGCCTAAAGCACCTTTGGCACCACGAAGTACCCCCGGTCCTGGGCCGGGGCATTGGCCAGGGCCTGCTCCTGGTTGAAGGTGTCCCGGGGCTCGTCCTCGCGGCGGGGCAGGGTCCGTCCCTGGCCCGCAAGCATGGGCTCCACCTGGTCCAGGGGCAGTTCGTCGAGACTGGCCGCATGGGTCAGCATGCGGGTCATGGCCAGCCGCATGGGTTCGATCTCCTCCTCCCGCAGGCTCAGGTGGGCCAGGGCGGCGCAGCGGAGGACATCCTCACGGGTGACATCCATGTCTACTCCTTAGAAGCCACAGAAAAACGAATTTGCCACAAGGAACACAAAGCTCACAAAGGGTCATTTCCTTGTGTCCTTTGTGTCCTTTGTGGCTGATTTTCATTCCATATGAATTTGCGGATCTCGAATCTGGGTGAACCGAAGTTGATTAACAGTCCGTGCTCCTTTCGGGAGGCTTTGAGGTAGCCCAGTACCTGCGCGTCATGATTCGGGGCCAGATTCCTGGCGGCCTTCAGCTCCACGACCAGGATGTTCTCCACCACCAGATCGGCCAGGTAGTCCCCGATCAAGGTCCCATCCTCGTCGTACACCTTGATGGGCTGCTGCTGGTCCACCCTCAACCCGGCCTTGCGCAGGCGATGGGTCAAGGCGTTCTCGTAGACCTTCTCAAGATGACCGTGCCCCAGGTAGCAGTGGATTTGGAATGAGGTCTCACGGATCTGATCGCACAGGACCTTGATATCCAGCATCACAAATCCTTGAGGTCGATGCCCGCGAGTTTCAGGTCCGCGTCGGCATTCTGGCTCCAGGGATCGGCATCCGGTGCCAGGAAGGCCCCGGCGGCGGCGATCATGGCGCCGTTGTCCGTGCAGAGGCGCGGCTCGGGAATGGCCAGGACCAGGCCCAGCCGGGCCGCCAGGCTCGCCGCCTCGGAGCGCAGGCGCGAGTTGCAGGCCACGCCGCCGCTGATGACCAGGCTGCGGGCTCCGTGCGCCTGGGCCCATTCAGGAATGGGTTTCAGCAGCCAGGTGGCGATGGCTTCCTGCAGGCTGCGGCAGAGGGCCTGCACCTGGGGATCCTCGGCCCCGGCCTCCGCCAGCTGCGGGGCCTGCGCCACACGCAGCTTCACGCCGGTCTTCAGGCCGGAGAAGCTCCAGGAGGCCCGCCCGTCCCGGAATTTCGGCGGCGTGAAGGGCGCCGCCGCCCGGGGCGCCGCCTGGGCGCAGGCATCCACCAGGGGACCCCCGGGATAGCCCAGGTTCAGCATCCGGGCGGTCTTGTCGAAGGCCTCGCCGGCGGCATCGTCGCGGGTCTTCTGGAGCAGCTGGAGCGTGGTCCAGTCCTTCGCGAGGTACAGGTGCGTGTGGCCCCCGGAGACCAGCAGCACCAGGGCCGGGAAGGGGAGCTCCGGCGCGGCGAAGCGGGCGGCATGGAGGTGCCCCAGCAGGTGGTGCACGCCCACCCAGGGGATGCCCTGGCGCCAGGCCACGGCCTTGCTGGCGCTGAAGGTGGCCAGCAGGCTGCCCCACCAGCCCGGGTCCCCGGGTGACGGCGATGCGATCGAGCTGCGCCAGGCCGATGCCTGCCTGCGCCAGGGCCCCGGCCATCACCGCCCGCACCTGCAGCAGGTGCTCCCGGGCGGCCAGTTCCGGCACCACGCCACCGAAGGGCCCATGGATGGCATCCTGGCTTTCCCGCACCAGGGAGCGCAGCCGCGGACCCGCGGCCATTTCTTCCACAACTGCGGCGGAGCAGTCGTCGCAGGAGGATTCCAGGCCCAGGAGCAGCATCAGCCAAGTGTATCCTGGCGACCCATGGAACTCGTCCCCACCCGCATTCAACTGAACCGGCCCCTGCCGCCGCTGACCTACCTGGCGCCGGAGGGGCTGCCCGCGGGGGTGCGGGTGCGGGTGAAGGTGCGGACCAGCCTCGCCCTGGGCCTCGCCATGGGACCCGATCCGGCGCCCCCAGCCGCGAAGCTGCGGCCCATCGAGGCGGTGCTGGACCCCTTCCCGCTCCTGCCCTTCAAACTGCGTGAACTGCACGCCTTCGCCGCCCGGTACTACGGCTGCCTGGAGGCCCACCTGCTGCCCCTGAGTCTGCCCCAGGCCCTGCTGCCCAACTGGGAGGCGGACGAGGATGGGCAGCGCCTGTCCTTCCAGCGCGACCGAGGGGCCTGGGCCGTGCTGGCGGAACTTGGCGAGGCCTGGCAGCGGGATCCCGCCATCCTGCCCACGCTGCTGCACCGATCCGCCCTGCGGGGCGCCGGGTTCGTCGAGGTGCGCCGCACAGGATCCCCTCATCCGCCCCGGGTGACCCCGGCCCAGGGCCGCGTGCTGGTGGCCCTGGAGGAGGCCGGCGGCGCCCTCATGGAGCCGGAACTGCTGGAGACCGCCGGGGTCGGTGCCTCGGTGCTGGGGACCCTGGAAAAGCGGGGGCTCGTGGAGCGCATGAAGCGCATGGACCTGCTGGGCCAGCGGCGCGAGGCGGGGATCGACCGGACCGTGGTCTTGAATGAGGAACAGCAGACGGCCCTGGAGGCGGTGGCCCTCGGCACCTTCGGCGTCCACCTGCTCCACGGCGTCACCGGCTCCGGCAAGACCGAGGTGTATCTCGCCCTGGCGGAGCGGGTGCTGGCGGCGGGCCGGCGGGTGCTGTGGCTCGTGCCCGAGATCGGCCTCACCGGGCGCCTGCTGGACCGCCTGGAGGCCCGCTTCCCGGGCCGCATCGCCGTGGGCCACGCGGGCCTGAACGCAGGCGAGAAGCACGGCGATGTGGTGCGCCTGCTCTTCAACGGCGCCGACCTCTTCGTGGGCGTGCGGAATGCGGTGCTGGCACCGCTCCGCGACATCGGCCTCATCGTCGTGGACGAGGAGCACGAGGGCTCGTACAAGTCCGAGGAACACCCCCGCATCCACGCCCGGGACCTGGCCATCAAGCGGGCCCAGCTCGAAGGCTGTCCCATTCTCCTGGGCAGCGCCACGCCCAGCCTCGAAAGCTGGCAGGCGGCCCTGAGCGGCCGCTACCGGCTGCTGCGGCTGAAGGAGCGGCCCGCGGGCATCTCCCTGCCCGGGGTCGAGATCGTGGACCTGCGGGACGCCTACCGACAGCTGCGGCGGAAGGTGATCCTGGCCCCCCCGCTGATGCAGGCCCTCACCGAGACCCTGGGCCGGGGAGAGCAGGCCCTCCTGCTCCTGAACCGCCGGGGCTACGAGAATTTCTGGATGTGCCGGGCCTGCGGGAAGACCCTGGGCTGCCCGCACTGCGCCATCTCGCTGACCTACCACCGGGGCGACTTCAGGTTGCGCTGCCACCTGTGCGGCCACGAGACCGTACCGCCGGAAGCCTGTCCCGACTGCGGCGCCGAGCACCTGCGCGGGGTGGGCGAGGGCACCGAACAGGTGGAGGAGCACCTGCGCCAGCTCTTTCCCGCCGCCCGGATCCTGCGGCTGGACCGGGATACGACCCGGCGTCGCGGCTCCTTCGAGGCGGGGCTGCTGGCGGCCGAGGCGGGGCAGGTGGACATCCTGGTGGGTACCCAGATGCTGGCCAAGGGCCACAACCTCCCGGGCCTCACGCTGGTGGGCGTGCTCAATGCGGACCAGGGACTGAAGGTGGCGGACTTCCGGGCCTCCGAGCGGACCTTCCAGCTGCTCACCCAGGTGGCGGGCCGGGCGGGTCGCGCCGAGCTGCCGGGCCGGGTGATCCTCCAGACCTATTCCCCGGAGCATCCGGCCATCACCTTCGCTCTGGCCCAGGATTTCGAAGGCTTCGCGGCCTCCGAGCTGCCCTTCCGCGAAGGCCTGGGCTATCCGCCCTTCACCGCGCTGACCCTCTACCGCGCCGAGGCCGACACGCCGCGGGAAGCCCGGGAGGCCCTCGACGCCTTTCGACAGCGCCTGTCCATTCCGGGCCTGCGGGTGCTGGGGCCCCTGGAGGCTCCGGTCCCGCGGATCCGCGACCAATGGCGCATGCACCTCCTCCTGAAGGGTGGCCGCGGCGCCCTCAGCGAAGTGCTGGCCCGCCATCCCCTGGATCCCGCCGGCCTGATCAGCCTCGACCGGGATCCCGTCCAGTTCGGGTGATGTATAAAATTTAGTCACACGCTTGAAATTTGTTGGGGTTGCGGCGAGCCTGAAAATGCAAAGCAAATAAAAACAGTATTTAAAATTGGGACAAGTCTTCTTGTTTCCGGCCGATTCTAGGTTCACGACGACTGTGAGGGATGCGATGAACCGATCCGCCCGGGGCTTCTCGATGATCGAACTGCTGGTGGTGGTGGTCATCATCGGCATCCTGGCCGCGGTCTCGGGGGTCTGGTACGGCGCCTCCCAGCCTTCGGCGGTCAAGGGCACGGTCACGACCATCTATGGGCTCCTCAGCGAGGCCCGCACCACGGCGCGGTCCACGGGCCGCAATGTCACCCTCACCTCCAGCGGGGCCGGGCCCACCCTGACGCTTACTTTCCCGGCCCAGGGGGACGTGATTCCGGCCCCCGCCGGGCAGGCCCTCGTGACCTGGATGCTGGCGGGGTCCGGGACCAATGCCAACAAGTACTCCGCCGTGGACGTGGATGGGACCTTCTGGGGCCAGACCGGGCCCAATCCCGACCCCCTGGCCGGGAACGTGGCCGCCATCAAGGCGCTGTTCAGCAACGGGGCCGCCTCCCTGCCTGCCGCCAACCGGCTCTTCACCGGGGCCACCAACACCACCCTGTCCTTCGATTCCACCGGACGGGCCAGCCAGGACTTCTACGTCTTCGTCGCCGGACTGCGGAATGGCAAGTCCTACAACAGCGCCCCCGTGGGGCTCATCCTCGTCAGCCGCGCCAACGGGGTCCACGCCTTCTACAAGCCCAACGCGGCCAGCAACGCAACCCCCTGGCAACGACTCTAGGAGCCCCCATGAAGCCTCGAGCCTCCCGTCAACAGGGGTTCTCCCTGGTCGAGCTGCTGGTCACGGCCCTCATCTTCGCCATCGGTCTGCTGGGCCTGGCGGTCCTGCAGGTCTCCACCCTGCGCGCCAACAGCGGCGGCCGGAACCGCTTCACCGCCACGTCCCTGGCCGAGGGCTGCATGAGCGCCATCCAGGCCGAGGGCGCCAACTCCTGGGCCTACGCCTCCGGCATCTCCGGAAACGGCGCCGCCTACCCCGTGGCGCTCCGGGTCTATACCGGGGCCACCCTCAACGGGACCTTCGGCACCTTCGACGTCAACGGGCAGCCCGTGGCCGCAGGAAGCGCCACCCAGGTCTTCACCGTGAAGTGGGTCCAGAACGCCGCCGGTGCGCAGGTTCCCGGCAACGCCATCGCCGGCATGAACATGAGGGAATTCGTCGTGACGGTGTCCTGGACGGACCAGGCCACTTCCGCGGCGGGGACCAACATGACCGCCAGTTCCATGTCCATGAGCCGCCTGATCCGCTACTAGGAGTTCAGCCATGTCGCTTCGATCCTTCCAGCGGCCCCGACGCCTCCAGGCCGGTTTCTCGCTCGTGGAGATGCTGGTGGCCATGATGTTCATCGGGATCCTGAGTGCAGGCATGATGCGCATCTACTCGACGAACCTGGCGGGCTTCCAGCGGGTGAATGACACCATCGGAAGCCAGCGCCGGGGCCGCTGGGCCCTGGCCGCGCTGCAGGATGACGTGGAGTCCATCGGCTACTTCGCCTTCGTGGGCTTCAACAACCCCGCAGGTGGCAATTTTTCCGTGACCTCGGGGACCCAGGAGCCCTTCATGATCCTGCCCGGCCCCAGCCAGGTGAAGGTGGTCTCGCCCGATCCCGCCAACCCCGCCGGTGCCCTGCTGCCCGCCACGGCCCTGCCCACCAATCCTGACGAGCTCCAGTACGTGAGCGACCTGTCCCTGCCCATCCAGGCCACCCTGGCCGGTGTCACCGCCGCAGGGCTCACGCTGAACCTCAGCAGCGGAAGCCTAGCCGACCTGCAGGCCGGGGACATCGTGGCCATCCTGGACAACAATTTCGAGCAGTTCCTCATCCTGAACGCGGCAGGCAGCGCCGTGAACGCCGATCTGGCCGGCACGACCCTGGCCCAGACCGCGGGCGGGATCTACCAGCTGAATGCCCCGGGTTCCAAGACCCACCTGGCCGGCACGCCCCTCGCGTTCTTCCGCCCCAGCGTGGTCACCCGGTATTCGGTCCAGGCCCAGGCCTGGGATCCCTCCAACCCTGCGATCACCATCCCCTGCCTAGTGCGCCAGCAGACGCCCTACCCCGTCGGCGGCACCCTGATCAACTGGGCGGGAGTGCCCGTGACCGTGGTGGCCGAGAACATCGAGGGGTTCGTCGTGGACCTCAGCTACGACAACGGCACCACCTGGCTTCGCAGGAACGGAACCGCCGCGGCGCCGGTGGCCTATCCGCCCGGGGCGGCCAGTTGGGACGCCATCGTCGCCAGCATCACCACGGCCCTGGGCCCCTGGAATGTCACGGGGACACCGGCCCGGAACCTGAGCAACCCGATCTGGTTCCGCACCTACCCCTTCCTCATCCGGATGGACGTGACCTCCCGGTCGGCGGCGCCCCGGACCGAGAGCACCTACAACACCACTTCCACCTCTACGAATCCCGTAGCCGACTACGTGCGCAGGACCCAGACCCTGCTGGTCTCCCCCCGCAATTTCGGCTTCTCCCTCTGAGGTTTCCCATGCCCAGGTCTTCGGCCATTCCCTTCCAAAGTCGCCAGCAGGGCGGGCTGACCATCATCATGGCCCTGGTCCTGGTCTCCGTGCTCGGCGCGGCCGTCTTCAGCCTCAGCCGCAACGTGGTGCGGGAACTGTCCATGGGCGGAACGGTCATCCAGGGTGAAAAGGCCGCCGCCGCCGCAGATGCCGGGCTGGACTGGGTGATCACCTGGGGCCAGGGCCACATGAAACCCGCCGACTACGGCACCGCCTCTGCCACCGGCGGCGAGGTGGCCCTGGTCACCGCCCTCAACACCATCATGGGGGGCACCAACATGGGCGTCCCCGTCACGATCACCGGGGCCACGGATCCGTCCATGACTATCAGCAATGGTGGGGCCGCGGCCACCACCCAGACCTTCGACATCCAGCTCCAATGCCTGGGCGCCGGCTGGGGTAACGCCCCGGCCGGAGGCACCGGGGGACTGTCCTCGGACAACAACGCCGCCTCGGGCTACAAGAAGGGCGGGCAGTCCACGAGCACGCCCGTGGGCTGGCGCATCCTCGCCACGGGCCACGCCACACCCGTGGGAACCGGCCAGACCTACCAGGCCCAGCGGGAACTGATCGCCACCTTCCCCTACTGAATCCCGAACCTCGAACCAGTCCCATCCGTTCCACCCCTCCAAGGGAGCACCCATGTCACCTACCTTCCTGCGACGGATCAAGCCCCTGGTGTTCGGCCTCCTGGCCTCCCTGGCCCTGCTGGCCCAGGTGGATCCCAACCTGGCCACCAGCACCGACCTGCTCGACGTTTACAAGAGCGGCGGGGTCAAGCCCGAGATGATCACCATGTTCGACTTCTCCGGCTCCATGACTGGGGTCTTCTGGTCGTCGAAGTACTGGACGAATGTGGACTATGGGACCCATGTCGGGGGAACCCCCGGGGACGGCAGCCGGCTGAGCTTCACCGTCAACTCGATCGGCGGTTCTGGTGGATACACCAGCACCAACTACGTGACCATGAGCGCCCCTACCACCTCCTCTTCGGCAACCACCTGCAGCAGCCTCTCCGGCTACTTGGTCAATGCGTCCGGCACCGCCGTCACCACCCCCGCATCGGGCAATGTCACCTTGACCAATGCCCTCACGGCCACCCACGCCCGCATGACCATGACCCTGACCATTAATACCGGAACCAGCCGCCATCCCGTCAACACCACTTATACCCGCACCGTGGACATGCCCTTCCCCTGGACGCTGATGAAGAGAACAACGACAGCACCCACGGGCACCAACCTGCCGGCCTGGATCGACTGCGTGGCGGATCCGGACATCGGGTCGAGCAGCAACTACATCCCCTACGACAACGTCTACACCACCGCAACCTCCGTGGATGGAAACAGCAGCACATCGCTTACCAGCTGGTTCGACTTCACCACGGACTATGTGTACTGGATGTTCTGGGGCACCGATGACGCCAGCACCGGTGGCACAGGTACCTACAACGATGACAACGGCATAGCCCCTCCCGGCGGCGGAGGCTATGTCATCGGCGGGGCGACCACCAATGCGGGGGCCAAGACCGCTTTTAGTAACGGTCTGCCTGTAGGGACCCGGGCCCAGTACCTCAAGAAGGCTGTGCTTGCGACCTGGTTCGCCAACCGGAGCAAGGTCTGGTGGGCCTACCGTTTCCTGGATTGCACCAATGAAGAGGCCAAGACGACCGTTAATTCCCTGAACTTCACCTCGGGCCAGTGGAACAAGCAATACCAGCCCAGGGAGCTCACGATGTTCAAGACTGCCGCCACCAATGGGGCGGTGACTGGTTACTCGGACCCGTCCGTCACCTACTTCCAGTCGCGCACGCCCCAAAACAGCACGCCGTTGACCTACGCCCTGGCGAACAGTCTGGCGCAGATGACCCTGAGTGACAGCACCAGCATCTTCTCCCAGACCAACACAGCCCTGGCCATCGGCGGCAGCGGGGAGACGCCGCCGCCCTGCCGCTCCTCCTACGTGATCCTTTTCACGGATGGCAATGCCAATGACTCAAAAAGCGGCACATGCCAGCATGGGGGGGATGGCTCGGCCATTGGCCCCTTGGGCGGGACCTGGACCACGGCCGCCCAGATCCAGGCCATTCCCTACAGCGACCTGGCCCCGGGAACCAGCACCAGCACAGGCTACTTCAACATCTGGACCCTGGCCGCCGTGGCCGCCCATGGGAACGCCAACGCCAGCCAGCTCACCTCCGGATCCGGCACGCCGGCCGCCTTCGCGCCCTTCAACGTGATGTCCCGGGGCTCCACGTCCAGCGCGCCGCGGGCCATCACCACCATGACCGTGGGTCTCTGCCTGGCCGGCACCAGCACCGATACCAGCGGGGGCAAGGGACCGCTGCTCGCGGCCGCCCTGTTCGGGGACCCGAAGCTCACCAATTTCGACATCACCACGGCCGTCCCCTACGGCGCGAGCGGGGGCAGCTACCAGACGAACTTCTTCGACGCCTCCAACCCCACCACCCTCGTCAACAGCCTCGCCGTCATCCTGCGCAAGGTCGTCCAGGCCAATGCCGGGATCACCGCGCCCTCGGCGCCCCTGGTGGGACTCAACCTGGGGAACCGGGCCTACCTGGGGAGTTTCGAGGCCACCAACACCTCCGGCGGCTCCATCTGGCAGGGGGACCTGCTCATGACGGGCATCGGCATCCAGAGCAGCGGCACCGTGGGCCTCAAGGACAAGTACAACCAATTCGTCACCCAGATCAACGCCAACAATGCCGTGGCTTCGGCCGCGAACATGCTCTATGCCAAGAGCTGGCGGGACACAGGAACGAACTGCCGCAACATCTACACGGTGATCCCCGGCCACGAACCCGCCCTGGGGGGCGCCGCGCTTGACCTCACCGCCTCTGCCCAGAACTTCAGTGACCAGAACAGCCTGCTCACGGACACCGTGATGGGCACCACGGATCCCACCGGCGGGAGCGCCAATTCGGGCGCCTGGCAGCTGATCCGGTTCATCCGGGGGGCCTGCTCCGTCGCCCAGGCCGACACGACCCACAATCCCACGACCAAGACCGGGTCCGGGGCCAACCGCACCGACCTCATGGGGGACATCATCAACAGTTCCCCGGCAGCCATCCAGTACGATCCTTCGCTGATCCCTTCCACCAGCCCGCTCAGCAGCGCCTGGACCAGCACCTACAGCAGCATGACCGGCGCCGGCTTCCGGGTGGTCTTCGTCGGGGACAACCAGGGCCTCTTCCACGCCTTCGGGGAAGTGAGCGGCGTCAATTCCAGCGGCGTCCTCCAGGCGCAGATGGACGAGCTGTGGGCCTTCGTGCCTTCAGAGTACCTCAACAACCCCGCCGGCCCGAGTGTCAACAAGCTGGGCCAGCTCATGACCGGCGACCCCATCAACCACATCTACACGGTGGATGGTTCGCCCGTCATCTACTGGAACAACAGCAACTCCGGCAACCTTTGGGTGGATTCCTCGGATACAGTCCGGGTCATCTTCGGTCTCCGGAAGGGCGGACGCAGCTACTATGCCCTGGATGTGGCGAACCCCGGCCATCCCTACCTGGCCTGGATGATCAACCCCAATACCGCCACCAATGCCACCCTGCAGACCATGGGCCTGGCCACCTCGAGCATCGGGCTCGCGGAGGTGATGACCTCCTCCTCCAGCACGCCGGTGGATGTGGCGATCCTGGGCGGTGGCTACAGCAACACCTCGATGGATGGCCTCACCATCGGGAACAACACGGCCCCCGCCAAGCTGGGCCGCTCCCTGCTGGCCCTGAATGTACAGAACGGCGGGATCCTGAAGACCTACGACTTCGTGAAGAACGCCACCCTGGCGAGCCAGTTCCCGAACATCGGCTCCCTCACCTCCGGGGGCTATCCGTTCCAGTTCCTGTCCGGCACCGGCATGGCCCAGCGGATCTATTTCGCCGACCAGAACGGCGGCGTCTATGCGCTGGGTTCCATGCAGAAGCTGACCTCGGGCGCCGCCGGGTTCAGGGTGGACAGTTCCAACATCGACCAGTGGACCACGGACGGATCCGCCAATGTCAGTACGACTCCAGGGAATCCCGGAATCCGCTGGATCTTCAAGGGGGCCACGACGCTCACCTCGGGCAACGTGACCGCGGCCTCGCCCATCACGACCCCGCCCGTGGCCTTCAAGCTCACCACCTCGATCCCGCAGTTCCGGCGGCCTTCGACGGTCACCGATGCCCCGAACATGATCCCGCCCGTGGTGGGCGTCACCTTCGGCACCGGGGACCGCAATGATCCCATGGACAACGGGTCCATCAAGCCCGTGGGGAATGCGCCGAACATGCAGGTGGTGGTGTTCGACCGCCAGGACAGCGGGGACCTGCCCACCGTGAACGGGCTCCCGAGCTCCGTGGACACCAGCGGCAATGCCATCTCCGCACCCGGATCCTCCTCCCTGCTGGTCAACATGACCACCAATGCGGTTCCTGGCGATACCAGCTACCTGGGGAACAACCAGCACCTCGGCTACTACCTGAACTATCACAGCCCCGCGGCGGACCCCAACAATGCCGCCCACCTCTTCTTCGAGAAGGCCTACCTCACGCCCGTGGTCCTCAACGGCGGCCTGGTCTTTTCCACCTTCACGCCCACCACCTCCGGCACCAACACTTCCTGTGCCGGTTCCGGGGTCACCAACACCTACCTCATTGCCAATGTGCTCTCGCCCGTCTTCCAGAGCGGTAATACCACGGTGTCGGATTACCTGAACCCGAACGATGCGGCCGCCAGCGGCAAGGTCTTCACCTGGAGCAACCTGGCCGGCGACCTCACGGCCATCGGCAACCAGATGCTGCTCCAGAGCGGCCAGATCCCCATCGGGACCACGGGGACCTCAGGCAGTGCCACCCTCAGCAGCGCCTTCGTGCAGAGCATCAATGTGCCAGGGGGGACCTCCTCCTTCGCCCCCCGCAGCTGGCGCATCGTCCGCTGATCACAGTCTTCATTGAGCGTTTCTTGGGGCCCGCGAGGGCCCCTTTTCGTGGCGGCCGCGCCGAGGTGGTACGCTGAGGTGTGTCAGATCCTTCTCCCATCGCCCGGCTGCGCCCCAAGAAGGCCTTCGGCCAGAACTTCCTGGTGAACGAGGGGGCCATCGCCACCATCGTGGGCTCGGCGCTGGCCTGCGGGGCCCCGCGCCTCCTGGAGGTCGGTCCCGGCCCGGGCGTGCTGACGGAGCGGCTGCTGGCGGACGGGCGCCCCCTATGGGCCGTGGACCTGGATCCGGAGGCCTGCGCCCTGCTGCGGGAGCGCTTCGGGGCCCGGGCCCATTTCCACCTGCTCCAGGGGGACGCCGTCCGGATTCCGCTGCCCGAGGGCGAACCCTGGTCCGTGGTGGGGAACCTGCCCTACAACGCCGCGACGCCCATCCTGGCGCGGCTGCTGACCGGGGACCTCGCATGGGAGCGCATGGTGCTCATGTTCCAGCTGGAAGTGGCCCAGAAGCTCATGGGCCAGCCGGGCACCAAGGCCTATGGACCCCTGTCCGTACTGGCCCAGCTCTGCGCGAGGCTGACCCGGCTGGTGAAGCTGGGGCCCGGCTCCTTCCGTCCCGCCCCCCAGGTGGATTCGGCCGTGGTCCTGTTCGAGCCCCGGGAGGACCCGCCCAGCCTGCCCGAACGGAAGGCCCTGCTCACGGTGCTCCACCGTGCCTTCGCCCACCGCCGGAAGACGCTTGCCAACAACTGGCAGGGAGCCCTGTCCCCGGAAGGGCTGACCGCGGTCGGCCTGGTGCCGGCGCTGCGCGCCGAAGTGATCCCGCCCGCGGCGTGGCTGTCGGCCACCCGGGCCCTTCTCATCCATCATCCGGAGGTGTTCCCATCGCCATGCCCCTAGTGCCCGAATTCGAAGCCTGGACCGAAGCCCCCGCCGCCGACGAGCTGCGCCTCATCCCCATCGGGGGGCTGGGCGAGTTCGGCATGAACGCGCTGGTGGTCCACAGCGCCCGCAGCCTGTTCCTGGTGGACTGCGGCCAGCTCTTCCCGTCGGACGACCAGCCGGGCATCGATTCCATCGTGCCGGACTTCGCCTACCTCGAACCCTTCGCGGACCGGCTCCAGGCGGTGCTCCTCACCCACGGCCACGAGGATCACATCGGGGCGCTGCCATACTTCCTGCGGCGCTGGCCGGTGCCCGTGTACGGGACGGCCTTCACGCTGGGGCTGGTGGAAGGCAAGCTTCGCGAGCACGGCCTGGATACCCGCCTGCTCCGCACCGTGAAGGACTACGGCCGGGTGAAGGTCGGCGACGGGGAGATCGAGGCCGAATGGATCCCCGTCACCCACAGCATCCCCGATGCCTGCGCCCTGGCTCTGCACACCCCCCAGGGGGTGCTGGTGCATTCCGGGGACTTCAAGCTGGACCCTGAGCCCCTGGATGGCCGGCACACGGGCCTGGAGCGCCTCCGGGCCCTGGGCGACGGGGGCGTGCGCCTGCTCATGGCGGATTCCACGAACGTGGGCCGCCCGGGACGGTCCCCCTCGGAATCCGTGTGCCGGGAGGGGCTGGAGGCCGCCTTCGAGCAGACCAAGGGCCGCCTCTTCGTGGCCACCTTCAGTTCCAACATCCACCGCCTCCAGACCGTGGTGGACCTGGCCTACGAGTTCCGGCGCCAGGTG
>CAIMBM010000024.1 GCA_903839205.1 uncultured Holophagaceae bacterium | reverse complement strand
GCCACCCTGCAGCTCCCTGCGGGGACCCAGGGCTCGACACCTCCATACGCCCCGCCGGCGCCCGCTGCGGGCGGGAGGGGCAAGGGCCTGTGGCTGGGCCTGGCCGCCCTCATCATGGCGGGTCTGGGCGGCGTCTCCTGGTGGACCCTCCGGGGCCGCGCCCCGGAGCCCGCCGCGGCCCTGGCCGGCGCCAAGGTGGAACCGGCCTTGGCCGCCGGCGATACGAAGCCTGGCCCGGCCCCGGCTGCCCCGGGGGTGGCCCCGGCGAAGCCGGCGCAAGGACCCGGTCCTGCGACCGTCCCGGCGACCCCCCCGCCATCCCAGGTGGACCCCAGACCCGGAACCAAGCCCGAACCCGCCCGGCCTTCGCCACCGAAGCCCGCTGAACCCAGGGCCA
Source organism: uncultured Holophagaceae bacterium (assembly GCA_903839205.1). Lineage (GTDB taxonomy): Bacteria > Acidobacteriota > Holophagae > Holophagales > Holophagaceae > Geothrix. The sequence goes on along the minus strand of CAIMBM010000024.1, from coordinate 4,548 downwards.
TCGACCAGCCCGAGCTCTTCGCGCCCGAGAAGCTCGAGAAGCAGCAGGTCTTCGAGCGCAAGAACCTCGGCAACCTGTCCCTCAGCGAGTCCATCCGGTTGGCGGACAGCCAGCCGGACCGGGCCATCCAGGGCTTCCGCCAGGCCCTCCAGGCCGACCCCTCCAACGTCAATGCGCACGCCTGGCTGGCCGTGGTCCTGCACGACCAGGGCCGCACCCAGGAGTTCGTCCAGGAACTGCGGGAGGCCCGGCGCCAGGGGCTCCTGGGCCAGATGGCCCAGAACGCGCGCTTCCGCTCCGCCTTCAACCAGGCCCGGCTCAACCAGCGCCTCCCCTCCGATCTGGCGAACTGAGGTGGTGCGGAGCCAGGACCATCCGGGCGATCTGGAGGGCGGTCTGGGCTACCGGTTCCAGCGTCCTGACCTACTCCAGGAGGCACTCACACACACTTCGGCCGGGTCCCGCCGGGACAATCAGCGGCTCGAATTCCTCGGCGACGCCCTGCTGAACTTCACGGTCGCCTTCCTGCTCCACCGCGAACGCCCGGACTGGCAGGAGGGCCCCATGAGCAAGCTCCGGGGGGTGCTGGTGCGCACGGAATCCCTGCACGCCTGGGCCCTGGACCTGGGCCTGGACCGGGCACTCAGGGCCGTCCATCCCCGCAAGGCCCCGCCCATGGGGCCCAAGCCCCTCGCCGACGCCCTCGAGGCCCTGCTGGCCGCCATCTACCTCGATGCAGAGGCCGCGGGATTGGACGGCATGCTCCGGGTGAGCGCGCTGGTGGAGGCCCGGTTCCTGGCCTCCATCCGGGAAGCCAGGCCCGAGAGTTGGACCCGGTCAGATCCCAAGACCCACCTCCAGGAAACGGTGGCCCGCCTGGGGCTCCCGGCCCCGGTTTATGCCCAGGTGGAACTTGCAGGCCCGGGCCATGCCCCCCGCTTCACCATGCGGGTGTCGGTGGGCGCCCTGGCCGCGGAGGCCGAGGGTTCGACCCGCAAGCGCGCCGAGGGCGACGCCGCCCAGCGGCTGCTGGATCAGCTTGGATCTGGCACACCTTCCTGACCCTTGCGTTACACTCCCATCTGCCTCTGTTAACGGTGTGTGCTTGAAGATCTATCCCAGCCTGAACCTCCAGCAAGGCCACGTGGTCTCCACCGCGTGGCCCGGTGATTCCTCCTTCCCGCTGCCCATGGACCTCGCCGAGCAGCTGCTCGACGGGGGCGCGACCCGGCTGTCCCTGGTGGATGTGGACGCGGCCATGGGCCGCGGAAACAACCGGGACCTGATCGGCCAGATCCTTCAGCGCTGCCGGACCCGGGACCGGAAGATCTGCATCCAGGTGGCTGGCGGCATCCGGAGCTCGGACCAGGCCCAGTTCTTTATCGACCAGGGAGCCACCTGGCTCGTGGTGGGCACCATCCTGCACAAGTCGCCCATGGTCTCCGAACAGCTGATGGCGCGATTCCCATCCTTCCTCAGCGCCGCCATCGACGCCCGCGCGGGCCTGGTCCACCGCTCGGGGTGGGCGGACCCCACCACCCAGAGCGCCCTCGATCTCGCCCTGCGGGCCAAGGCCTACGGCTTCCGGCGCCTGGTCTTCGTGGATATCCCGGAGGATCCCACCGCGGATCCGGATTTCCAGACCGCCCAGGAGCTGGCCGCGGCGACGGGCCTGCCCCTGCTCATGGGCGGCAGCCTCACGGCTCCCCATCACCTGGAGGCGGTGTATTCCAAGCCCGGCTTGCAGGGAGCGTTGGTAGACGCTCTGCTGTTCCACCAGAATCCGAGGCTGCTGGCCTTCCTCCAGGCCACCGTCGCCTGATCCGGGAGGAACATTGACCAAGCGTTCGCGACCTCACCCGACGATGTCGTGGGCTCGGTCATGAGCTCGGTAGGGGAATCCACTTTCCTGGAATCCCTCACGGATTCCGAGCGTATCCATTTCCGCAATCTGATGCTGATCCGGCCCCAGCTGCCCTCGGAGGGGCAGGTGCGCATGCTGGAGGGACTGGCCCGCTCGCTGGCCTCGCCTCGCCTCCTCGCGCTCATGGCGCGCACGCCGCATTGGCTGGCCCATTGGCCCATCCTGCTCGGCCTGGCCGAAAATGAGGCCACGCCCGAAGCCATCCGCCGGGACCTGGAGATGGTGGTTTCTCTCTTCGACCAGATGCGGGAGATGGACCGGGCTCCCGTCGGGGAGAAGCCCGACCGTTCCGAATCCGTGAAGACCCTCTACTCGCAGCTGCCCGCCGGACTGAAACCCGTGGCCAAGCTCCTGGCCAAGCAGCTGGCGAAGACCGTGACCGCCTCGGGGACCACCCAGGAGTTGCCCCCGCTGCCCGATGAACACCCCGATTGGGAGGCCCTGACTACCCTCCCCGTGGCCCCGCCTCCCCAGCCGCTGGCCGAGGGCCTGGATCGGGCCGGCCGCCTGGCCCGGGCGGGGCACACGGCCCAACCCGAGGAACTGCTCTCGTTCCTGGTGGCCTCGGACCCCGACATCCGCCAGGCGGCGCTCCAGAACCCCCTGGTCTCCGAGGACCTGATCTGCCGCGCCCTGGCCCAGAGCGAGGAAGCCGCCTTCTTCGAAGAGGTCTATGCCGAAGCCCGGTGGTACTTCCGGGAACCGGTGCGCGCGAGCCTGCGGGATGCCCCGGGCTGTCCGGCGGATCTCTCCCGGCGCGTGGGGCTCTCCCAGCTCCTGGTGGCCGCCCTGGAGCAGGGCACCCGCGACCGGCTTTCCGTCCAGCGGATCGTGAGTCTCTTCACCCAGCTGGCCGAAAGCGAGTACCAGTTCATCACCTACTGGGCCAAGCGGCAGTCCCCCGACCTGCTTCGGGTCGTGAAGTACTTCTACGACCGGCTGCAGCGCCAGCAGTCGAATCTGGCCTCGGCCCTCCCCGAGCGGGGCGAGGAAGGCCGCTGGGCGACCATGGAGGAACGGGTCTTCCTGGCCACCCAGGCCACCCAGGAAGAGCAGATCAGCCAGGTGCTGCGGGATCCCGATCTCCAGGTCTTCCGGCTCGCCCTGGAGAACCCGGCCCTGAGTCCGCGCCTCCTGGCCTCGGCGGTCTCCGCCCTGGACCACGCCCGGGTCGAGGCGATCGCGGCGCACCGTTCCTGGTCCGAGGATCCCATGGTGGCCGAGGCCCTGGTCCATCACCCCCAGTTGTCCGAGGCCTCAGCCCTGCGGCTGCTGCCCCAGCTGCCGGGAATGAAGCCCTCGATCGAGATCCTCAGGGACGCCCGCATCCTCCACCTGGAGGTGAAGCGACGGGCCCTGGAGTCCCTCCGCCAGCTGTACCAGGATATGGACGTCCCCCACCGGATCACGGCCCTTCGCACTTCCGGGGGCGAGCTCATGCGCCACCTGCCCCAGGAGGTGCTCCAGGACGAGGAGACCCTGCGGCGGATGGTGGCGGACCGGCAGCTGGATCCTGGCATCCTCCTGCGGCTGGCCCGCAACAAGCTGACCCCCCGGGCCGTCCTGGAGCAGATCGCGGGACATCCCGTGCTCATGGCCCATGCAGCCATCATGTCCGAGCTGCTGCTCAATCCGAAGACGCCGCGGGAGGCCTCGATGCGCATCTGGGGCCTGCTCTCCGAAGCCGAGCAGCAGCAGCTCCTCCGCAGTCCCCATCTGCCTTCCGCCCTCCGGTCCATGGGTTGACCGGCGTAAACGCCGGCCGCGCGACTCCGTAGCCCCACCCAGGAGCCATCATGCGACGCCCTGCCGCCATCCTGATCCCCGCCGCGGCAGCCCTGGCCTGTCTGTCCTTCGCCTCCTCCTGCCGTCCCAAGTACCACGTGCCCGCCTGGGTGGCGGCCGCGCCGGCCGACAGCCTGGCCTCCATCTCCGGAGAGGCCGGGTGGATGCTTTCGCACAAGGAGCTCCAGTCCTTCATCTCCCGCGACCCGGTGGTGGAACGGGCCCTCGATCTCTTCCTCCAGAAGGCCCACATCAGCCCCCGCCTGGAGACCGGCCGGGTGACCTTCCACATCCTCAGCTTGCCCCAGAAAGGGGATGGAACCCTTCAGAAGGGCCTCGAGCACGTCCTCATCCAGCTCAACCAGTTCAAGGACCCCGCCGCCCTGGTTGGCGCCCTGGCCGAATCCTTCCCCCAGGAGGGGAGCCTGCGGATCCAGGGCCGGGACTGGCCTCTTTACGTGATCCTGGACCTTGAAACCGGCGGGACCAAGGCCCATATCCGGGCGGCCAGCGACGAGAAGGGCCAGGTCTGGATCGGCTCCCTGGAGACCCTGGCCCGCCTGGCCGCCGGGGCCAGCCTCGGGACCCTGCCCGACGCGGCCCTGGCGGCGGAATGGATCAGCCCCAGGGCCCCCTTCCAGGGCTACCTCCAGCCGGAGGCGCTGCTCGGCGGCCTGACCAGGAACCTGGAGGGCAGCATCCTCAAGGACCTCCCCCAGGGGGTCCATGCGCTGTTCTGGAGCCTCACGCCGGCCCAGGACCCGGACCAGCCGATCCGATTCGAGCTGGCCCTCGCCGGCACCCCCGACGGCATCAACCGGGTCAGCCCCTGGCTGCAG
>CAIMBM010000023.1 GCA_903839205.1 uncultured Holophagaceae bacterium | reverse complement strand
GCGTGGCTGCTCTCCAGGGCTGGCAGGATGCCTTCGGATTCGCAGAGCTGCCGGGCGCCGGCGAGGGCCTCTTCGTCGGAGGCCCGGCGCACTTCGACCTTCCCGTCCAGGGCCAGGGCCGCCAGTTCCGGACCCAGGGCCGGGTAGTCCAGCCCCGCGCTGATGCTCGCGGTTTCCGCGGTGTGGCCGTGCTCGTCCTGGAGCAGCAGGGTCTTGCAGCCGTGCAGGACCCCCATGCGGCCGCCGTCGAGACGCGCGGCGTGTTCGCCGAGGGCCGGTCCGTGGCCCCCGGCCTCCACCGCGACCCGGCGCAGGCCGTCGGCCTGGAAGGGAAGCAGCAGACCCAGGCCATTGCTGCCCCCGCCCGCGCAGGCCAGCACCACCTCCGGCAATCCTCCGGACTGGTCCAGCACCTGGGCCCGGGCCTCCTCGCCGATGACGGTCTGGAAGGTGCGCACCAGGGTCGGGAAGGGATGGGGTCCCAGGGCCGAGCCCAGGATGTAGTGGGCCCGGTCGCAGCGCCCGGCCCAGGCCCGCAGGGCCTCGTTCACGGCCTCCTTGAGGGTCCCCTGCCCCGCTTCCACGGGCACGACCTGGGTGCCGAAGAGCCGCATGCGCGCCACGTTCGGCGCCTGCCGAGCCATGTCCGTCACGCCCATGTAGACCGTGCAGGCCAGGCCCAGCCGGGCGCAGGCCGCGGCGGTGGCGACGCCGTGCTGGCCCGCCCCGGTCTCCGCGATGATCTCGGTCTTGCCCATGCGCCGGGCGAGAATGGCCTGGGCCAGGGCGTTGTTGATCTTGTGGGCGCCGGTGTGGGTGAGGTCCTCCCGCTTCAGGAAGAGGGCCCTCAGGCCCATCCTCGCGGCCAGGCGGGGCGCAGGCGTGAGCGGCGTAGGCCGGCCCACGAAGTGCCGAAGTTCGCCCCCCAGTTCCTCCAGGAAGGAGGGATCCTCCAGGGCGGCGCAGAAGGCGGCCTCCAGGTCGAGTAGGGGCTGCATGAGGGTTTCCGGGGCATAGCAGCCGCCGAGGGACAGGGCGCCGAAGCGCGAGGGGAGGCGGAAGGCTTCAATCATGCGGACTCCAGGGCATGAGCCGTGCGGATGAAGGCGGTGACCTTCGCGGGATCCTTCAGGCCGGGCGCTTGCTCCAGCCGGCTGGCGGCATCCGCCCCGCGGAAGCCTGCACGCAGTGATGCTGGGAGGGAACCGACCCGTTCTTGCAGATTCGTGGCATCGAGGCCTCCGGCCAGCAGGAAATCACCGGGTGGGGGAAAGGCCATGGCGTGGGTCCGACCGGATCCGCCCACCACGCCGGTGGCAGCTGCACCGGTCTCCCAGACATACAGGTCGGCGAGCACCGGAATCTGGCCCGCCTCGTCGGCCCAGGGGAGGAGCACCTGGAGCCCGGACTCACGAAGCGCGCGGATGTCCGCCTGCCGCCTGAACGCGGGAAGGTAGGGCTGGACCTTCCGGAAACCATGGCGCCGGGCCACTGAAATGACCTCCTCGGCGGAGCCAGCCACCTGGACCAGCACGGCCCGGTCCAGGTAGGGCGCCGCCACGGCCAGGTCCGCGCAGTGTCTCGGGCTGGGGGGATGGGACACGAAGCCCAGCAGGTCCGCGCCCGTGGCAGCCGCAAAGGCCGCGTCCTCGGCGCGGACCAGGCCGCAGACCTTGGCGAGGACCGTCATGGGGCCTCCGTCCGCAGGCCCACCAGGATGCGGTTGAGGAAATCCCTGGGGTCCGGGCTGCGCATGAGCGCCTCGCCGATGAGGACCGCATCGAAGCCCGCGCGCAGCGCCGTCCGGGCATCCTCGGGCGTGGCCAGGCCCGACTCGCGGATCAGCACGGCCTCGGGAAAGGCCCGCCGGAGCGGGTCCGCCGTGGGCGCCCCCAGGTTGAAGGTGGAGAGGTCCCGGGCATTGATCCCCACCAGCCGGGCCTTGGCGGCCTGGGCGAATCCCACTTCGGTCAGGTTGTGCAGCTCCACCAGGGGCTCGAGGCCCCGGCGTCTGGCGGCATCGGCGAAGGCGCCCGTGTGCTCCTTGAGCACCCGGGCGATGAGGAGCACGGCCTCGGCGCCGGAGGCCTCGGCCTCGGCCAGCTGGGCCTCCGCGATCACGAAGCCCTTGTAGAGCCGGGGCACACCGAGAGTCACTGCCTTCGCGATGTGCTCCGCCGATCCCCGGAAATAGGCGGGTTCCGCCAGGATGGAAAAGGCCGAGGCGCCCCCATCCACATAGGTCTGCAGCTGATCCAGGAGCGGGGTGCCCATGGCGAAGGGCCCGAGGGAGGGAGACGCCTGCTTGTATTCGGCGATCACCGCCCCGCCCTGCCGGTGCGCATCCCGGCGCAGGGCCGACTCGAAGGGGCCGGGGCCGGCCGGCGGAAGAGCCCTCGGCGGGGGGGGGACGGGCAGCCCGGGGAGCCGGGCCAATTCGGAAACCAGCACGCGCTGGAGATGCGAGCCGGAAGACAGGCCCGTTCCATGGACGAGGGCAGTCGCATCGGGAAGCCGGCTCATGGCCGTTCCTCGGAGGGGTGGTTGAAGGGCAGACCGAAACCCTGGTCGAGCCGGGCCCTCACTTCCCGGAGCACACTGGCCAGCTGCTCCAGGCCAAGGTTGCGGTGCAGGAGCAGGCCCAGGGCCGACTGCAGGGCCACGGCATCGGCCACCGGCGGGCGGAAATCCGCGTGGGCCGCGCCACCGAAGAGGCCCCGGGCCACGGTGAGGGCCTCGGCGCGGTCGACCACCCGCAGGGCGTGGCGCGGGGGCGGGGCCAGCCCCAGCTCCCGCGGCACCAGCACCTGGGGCGGTCCCACCTGCCCTCCCGCCACGGCCACCACCAGGGTCGGCCCCTCGATGGAGGCCTCGTCGAGGCCCTTGCCTTCGGCGTCCTTGCCGTGGATCACGAAGGCGCGACGCAGGGTCTTCCTTCGGGCCAGGGCCCCCGCCATGGGCACGAGCAGGTCCTCCCGGGCCACGCCCAGCACCTGCAGGGGGGGGAGACCGGGGTTCAGGAGCGGACCCAGGAGATTGAAGATCGTGGGGATGCCCAGGCGCCGGCGGATCTCCCGCAGGCGGCCCAGCAGTGGGTGGAAGGCCGGGGCGAAGAGGAAGGCGAAGTTCCGGCGCTCCAGGTCCTGGGTGAGGTCGGACACGGCGCGGGACAGGTCATAGCCCAGGGCCTCCATCAGGTCCGCACTGCCGCAGACGCCGGTGGCGGCCCGGTTGCCGTGCTTGACGACGGGCACGCCCAGGTGCGGCAGGAGAAGGGCCGACAGGGTGCTGAGGTTGGCGGTGGAGGCACCGTCTCCACCGGTGCCGACCACGTCGATGGCCCCGGCCGGCACCGCCGGGAAGGGTACGGCGACCTCCGACAGGGCGTCTGCGAAGGCCGCCAGCTCATGGGCCTCGGGCACCCGCTGGGCCAGCAGGGCCAGGCAGGCCCCCACCAGGAGGGCGTCCGTGTCCTGATCGATGAAGATGCGCATGAGCTCCGAGGCCGTGCCCTCGGGCAGGGGGCGGATGGGGTTGTGGGTGGTGAGCAGGGTCATCGGGCGACTCCCTTGGCCAGGCGGAGGAAGTTGGCGAGCATCGCCGGACCATCCGGCGTGAGGATGCTCTCGGGATGGAACTGCACGCCCCAGCGGGGCAGGTGACGGTGCTCCATGGCCATGATCTCGCCCCCGGTGCTGCGGGCGGTGACGCGCCAGCAGGCGGGCAGCGAAGCGGCTTCCGCGATGAGGCTGTGGTAGCGCCCCACGGGCAGCCCCACGGGCAGATCCTTGAACAGGCCTGTGCCGTCATGGGCCAGGGCCGTGGCCTCCCCGTGGAGGGGCTCCACTGCACGGATGACCCGTCCTCCCGTGGCGGCGGCGAGGGCCTGGTGACCCAGGCAGACACCCAGCAGGGGAACCGCCCAGTCCGAGGCGCCCAGCGCCATGTGGGCGGGGCTTTCCGTGGGGTGGCCCGGCCCTGGCGACAGGACCACGGCCTCAGGGTGAAGGGCCTTGGCCTCGTCAAGGGTGAGGACGTCATGGCGGATCACGAGCACTTCAGAGCCCAGGGTCTCGAACGCCTGCACCAGGTTGTAAGTGAAGGAGTCCAGGGCGTCGATGAGGAGGATCACCGGGCACCTCCGTCCAGCTGCACGCCCAGGGCCTGGGCGATGGCGCCGAGCTTGTGCAGAGTCTCGAAGTACTCGGCCTCGGGCCGGGAGGCCCGAACCACGCCGGCCCCCGCCTGGATGGTCGCGGCGCCGCCGGAGTAGACTGCCGTGCGCAGGATGAGCGCCGTGTCGAGCACCCCGTCGGCACCCAGCCGCAGCAGCACGCCGCCGTAGGGGCCCCGGACCTCCCCTTCCAGTTCGGCGATGCGCTGGCAGGCGCGGAGCTTGGGGGCTCCGCTCACGGTGCCCGCCGGGAAGGCCGCGGCCAGCACATCGAGGGCATCCAACCCCGGCTTCAGCCTGGCCTTGACCGTGGTGGTCAGGTGCAGCACGTGGCTGGTGCGCTGCAGGGCCAGGGGCAGCTCCACGCGCACCCCCCCGGGCACCGCCACCCGGCCCAGGTCGTTGCGGGCCAGGTCCACCAGCATCTGGTGCTCGGCCAGTTCCTTGGGGTCGCGCTTCAGGGCCTGGAAGCGCGCCGCATCCTCGTCGGCACTGGCACCCCTCGGCACAGTTCCGGCGATGGGCAGGGTCTCCGCCTCGCCGTCCTGCACCCGCACCAGCATCTCCGGCGAGGCCCCCACCAGGGCGAAATCGCCCCACTCCAGCAGGTAGCCATAGGGGCTGGGATTCAACCTCCGCAGGCGCCGGTAGGCCTCCAGGGGCGGCGGCGGATCCGCGATGTGGAAGCGCTGGCTGGGCACCAGCTGGTAGATGTCCCCGTCGAGGATGAGCTCCTGGGCCGTGGCGACGGCCTGCTCGTAGGCCTGCTGGGTCATCAGGGCCCGGGCCGAGGGCTGGGCCTGGCCAGGTCCCGGATCCTTCGCCCCCTCCAGCAGCCGCGCGCGAAGGGCGGCCAGGCGGGCGCAACCGGCGGCCGGGTCGGCATCCAGGGTCTGCAGCTCGGCCACCTGGTGGAGGTGGTCGAAGACGAGGGCGGTGTCAAACCGGCGCACCCACAGTCCGGGCAGGCCGAGGCTGTTCCGGGTGGGCAGTGCGAGGCTGGGCTCCAGGGCGCCCATGGCTTCGAAACCCAGGTAGCCGGCGCAGCCGACCCCGATGGGCAGCACCTCGCGAAGCGCTGGCAGGGCTGAAGCCGGATCATGAAGGGTCTCCGCAGGACGGGCCCCGGCCAGGTCGCGGACCGCTTCCACCCAGCCCATGGCGGGGGCCTCCAGGCGGCATTCGGAGGACCCTTCCAGCAGTACGAAGCTGTGGCGCCCCACGCGTTCGCCCTGGTCGCAGGATTCCAGGAGCAGGCTGGCGCCCGCGGGCCGGAGGGCGAGGTAGGCGGCAAGGGGCGTGAGGAGGTCCGCGGGGAGCGGGTGCCGGATCAGATGCCTGGAGGGCTGGGACATGGTTTCATTCCACAACGAAAAAGCCCGACCTTGGGGTCGGGCTCGGAGGGTCCGGAATGGCGTGGGCCGCTAGGCCTCGCACAGGGAGCCGTCCAAGCCCGTACGCCACCGCCAAGCCTCATGGTTGAGGCCCTGGCAGGGGATCGGGAAGGACAGCGGCATGAAGCGATGAAACCCCAATCGCCGGCTTCCTGTCAAGTGTGGTTTGATGAGAGGTTGCTTGCGGACATCATGGATCGCCCCACCACCATCCACACTGAGGAAGCGCTGACGCCCAGGGCTCCCTGGTCCTGCCTGGCCACCACCGCGCCGGGGGGATTCACGCGCTGGGGCTGGGGCCTCATGGCCGGCTGGATGCTCGTCCTGCTGGGGCCATCCCTGGGGTGGGCGGGCCTCCTGAGGAGGACGGCCGGGTGGAGCGCCCTCCCGAACCACTGGGGTGAGAGCCTCAGTGCCCGGGATGTCTGGGAACTATGGGAAAACGGTGGCCTCAAGCTCCGCCTGGTGAACTCGCCGACGGTGCATCTCTTCGGTCTCGGCCTGATCCTCGTCCTGTGGTGCGGCTGGCGCATGCAGGCGGAGCAGGCAGGACTTAAGGCCCGCCTGGGTCCCTGGCTGCTTGGCGCCCTGGACACTCTCCTGATCGGCTTCCTCCCCCTGGGGGCCGTGGCCTGGCTGGCGGACCTGGTGCTGGCCTGGAGCGGTGGCTCCGGCCTGGATGCCCTTGGCTGGGCCGGCTTCCTCGGCCGCCCCCTGGTCTGGATGGCCCTGGTCTCTGCCCTGAATCTCCAGTGGTGGCTGTGCCGCCTGGGACGGGCCTCGGGACGCACAGGCGGCTACCGCACCCACCTCGAGAGCTGTTTCATGGGTCTCTGGTCCCATCCCATCCAGTGGGGGACCCTGGCGCTGGGAGGCGCAGCCCTCCGGGCCCTGCTTCCCTTCCTGGTGCTGCTGCTGGCCTGGCGGATGGGCGGGGGCACCACCTTCCGGGTCTGGCTCTTCCTGCTCCTCCAGCTCCTGGTCACCGCCGTCAACGGGTGGCTGATGGGCTGGCTGCTCCGCGCGACCGCCTGCTTCTGGCACCAGGACGCGGTCGTCCGGGAAGCCCGGACCGCCCTACAGGATGCCGTCCATGAAGCCAATTCATAGCCTCCTCCTTCCCTTCCTGCTGTCGCTCTCGCTGGGGGCTCAGCCGCCGGCGGCAGGGGCCGAGGTCATCCCCATCACGGCCTCGATCCCCGAGGATGCTGAGATCCAGAAGGTCATCGCCCCTTGCGCCGCCGAGATCAAGGCCACCTTCGGCCTGCCCCTGGTGCAGGCGCCCCAGGGCCTGTTCCGTGGCCGCCGGGGGGAGGAGAACCTGCTGGGCTACTGGGTGGCCGACGTCATGCGGGGGGCGGCGGAAGGCGTGACGGGAAAGCCTGTGCGCCTGGCCATCACCAATGCCGGCGGGCTGCGGGCGAATCTACGTCCGGGGCTGCTCAAGGTGGCCGACATCTTCGAGCTGATGCCCTTCGAAAACGAGCTGGTGGTGATCGAACTCACCGGGGCGGAGGTCATCCAGGTGGTGAAGGAAAGCATCGTCCGGCGGGGCGGAGAGCCCTGTTCCGGGGTACGGGCGGTGGTCAGCGGAACGCCTGAAGCCGCGACAGCCACCATCACCTGGGCCGATGGCAGCCCCATCGACCCTGCGGCCACCATAGAGGTGGCCACCACCGATTACCTCTACGGGGGGGGCGATTCCATCCCCACGCTGAAGAAGGGGAGGAAGCCCTTCACCACGGGCCTCACCCTGCGCCAGATCCTGCTCGACGCCTGTGCCCGGCTGGCGAAGGACAAGCAGGACCTGGTGGCCCCCGCCCCTGGCCGGTACGGCATTCCTGTCCCCATCCAGGAAGCCATCCGGGACCGGAAATTCAAGCTCTAGGAGGCTGAAATGGATCGCCGCGATTTCATTGCCTCCCTGGCTGCCGCCACGGTCGCCTCGCACCTGCCCCTGGGGGCCGCGGCGGCACCATCCTCCGGCCGCATCACCCTCCTCCACACCAACGACACCCATTCCCATATCGAACCCTTCGGACCGGGGAACGGTCCCATCAGCGGCCTGGGCGGCGTCGCCCGCCGGGCCACCCTGCTGCGCCAGCTGAGGGCACAGCTGGGTTCTGTGCTGCTGCTGGATGCCGGGGATACCTTCCAGGGCACGCCCTACTTCAACCGCTACAAGGGGCGACTCGACTACCAGCTCATGCGCATGCTGGGCTACGACGCGGGGACCCTGGGCAACCACGACTTCGACAACGGCGTGGAGCTGCTGGTGGAGGCCATGGAAGCCATGGAGCAGCTTCAGCACCCCAACCCGCCCTTCCCCTTCGTGAACTGCAACTTCGACTTCAAGGGGGCGCCGGAACTGGGCAAGCGGGTCCGGCCCTCCCTGATTCGAACCTTCCCTGGCCTCCGCGTGGGCATCACCGGCGTGGGTGTGGCCTTTGCCGGACTGGTGTCCCCGAAGAACCACGAGGGGGTCGGCTGGAGAGACCCCTACGAATGCCTGCGGCCCGTCGTGCAGCACCTGCGGGAGGTCGAAAAGGCCGACCTGGTGGTGGTGCTCTCCCACCTGGGCTATGACCTGAAGGGGACGGCCCCGGACGACCTGCAGATGCCGGGCCAGGTGGCCGGCATCGACGCCATCATCGGTGGCCACAGCCACACCTTCCTGGAGGCCCCAACCCGGGTGCCCCAGGCCCGGGGCGAGACCCTGGTTTTCCAGGTGGGTTTCGGCGGGGTGAACCTGGGCCGCATGGACTTCGCCATGGCCCGGGGGACCCTCAGGTCGGCCTCGGGATCTTCCATGCCAGTGCTGGGATAATCAGGGGGCGTGACCTAAGTCCCAACCTCCCCTGGCCCCGGGGCTAAGCGCTTGAAGCATGGCTTTCCCCGTGGGAATCTGGTTGTTCACCCATTCATGGACACGCCCCGTCCGCCGGTTGCTCAACCCCCGGCGACGCGCGAACCAAAGGAGAGATCATGACCCCGCATACGATCATCTGGACCGAGATCGACGAGGCGCCTGCTCTGGCCACGTACTCCCTGCTGCCCATCATCCAGGCCTTCACCAATGGCACGGGCGTGGCCGTTGAGACCCGCGACATCTCGCTGGCGGGCCGCATCCTGGCGAATTTCCCCGACAATCTCACCGAGCAGCAGCGCATTCCCGACTTCCTGACCCAGTTGGGTGACCTGGCCCAGACCCCCGAAGCCAACATCATCAAGCTGCCGAACATCAGCGCCTCGATCCCCCAGCTCATCGCCGCCATCAAGGAGCTGCAGTCCCAGGGCTTCGACATCCCCGACTACCCCGAGGCGCCCAAGAATGAGGCCGAGAAGGCCCTCCAGGCCCGCTTTGCCAAGGTCCTGGGCAGCGCGGTCAACCCCGTCCTCCGCGAGGGCAACTCGGACCGCCGCGCCCCGCTGTCCGTGAAGAACTACGCCAAGAAGCACCCCCACAAGATGGGCGCCTGGGCTCCCGACTCCAAGGCCCGGGTCGCGCACATGACCAGCGGCGACTTCTACGGCAGCGAGACCTCCACCACGGTTCCCAAGGCCACCACCATGCGGATCGAGTTCGTGGGCAGCGACGGGACGGTGAAGGTCCTGAAGGAGAAGACCGCCCTGCTGGCCGGCGAGGTCATCGACTCCTCCGTGATGAACGTCAAGTCCCTGCGGGCCTTCTACGCCGAGCAGATCGAGGCCGCCAAGAAGGAGGGCCTGCTGCTCTCCCTGCACCTCAAGGCCACCATGATGAAGATCTCGGATCCCGTCATGTTCGGCCATGCGGTAACCGTCTTCTACAAAGACGTGTTCGAGAAGCACGCCGCCGTCATCAAGGAACTGGGCGTCAACGTGGCCAACGGTCTGGGCGAGCTCTACTCCAAGATCCAGAGCCTCCCCGCCGCCAAGAAGGCGGAGATCGAGGCCGACATCCAGGCTGTCTACGCCACCCGACCCTCCCTGGCCATGGTGGATTCCGACAAGGGCATCACGAACCTGCACGTGCCCAACGACATCATCGTCGACGCCTCCATGCCTGTGGTCGTCCGCGACTCCGGAAAGATGTGGGGCACGGACGGGAAGCTCCATGACACCCTGGCCATGATCCCGGACCGCTGCTACGCCACGATGTACAAGACCATCATCGAGGACTGCCAGAAGCACGGGGCCTTCGACCCCGCCACCATCGGCAGCGTGCCCAACGTGGGCCTCATGGCCCAGAAGGCCGAGGAGTACGGTTCCCACGACAAGACCTTCTTCGCCCCCGCTGCTGGAACCATCCGGGTGGTGGACGCCTCCGGCGAGACCCTGCTGTCCCAGAAGGTGGAGGAAGGGGACATCTTCCGGGCCTGCCAGGCCAAGGACGCCCCCATCCAGGACTGGGTCAAGCTGGCCGTCTCCCGCGCCCGCATCACCGGCGCCCCGGCCATCTTCTGGCTCGACAAGAACCGGGCCCACGACGCCCAGATCATCGCCAAGGTGGAGACCTACCTGAAGCAGCACGACACCAAGGGCCTGGACATCCGCATCCTGCATCCCGTGGACGCCATGAAGCTCTCCTGCGAGCGCATCCGGAAGGGCCTGGACACCATCTCCGTCACCGGCAACGTCCTCCGCGACTACCTCACGGACCTGTTCCCCATCATCGAGCTGGGCACCAGCGCCAAGATGCTCTCCGTGGTGCCCCTGCTGGGCGGTGGCGGCCTCTTCGAGACCGGCGCCGGCGGTTCCGCCCCCAAGCACGTCCAGCAGTTCCAGAAGGAGGGCTACCTGCGCTGGGATTCCCTGGGCGAGTTCTCCGCCTTCGCCGCCTCCCTGGAGTTCGTGGCCAACACCTTCAAGAACGCCAAGGTGGCGGTCATGGCCGAGACCCTGGACCAGGCCATCGCCAAGTTCCTGGACAACGACAAGTCCCCCGCCCGCAAAGTGGGCCAGATCGACAACCGGGGCAGCCACTTCTACCTGGCCTACTACTGGTCTGAGGCCCTGGCCGCGCAGACCAAGGACAAGGAGCTGCAGGCCCGGTTCACCCAGATCGCCAAGCAGCTGGCCGAGAACGAGGCCAAGATCAACGCCGAGCTCATCGGGGCCCAGGGCAAGCCCGTGGACATGGGCGGCTACTACCACCCGGACAAGGCGAAGACCACCGCCGCCATGCGTCCCAGCCCCACCTTCAACGCCATCCTCGCGGCCTTGGCGTAAGTTCAACGATCCAACCAAAGAGCGGGCCGGGGCGAATCCATCGCCCCGGCCCGCTCCCTTTATGGGTCCGCGTCGGACCTCATCCATCCGGGGGCCTACCCAAAGTCGGAATTCCCCCAGGCGGCCAGAGGTCTCCAAAAAGGACCTCAAGGGGCTTGACTAGGTTGAAAACGGCATGATAATCCACGAAGCACTGTATTTGAACGATCCTGGATCCCTATTCAGTCTCGTTCATTTCACCCATTATCTTAAGGAGCAGACTATGAAATTTACCGCACACATCATCACTGGTGCCCTTCTTCTGGCCACACCAGTCGCCTTTGCCCAGTCGGCCAACGCCAACGCCTCCGCCACCATCATTACAAGCCTCTCCCTGGTCAATACCACCCCCCTGTCCTTTGGGGCCATTGTTCCCGGTTCCAGTGCCGGCACGGTGGTGGTGAGCCCGACTGATGGCACTCGCACGCTATCCGGGGTGACGTCTGGCGGTGGGTCGGGCGCGGCCGCTTCATTCACGGCGACCGGAACGGGAAACCAGTCCTTTACCATCACGCTGCCGAGCAGTATCAACATCTCCGATAACGCCGGTACTCCTCATACCATGCTCGTAGACACATTCACATCAGACCCCTCAGGCACCGGCACACTCAGCAGCGGAACTGCGACGTTCGGGGTGGGCGCCAAACTACACGTGGCCGCCAATCAGACACCAAATGCCTATTCCGGGAGCTTCACCGTCTCCATTGTCTACCAGTAGCTGAACCTCGCCCGATTCCTTGATCCGCCCAGGGCGCCCTATGTGTCCTGGGCATTTTTCGTGTGCGAGGCTTCATGCGATCCTTCCGTAACTGGACCATGCCGGTCCTACTTGTCTGGAGTTCACTGGCGTTTCCTCAGACGCCTCAGCCCCCCCCTCCTGGCGGAGTTGGCGACCTGCTGGTGGCTCCGACCCGAGTGGTGTTCGAGGGCCGCAAGCGCACGGCTGAAGTGAGCCTGTCCAACGTCGGGCAGACCCGCGCCACCTACCGAATTTCCTTGGTGCGCATGGAGATGGACGAAGGGGGCGGGATCCAGGAACGGCCTCAGGATCCTGGCTCCGAGAATCTCCAATCCCTGTTCCGGTTCTCGCCCCGAGAGGTGACCCTGGAACCGCAGGAGTCCCAGACCGTGCGCATCCAGGTTCGCAAGCCCGCGGAGCTGCCGACCGGGGAGTATCGTTTGCACATGCTCTTCCGGGCCGTGCCACCCCCGCCGGAGGCCGTTCCTGTCCCGGCTAAGGTTCCGACGGTGTTATCCATCAAGCTCACGGCCATCTACGGCGTCGCAATCCCCCTGATCATCCGGCAGGGGGAGACCTCTGCCCAGGTCGGCATCGCCGACCCTCACCTAGATCTGGCTGCCCACAGCCTGCAGTTCCGCCTGGACCGAAGCGGCAACCGGTCGGTATTCGGGGATGTCCGTGCCAGCCTCATCCCCTCCAACGGGAACCCGGAAACGCTGGTGGAAGCCTCGGGCCTGGCGGTGTACCCGCCCAATGCCAGCCGTCTCGTGGCTTTGGGCCTGCCCTCCGGCAGGACCCTGCCCCCCGGCAGCCGCATCCGGATCACCTTTGCCCTCCCCCCCCAGGATGGGGGCACTCTGTTGGCCGAAACCTTTCTCACGCTTCCCTGAATGCTGCCCTCTCCCCGGCGGAAGGCCCTCTGGCCCCTGGCCTTGGTGCTGGCCACGGTACCGCCTTGCGCCGCCGGCACCCCCGCTGGAGGCCCCACCAACCTCGCGGAGCTGCGCGTGAATCGCCCGGAGGAGGAGGTCTTCCTGTTCGCCCTGCAGCTGGATCAGGCCACCCTCAGCGGCACCTTCCCCGGGTTCCCCGTGAAAGACGGTTTCCTGGTGCCCCTGGGGGAACTCTGCCGGCTGCTGGACCTGGCCATCCTGACCGACCCGGCCCGGGGCCGGGCCGAGGGCTTCTTCCTCGAGGAGAAGCGCCGCTTCAGCCTGAATGTGCTGGCGGGCACCGTGGTGATCGAGGGACGGCGCCAGGGTTTCGACCGTACCCAGGTGGAGCTGCACGAGGACGACATCTATGTGGACACTCGCCTCATCGCGGCCTGGCTGCCCCTGGACCTCCGGGTGGATCGCCACGGCGCCACACTCACGGTCCTGCCCCGCACGCCCCTGCCCCTCCAGGAGCGCTGGCAGCGGGAGCGCCTGGTCGGGCGCGTCCGTCCTTCCGAAGGACCCAAGGCCTTCGAACCCTGGCCCGATCCCTATCGCCTCCTGGAAGTGCCCATGGTAGACGAGACCCTCCGCCTTCAGGCCCTGACCACTCCGGGAGCCCAGCGGCACCTCCAGGTCCAAAGCACGACCTTCAGCGCCTGTGATTTCCTGGGCCTATCCACCACGCTCTACGCAAACCTCGATGACCACGGTGGTGTCTCGGATTTTCAGATGAACATGGGCCGCCGGGACCCACACGCCGAATTGCTGGGTCCCCTGAAGGCCACGGCCTTCGCCATCGGGGAAGTCCTCGATCCCGGCATCAACCTGCTGTCGATTCCGGTGACCGGCACCGGCGCCATGCTGACCAACTACCCCCTGCAACAACAGGACACCTTTGACCGCCATTCCTTCCAGGGCAGCCTGCCGCCGGGCTGGCAGGTGGAACTCTACCGGAACCAGGTGCTGGTGGGTTTCCAGGCCTCCCGTGCCGATGGCCGCTATGAGTTCCTGAACGTGCCGCTGTACTTCGGCTGGAACGATTTCCGGCTGGTGTTCTACGGCCCCCAGGGCCAGCGCTCCGAGGAGGCGGCCCATTTCAATGTGAGCGAAAGCCAAACCCCCGAAGGGGCCTTCCAATACCGGGTAATGGGTGCCACCCCTCAGCTGGGTGCACAAGGCGGGAGACGGGACCAGATCGAGGGCCGTTACGGTCTTTCCCAACAGCTCTCCACTGGGCTGTCCCTGCTGGAAATGGACCTGAACCGCCAGCGACACAGCTACGCCACTGCCGACATCCAGGGCTTCTGGACCTTCCTTGCCACCACCCTCGGTGTGGCCCAGGAGGCAGAGGGGGGGCGCGTCGCCCAGTTGGATTTGCGTAGCCGCCTCGGACCCACCAGCCTCACGGCCCGCTACGCTGGGCTGAAGGACGGCTTTGTCAGTGAAGTGTTCCTGCCCACCTACGGACTCATCCAAAGCCGCAGCAGCCTGGAGACCTCCACCGCCCTGCCCAGCCTGGCCCGCAGCCTCGTCACCTTCGACCTGGGCGGGACCCGGGACCAGCTGGTGGCGGGGGGCAGCGTCGACACCCTGCGGAATCGCCTCTCTACGTCTATAGGCGGCTACTTCCTCTCCAACGTGATCACCCGAACCGAGGGCCGGGGCCCGGCCTACTTCCCAGCCAACACAATGGGAGACTTCCTCGCCAGCAAGTTCTTCCGGGATTTCTCCCTGCGGGCCCAGGCCAACTATCAGTTCGAGGGACCCCAGCGCCTGAACACGCTGTCGGTCTTCACGGAAACGGCCCGCTTCGAACCCTTCAATCTGCAGACGGGACTCATCCATTTGCAGAATCCCAGTGATACGATCCTTCAGTTTGGCGCACAAAAGACCCAAGGAGCCTACGCGCTCGGCATGGATGTCACCTATTCCCGACTCACCCGCCTCGGCCTGACCCTCACGCTGCGTGCGGGGTTCGCCCGGGAGCCCCGGAGCGGCCGGATCCGGCCCCAGGCCCAGGGGCTCGCCGCCCAGGGCGCCGTCTCGGCCCGGGCCTTCCTCGACACCAACGGCAACGGCCGGAGGGACACCGGGGAGAAGCTCGTTCCAGGGGTGGGGTTCCTGTCCAATGGGGCGCCCCAGCCCTGGGCCACCGATGCCGATGGCGTGGCCTTCCTCACCAACCTACCCAGCGATCTCGACGCCAACCTTTCCGTCAACACTTCCACGCTGGAGGATCCGCTCATGCGTCCTGGTACGCCGGGACTGCGGATCACGCCCCGTCCGGGCCACGTGGTGGTGGTGGATGTGCCCTTGGTGCTGTTCGGCGAGATCACGGGCACGGCCTACCTGAAGCGCGAGGGCGTCTCCAGGGAGCTGGCCGGCCTGCTGTTGGAGCTCGTGGATTCGAAGGGCAAGACCGTCAAAGGAGTCAGAACCTCCTTCGATGGATTTTATGCTCTGTCAGATATCCCGCCGGGAACCTACCAGCTCCGACCCTCCGAGGCCGACCTGCACCGCCTTGGACTGGCGGTCCTGCCTCCCAAAGATGTCATCATGACGCCCGAGGGCACAGTCCTGGATGGCTTCGACTGGGTGTTCACCCCCGGCACCGCCATTCTGCCCGTGCAGCAGAACGAAGGTCCAAAGAAGGAACAGCCATGATTCCTCCCCTCGATCTCAAGGCTCCGAGCCTGTGCCGACTCGTCCTGCTGGCCGCGACCGGCCCCCTGATCCAGGCACAGGCGATCCAGGCCCCGCAGAACGCACAGGTCACGCCGAGCATCACCAAATTCACCGATATCAACGTGGGGTCTGTCGTGGCCCGGCCCTTCTCAGGCGCGCTAGTCCGCCTCAATTCGTCCTTGGGCACGAACTCGGCCAGGGGTGGTATCAGCCTCGGCCGCTTCACGCTTTCCGGGAAGAAAGGTGACGGATGGATTCTCGCGACCGACAGCACCGTCCCCTTCACCCTGACGGGCCCCAGGGGGGGAACCCTGCGGGTCACGGCCCTGACCATGGACCCCAACACCACTAGCGGCATGTTCCCGGCCTCGGGTACCACGGGCGAATTCTCCATGGGAGTCGCCTTGGCGGGGGGCACCGGCACCACGCCCGCTGGCCTCTACACCGGGAATTTCAATCTCAGCTTGACCGACCTCGCCACAGGCCGGGTCAGCACCACGATCTTCATCGTACGGGCCGATTATAGTCCGGCCATCAGCATCTCCAAATCCGCGGACTTGAACTTCGGCAACATCATCGCAAGTGGGGCCCTGGGTACGGTGGTGTTGCCACCCGAAGGTCCGCGCAGTGCCACCGGCGGCGCCGCATTGGCCTCCGGAGGCAATGTGGGCCCCGCCATCTTTACCGTCGTCGGCGAACCTGGCATCAACTACACGATCTCCATGCCTCCAGGCCTCGCACTCACTGGTCCCGGTGTGCCCCTCAATGTGTCCCTCACGAGTTCGCCCACCACGAGCCCGGGCGCGGGCCTTCTGGACGGCAGCGGGCAGCAGACCCTGAAGGTTGGCGGTACCCTCACCGTGGCAGCCAACCAGCTGCCCGGCGCTTATTCGGGCACCTTCAACGTGACGGTGGCCTACAACTAGAGCGGAACGCCCTGGGCGTCCCTGAGTACCACGGCGCCCCCGGAGTAGCGGATTTCCCGGGCCACGAATCGCTGGTGGCCGTCCTCCTGGCGCCTGGAAGCCACGACCTCGATCCGGGTGCCGGGCCGAAGCAGCTCGGAACCAGCCCAGGACCCCGTATCTACCCGCACGGTTCCGGCCGTCAGCCGGAGCACGATGATGCCCGGCTCCCGCGTAACCACCTGCCCCTGCAGGAGCACCTCGTTCGAAAGATCGTAATCTAAGGCGGAGCGGGGGACGATTCGGGCCGAAACGGAGGCCGTGGCCGTGGCCGAGTTCTTTCCCGCGATGATGGAGCAGGCGACGCCGATGACCATGACGCCAAGCAGCCTGAATTGGTTGTTGCTGAGGCGCATTCGGTGACCCCCTGGATTCCTTATCGAACCCAGGAGAGGCAATGTTGAAAACCGATTTCACCCCAGTTCACCTGGGAAAATACAGGTTAAGCCTGGTGAGGTGCAGCGTCCTGGAATGGCTCATCCCTGCCGGCAAATACCTAGAAAAGCCCCACCACCCGCCCGGTTTCCGGATCCACATCCACATCGTAGAAACCGGGCCGGGTGGGCAGGCCGGGCATGGTGGCCATCTTGCCCAGCAGGGGGTACAGGAAGCCCGCGCCGACGCTGGCCCGGATGTCCCGCACGGGGATGCGGAAGCCCCTGGGAGCCCCCTTGAGGTTGGGGTCATGGCTCAGGCTGAGGTGCGTCTTGGCCATGCAGATGGGCAGGCGGTCGTAGCCCAGGCGGGTGTAGGCCTCGATGCGGGCCTCGGCTTCCGGGGAATAGTCCACCCCATCGGCGCCGTAGACCTCCCGGGCGATGGTCTCGATCTTCTGCTTGATGGGCTCGTCCAGCCCGTAGAGGAACCGGAAATCCGAGGGACGCTCGCAGACCCGCACAACGGATCGGGCCAGGTCCAGGGCCCCTTCCCCGCCCAGGGCCCAGTTCTGGCAGACCACGGCATCCTCGGCGCCGCCTTCCAGCGAGGCCCGGCGCACCAGATCCAGTTCCGCCTGCGAATCCGTGGCGAAGCCGTTGACGGCCACCACCACGGGCACGCCGAACTTCCGGGCGATGTGGATGTGGTGGAGGAGGTTGGGGAGACCCTGCCGCAGGAGGTCCAGGTTCTCGTCCACATAGACCGGATCCAGGGGCTTCCCCGCCACGACCTTGGGGCCGCCGCCGTGCATCTTGAGGGCGCGGACGGTGGCCACCAGGACCACGGCGTCCGGCACCAGCCCGGACACCCGGCACTTGATGTCGAAGAACTTCTCCATGCCCATGTCGGCGCCGAAACCGGATTCGGTAACCACGTAGTCCGCCAGCTTGAGGGCGATCTGGTCGGCCAGGATGGAGCTGTTGCCGTGGGCGATGTTGGCGAAGGGCCCGGCATGCACGAAGACCGGCGTGCCTTCCAGGGTCTGCATCAGGGTGGGCTTGAGGGCATCCTTCATGAGGACGGTCATGGCGCCGGCCACCCCCAGGTCCTCGGCGGTGATGGGCTCGCCCCGCCGGTTGAGCCCGACAACCATGGCACCCAGGCGGTGCCGCATGTCCGCAAGGCCCGTGGTGAGGGCCAGGATGGCCATGATCTCGCTGGCCACCGTGATGTCGAAGCCCGTCTCCCGGCTGAACTCCAGCTCCTCCGGGCCCGTGCCCACGGTGACGCCGCGGAGGAACCGGTCGCTGGTGTCCAGCACCCGGCGCCAGGTGATGGTGGCCGGATCGAGGTCCAGACGGCAGATCCGGTGGCGCTCCTCGGCCGTGAAGGTGTCGGGATCGCCCTTGGGGATGCCCAGCTTCGTGCAGCGCAGCTGGAGCGACCGGGGGAACTTCCGACTGCCCTTCCCCTTCGGGAAGATCCGCTCGAAGAGCTGGTCATCCGTGGCGCCGGCTTCGTGCAGGAGGCGGGCGTCGATGGCGGCGGCGCAGAGGTTGTGGGCCGCGGTGATGGCATGGATGTCCCCGGTGAGGTGGAGGTTGAAGTCCTCCATGGGCACCACTTGGCTGTAGCCGCCCCCCGCCGCGCCGCCCTTGATCCCGAAGGTCGGCCCCTGGCTGGGCTGACGGATGCAGGTGAGCACGCGCTTGCCGAGATGGGCTCCCAGGGCCTGGCTGAGCCCCACCGTCGTGGTGGTCTTGCCCTCCCCCAGGGGTGTCGGCGTGATGGCGGTGACGTCGATGTAGCGCCCGTTCACGCATTCCCGCAGGCGTTCCAGCACCTCGAGCCGCACCTTGGCCTTGGTGGGTCCGTAGTACTCGAGCTCGTCCTCTCCAAGGCCGAGTTCCGCGGCCACCATTCCGATGGGCTTGAGCGCCGCGGCCTGGGCGATGTCCAGGTCCGAAGGCACCGGACTCTCGCGCCGCAGCACCGTGGGTGAGAAGGGTTTAAGGAGCGTGGCCATACCCTTACCTCAGAAAGATCCAGCCTTATGATGTGGACGCCGAGTCTTTCGTGCCGCCCCTACCCTGGGTTTGTTGATTCCGATCACAGCCCCGCCCATGCTGGATCCATGCGTCGTTTGAAAGCGGTAGCCATCCACCGGTTCCGGGAAAAGGCCTCGATCTTCCTGACGGAACTGCATCCCGCCGGGGATGCGGCGGGACGGGCCTTGGTCCAGGGCGCCCTGCGCAAGCGCGACTTCGACGCGAATCATCACTGCACCGCCTGGCGAGAGGGGGTCCCCGTCACGGCTTCCGGCGCGGACGACGATGGCGAGCCCACTGGTACCGCCGGTCGCCCCATGCTGGTGGTGCTCGAGGGTGCCGAGGTCACGGATCTCATCGCGGTCTGCATCCGGTGGTTCGGCGGCACGAAACTGGGCACGGGCGGCCTGGTGCGGGCCTACACCGAGGGAATTCAGGGCGCCCTGGCCGCTGCGGACCTCGCCGGGTCCTGGGAGGCCGTCCGCCTGCTCCGGACCGGCGCGATCCGGGTGCCCCTGGCCCAGGCGCACCTGCCCTTCGCCCTGCTTGGAGCCTTCCCGGGTGCGTCCGTGCTCGACCAGGCCTTTGAAGACGGCTCGGCGCTCCTGCGGTTCGAATGCCCCCCGGAGCTCGTTCCGGCCCTGGACCAGGCCTGGCGGGACCGCAGCCGGGGCGGCGCGATCTGCTGGGTCTGACCGCTCGCCGGTCCCCGTCCGCCGTTCACCGATCTCCCCCCAGGCTGCGGGAGGAATGCCCGTAGCTTGTTCACTGGGGAGGAGGGAGCCATGGTCCAGGCGGGATGGTTCATCGATGGCCCCTGGTGGTGGCTGGCGCTGTGGCTGCCCTCGCTGGCCTTCCTCATCCCCTGCGGATCAGGACGAAAGGGACATCGGTCATGAACAACCCGGGACGCTCTCCCCTCTTTTCCACGAAGCTGGTGTTCGGCCTGACGGTCATTGCCGTGGGCTTGATCCTCATGGTGGACAGACTCCACCTCTACGACGGATGGCACCTCCTGACCTGGTGGCCCGCGGTGCTGGCGCTCTTCGGCCTGGCGCACCTGGTCCGGGATGGCCTTCTCAGCCTCGGCGGCCACATCTGGCTGGGGTTCGCTGTGGCTGGATTCATCCAGCAGTTCGGGCCCTGGGGCCTGCTGGATCGCTGGTGGCCCGCCTTTCTGGTCTGGGCGGGCCTCATCGTCACCCTGCGGGCCATCTTTCCCCAGCCCGGCCGGACGCGGAGCCGCAGGGCGGATCCTTCGTCGCCAACCTCCGCCGTTTCCTGTGATGCTGGACCCGATTCGACCCAGGTGAAACCGTGACTGACTCCGAAACCGTGAGGCCCCCCGGCCCCTTCAGCCCCAAGCTGGTGCTCGGCATCGCCATCATCGTGGCCGGCCTGGTCCTCACCCTGGACAACCTCGGCCTCATCGAGGCCCACACCATCTTCAAGCTCTGGCCCCTGGTGCTGGTGGCCATGGGCGTGGCCAAGCTCCGCCAGGAAGGCAGCGGCGGCGGCATGGGGGGATGGTTCCTGGTCCTCGGGGGCACCTTCCTCCTGCTCTTCACCTTTGCCCATGGGCACTTGGCGGAGGCCCTGGCGCCCATGCTGGTGGTGGCGGTGGGCATCCTCATCGTGATCAAGGCCCTCAAGCAGAATCGCGGGAT
Source organism: uncultured Holophagaceae bacterium (assembly GCA_903839205.1). GTDB lineage: Bacteria > Acidobacteriota > Holophagae > Holophagales > Holophagaceae > Geothrix. The sequence goes on along the minus strand of CAIMBM010000023.1, from coordinate 15,397 downwards.
TCCGCCCGAGCTTTCCCGTTCCGAGGACTTCCTGCAGGGCACGGCCATCTTCGGCGGCTTCAAGCGGCGGGTGGCCACCCAGGTCTTCAAAGGCGGTGAGCTCACGGCCATCTTCGGCGGCTACGAGGTGGATCTCCGCCAGGCGAGCCTGGAAAGCGGTCAGGCCCGCATCGATGTCTTCGTGCTCTTCGGGGGCGGCGAGATCCGAGTACCCGAAGGCTGGGAGATCGCCAACCGGGCCACCGCCATCGCCGGGGCCCTGAACGACAGCACCCACCACGGCCCCAGCCCGGCGGAGCCCAGGCCGCGGCTGGTGATCACGGGCCTGATCCTCTTCGGCGGTACGGAAGTGAAAAGCTGATGCATCCCCTTCTCGCCAACCGCGCGCGCCTGGGGGCCTACCTCCTGGGCTGGCTCCCCATCGCCCTGCTGCTCATGGGCATCGCCCGCAGCCAGGGCTGGAGCTGGTTCGAGGCGGGCGTCCTGGCGCTGCCCCTGTGCCTCCTGGCCGCCTTCCTCTTCCTCTCGGCTTGGTTCCTCTGCCGGGCCATGCCCCTGGGGCGCACGGTCGAGGGCCTCGGGGCCCACGGGGCGGCCTGGGGCCTGGCCGCCCTGTTGATGGGCGGGCTGTGGGCGGGCCTCGCCTGGCTCCTGGCCCACCTCCTGGACTGGGTTCCGGGCCTCGGCGCGCTGCCTCAGCGGGTGAGCACGGCCCTGCCTGTGCTCACGGGACTGGGCATCCTGCTCTACCTGGCTTCGGTGGCCCTCAGCTACCTGATGCTGGCCCAGGACCGGGCCATCGAGGCCGAACGGAAAGGGGCGGAACTGCAGCTGCTGGCCCAGGAATCGGAGCTGAAGGCCCTGCGCGCCCAGCTGAATCCCCACTTCCTCTTCAACAGCCTTAACTCGATTTCGGCGCTCACGGCGGTGGATCCGACCCGGGCCCGGGAGATGTGCGTCCTGCTGTCCGACTTCCTCCGCCGCAGCCTGGGCCTGGGCGAACGGCGCCTGGTGGCCCTGCGGGAGGAACTGGACCTGGCCCGCACCTACCTGGCCATCGAACAGATCCGCTTCGGCGCCCGACTGCAGCTGGCCTGGACCCTGGATCCGGCGGCCGAACCGGCCCTGCTGCCCACCCTCCTGCTGCAGCCGCTGGTGGAAAATGCCATCAAGCACGGCATCGCGGCCCTGCCCGAGGGAGGCCTCGTGGCGGTGGCCGCCGAGGTGGTGGAAGGGCACGTGATCCTGAAGGTGGACAATCCGGTGGACCTGGATGCCCCCAGGCCCGAGGGCCTGGGCATCGGCCTGCGGCAGGTCCGCCAGCGCCTGCTGGGGCGCTTCGGCAGCCGGGCCCGCTTCGAGGCGGGCGTGCAGGACCAGGTCCACCGCGTCACCCTGGTGTTCCCCCTGGAGACTGAATCATGAGAGCCCTGATCATCGATGATGAGGACCTGGCCCGCGCCATCGTCCGCGAACACCTGGCCGCCCACCCGGAGGTGGAGGTGGCGGCGGAATGCGCCAACGGCTTCGAGGCCCTGAAGGCCGCGGCCCAATACCAGCCGGACCTGATCTTCCTGGATATCCAGATGCCGAAACTGGATGGCTTCGAGGTCCTGGAACTGCTCGAGGCCGAAGGCAGGCTGCCCGCCGTGGTGTTCGTGACCGCCTATGACCAGCACGCCCTGCGGGCCTTCGAGGCCCATGCGGTGGACTACCTGCTGAAGCCCTTCTCGAAGGAGCGCTTCGAGGCCGCCCTGGCCAAGGCCCAGCGGCTTCAGGAGTCCCCCGCCCCGCCGGCTGCCACCGAGCTTGCGGCTTCGGCCCGCCACGGCAAGCCCCTGGAGCGCATCGTGGTGAAGGACGGCCCCAAGGTCACCGTGGTCCACCTGGACCGCCTGGACTGGGTGCAGGCCCAGGACGACTACGTGCTGCTGCGCACCGAAGGCAAGAACCTCCTGAAACAGCAGACCCTGGCCAGCCTGGAAGCCCAGCTGGACCCGAACCGTTTCATCCGGATCCACCGCAGCTACCTCCTGAACCTGGACCGCCTGGTCCGGATCGAACTGGACACCAAGGAACACCGGGACGCCATCCTGCGGGATGGTGCCCGCCTGCCCGTGAGCCGCGCCGGCTACCAGCGGCTGCGGGAGCTGTGGGAAGGCGCCTGAACCCTAGATCGTCGTGTGCAACTGGCAGGGATGGATCTCGCAGTGCCCGCAGTGGCCGGTGCAGCGGTTCGGCGAGGACTTAACCGGTGGTTCCGGCATTCCCTTTGGCCTCTCCATGGCCGGGATGACCTTGGCCGCCCGTACCACGCACACCTGCGCCCTCGAACCGGGAGAGGGGTGGGGCTTGGGTCGGGGAGGTTTGGTCATGGTCCTGGGCCTAGGATTCAGGGCGCCTGAAGCTCTTGGCCACCTTCTGCATGAGAAGCGGATCCCCTTCGATCTGGATCTTGCCGGTCATGAAGGCCTCCTGGGCGTTCAGCGTTCCGGTGCTCATGGCAATGAAGTCTTCGGGCTTTGCTTTCAGGAGCGTATCACAGGGCCTCATCAGCCGCGGGAAAACCATGCAGGCGCCCTTCCGGACGAGGAGGGTGTAGCCCAGGTCGTCGATCTGGTAGCCCACGACGGCTTCCAGGTCCCCGGCTTTTTCCGCATTGAAGCGCTCGGGCATGGACTCCAGCAGGCCCTGGGCGGGGTTCACATCCGCGTCGAAGTGAGCCGTGTAGGCCGCCACCCGGCTCAGGTCCCCCTTCACCGTGATGCCGCCCCCCAGCAGGGCCGCCACCAGGTTCAGCTTGCCGGCGTTGAGGGCCGCGAAATCCGCGTCGGTGATGCCCAGAGCCGCCCCGCCCTCGACCTCGCCGGGCCGCACTGAAAGGCCCTCGGGACTGAATTCCAGGCGATAGGGCACACCGTCCACCTTGACTTCCAGAGTACCGCTGGCACCGCCCCGGTAGCGCCTGCGCAGGGTGGCCAGGGCCTTGCCTCCGGGGGTGTCGGGGAACTGGATCTCGGGTTCCGCGGACCAGGTCTTCCAGGCACGACGCAGCAGGGCCATGTCGCCAGAGAACCGGAGTTGGCCGCCCAGCAGCGCCGGGCCAGGATCCGAAAGCCCGCAGACCAGGGCCCGCACGGCGGCCTCGTCGCCGGCCAATTCCGCTCCATCCCCCCAGCTCTCGTTGCCCACGCTCACCTTGAGGTCCGTTCCCGCCAGCGCCAGGCGCGCCGGGACAAGCTCCTTCAGCGCCTTCACGGGTCCGCCCTGCTTCTGGGGCTTCCGGAAGAACTTGGGAAATTTCTGGAGCAGGCCGAGATCGCCGGTGCCCTTGAGCTTGCCGGTCATGAAGGCCTGCATGGGATCCAGCTTGCCCTCGTTGAGGGCGATCCAGTCCTCGGCGCCGATCACCACCACCGAGGTGGCGTCGGGCTTGGCCTCCCGCTTCAGGGAGAAAGCCCCGTTGTCGATCAGGCAGGCGTAGTCGCCCCCGCCCTCCCCCGTCACCTGGTAGTAGACGGAGACCGTGAGGCCCTGGGCCTTTTCCGGGAGGAAGAGTGCGGGCATGAGCGTGAAAATGCCGTCCACCGTCAGAGCCATGGGATCACCTCGAGATGTGGATCGAGCATGGCCGGGGCTCCGGACCTGGTGCAACGGTTACCAAGAGTCAGGTGTTCTTCAGCCTTGCACCGGCGCGACCGCGGCTGGTTCGCCACTGGCGACGCCGTCGGAAACTCACCAGGTCTCCTGAAGGAGGAGTCTCACGCCCTGGCGGCTCGTAATGATCTCAAGGGGGGCCGGTGCGCCGGGGGCCGCATCCCCGGCCCACTGGACCAGGTGCCGGAAGCCGAACACCTGGATGTTTCGACCGAAGGTGGTTTCGATGCCAGAGGCCAGAGGGAATGCGAATCCCCCGGTGGCGGGAGCGACGGAGCCAACGTGGCCGAAGATGTTTTGGCCCGAGCCTGCCACCGAGTACAGGGTGATCCCGTCCGCAATGGCCCGGGCCTTCATCTTGTTCTGCAGAAGGTGCATGTCCCGGAACACGAGCGCGGCGATCTCGGCGGGGCCACCCATGTCCCCCTTCACCCGTCTGAACTTCCTGCTCATGGCCTGGGCCACGCTGGGATGGCTCAGATCATCCGATTCGCACCGCGAGAAGACCACGAGGTGTTTCTGGCCCGGCACCGGCGCCACGGCGTCGAAAATGGATCCCAGGGCCTTGGACTCCCGCTCAATGGCAGCGACATACCCCATGACGAATCCGTAATCGTTGAAGTCGAGCCGGTCGAGGACCCGGACGCCCCGCATGTCCATCCGACCCCTGGCCCAGTCAGAAGGATCCTTCCTGTAGCGGGCCACCAGGGCGGCTACGGCTTCCCGGCCCGCTGGGCCGTCGCTGGCATCCGCGTAGGAAGGCTGGAATCCCGCCCCCTGGAGGGCCTCTGATGGTGAGCCGACCAGATTCTCCGGCAGCATGTCAGGAACCTTCGCCAGTGCCTCGGCCCAGAGGCCACGCCGGAGGGAGAAGCCGGACATCAGCGACTCCATCGAATCCTTGCCGCGGGAGATGATGAGCACCCGGTCCCCCTCCGGCACCTGGTTCAGGAAATCCGCCGCAGCCAGGAAGGCCAGGGCCCGGTGGCTGGTGTCGCGGATGGGCTCGAAGACCAGCACCCACGACTGTGCCGCTTCCGCGGTCTGGACGGGCGTCTTCACTTGAAGCACCGGGCGGGACTTCCCGTCCACTTTTACTTGGATTTCCTCTGGGTTCAGATCACCCACGACTGCACCGCGGCTGTCGAGGGCCAACACCCAGGCCTGGGACTGGATGGACGGCGGCGGGCCCGCCACCAGGCAGGCTCCGAGGACCAAACCGGTGCACCAGCGCAGGAACATGCGGGCCTCCTCTGTTTGTGGATGACTGGATCATCATTTAAACAGGTCAGGCCTCGGCCCGGTAGTCCGACGGGTCCAACCTTCACCCAGGCCAAGGGAGGCGGCAGGACCCAAAGACAGACAGGGCGTTTCAGCAAGGTTCCAGCAAGTTTGCTGGCCTAAGGGTGGCCACCTTCGCCACAATCATTCCATGCGGATCGCCGCCATCGATGTCGGATCGAACTCCATTCACATGGTCGTGGTGGAGGCGGATCCCATGGGAAGCCAGCATGTGCTGGCCCGGGACAAGGCCATGGTCCGCCTGGCCCAGGGCGAGGCGCGATCCGGGGAGATCGGCCCCGAGGCCTTCCGGGCGGGCCTCGACGCCCTGGCGCAGATGGCCAAGACCATCCGGGATTTCGGCTGCGAGACCCTCATGGCCTGCGGCACGGCCGCGCTCCGGGACGCGAAGAACGCCCAGGCCTTCGTTCTGGAGGCCGAGAAGCTCGGCATTCCCATCCAGGTGATCTCCGGCGAGGAAGAGGCCCGGCTCATCCACAAGGCCGTGTCCCACGCCATCCCCTTCCCCCCGGAGCCCGTGACCCTGATGGACATCGGCGGGGGCAGCACCGAGCTCACCTGGGTGCAGGCTGGCCGCGTGGCCGCCACCATCTCCCTGCCCTGGGGCCTGCAGCGGCTGGCGGACGCCGCGCAGACCGCCAATCCCCCCACGGCCGGGGACCTGAAGCGCCTGCGGAAGACCATTCAGCGCATCCTCAGGAAGGCCCGCAAAGCCCTGCCATCAGTGCTGCCAGAACCCACCCTGGTCCTCGGCACCTCCGGAACCCTGGAGGATCTGGCCCAGGGCGCCGCCGCCGGCCAGGCCTTCAGCACCGAGCAGCTGAGGGACTTCGCGCTGAAGCTTTGGCACCTGGATGCCCAGCAGCGGGTGGAGCGGCTGGGTGTGGACCCCAAGCGTGCCGAGGTGCTCCATGTGGGCGCCATCTGGGCCCTCTCGCTCCTGGAATGGCTCGGCTCACCTTCCCTGCGGCACCTGCCCGTGGGCCTGCGCGAAGGCATGATCTGGGAGGCCCTCAAGCACGGCGGGACCGCCATCCCACCTCTGGCGGACCGGCGGCGGGCCTCCATCAATCAGCTCGCGGCCCGCCTGGACCCGGACCCCGGCCACAGCCACCATGTGGCCCGGCTGGCCGATGAGCTGTTCGTCTCCCTCCAGCCCCACTTCGAGCTGGGCGACCCCGAGCGCCAATGGCTGGCCTACGCGGCCAGGCTGCACGACATCGGCTTTTCCATCTCCGAGAAGGCTCACCACAAGCACGGCGAATACCTGATCCGGAATGCCACCCTGCCCGGCTTCTGGCCCGAGGAGGTCGACCTGCTGGCCCAGGTGGTGCGCTTCCACCGGGGCAAGGTGCCCCATCACGCGAAACATGAGGCCTTCAGGGCCCTGGCACCCTGGCACCGGCAGGTGGTGCGCAAGCTGGCGGCCATCCTGCGGGGGGCCGACGCCCTGGACCGCCGCCGCAAGCAGGCGGTCCGGCACCTGGCCATCGAGGTGGACGACCAGCGCCTGCACGTCATCCTGGACGCCGCCGGGGAAGTGGACCAGGAGATGAAGGCGTTCCTCGACAAGGGAGCGCTGCTTGGCACGCTGCTGGACCGTCGGATCGAAGTCACCGTAGTCTGAAGCTTCATGACACTGGACGAGCTGATCAACGACTGGAACGGCCTTCCCCCGAAGGACGCCAGGATCCCCCTCCTGAACGACGAGACCCTGCGGGACGGCCTCCAGAGCCCCTCCGTGCGGGATCCGGACATCGCCGCAAAGCGGGACCTCATCCACCGCCTGGCCCGCATGGGCGTGGACGCCGTGGACCTGGGCATGCCCGGCGCGGGGCCCAAAGCCCTGGCCGCCGTGCGGGCCCTCATGGTGGAGATCCGCGACCACCGCCTGCGCATCGCCCCCAACGTGGCCGTACGGACCCTCGAGGCCGACCTGGTCCAGGTGGCCGAGATCCAGCAGCGGGCGGGGATGCCCCTCGAGGCCGGTGCCTTCCTGGGTTCCAGCCCCATCCGCATGGATGTGGAGGGCTGGGACCTGGGGTTCCTGGTGGCCACGGCCCGGGAGGCCGTGGCCTTCTGCCGCCGCCACGAGGTGCCGGTGATGATGGTGACCGAGGACAGCACCCGGGCCCGGCCGGACGTCCTGAAGGCCATCTACGACGCCGCCCTGGACGAGGGCGCCCAGTCCATCTGCCTCTCGGACACCTGCGGCCATGCCACCCCCGATGGCGTGCGGCGGCTGGTCCGCTTCATCAAGGATGAGGTAGTGAAGGACCGCTCCGTGCGCATCGACTGGCATGGCCACAACGACCGGGGCCTGGGCGTGGCCAACGCCATCGCCGCCTTCGAGGCCGGCGCCGACCGCCTCCACGGCTGCATCCTGGGCATCGGCGAGCGCTGCGGCAACGTGGCCCTGGATCAGCTCATGATCAACCTCCACCTCATGGGCTTCCCCAAGGGCGACCTTTCGGACCTGCCGGCCCTGGCGGAGCTCGTGGCCGAACTCTGCGATGTCCGGATCCCCGCCAACTACCCCGTGCTGGGCCGGGATGCCTTCCGGACGGGCACTGGCGTCCATGCCGCCGCCATCGTGAAGGCTCTGCACCGGGGCGATGTGGAACTGGCCGATGCCGTCTATTCCGGCGTCCCCGCCGCCCTGGTGGGCCGCCGCCAGGAGATCGAGATCGGCCCCCTGGCCGGCCACAGCAACGTCGTCTACTGGCTCGAGATGAACGGCTACGACCCCAGCCCTCCCCGGGTGGACCGCATCCTCCAGGTGGCCAAGAACAGCCCCCGGATCCTCAGCGAGGCGGAGATCCGCGCCGTGCTTTAGGTGCCCCCAGCGGATCGACGGCTAACCCCAGTCGATGCGGCCATCCGCGAAGCTGAAATGGCCCTCCGCCCCGATCAGCACCTCGACGCTGACCACGAGGTCTGCCGGGTAGATGGGCTTGGAGAGCACTTCGACGCCGTGATGGGCCTGTACCAGGATGTCCAGGTCCCGGCTGCTGTGGGCGGTGACCACGAGGATGGGAATGCTGCGGAGCGGTTCCGGGGCCTCGGCCCGGAGGGCCCGGATCAGGGCGTCGCCATTGAAATTGGGCATCAGGTAGTCGAGGACGATGATGTCGGGCTGGGTCCGAAGCAAGGCGTCGAGAGTCTCCCTGAGGCTCGTGGGCTCAATCTCCACGGGCTGAAATCCGCTTCTTCTGAAACAGGCGGAATGGTAGCCACGGCTCAGACGGCTGTCATCGACACCGCGACGGTCCCGCGGCAGGCCAGGGACCAACCTGGGTCCACAGCCAGTTCCCCCTGCAGGAAGCGCTTCACGCAATCGGCCAGTTCCGGGGGGGCCACGGGCTTGGTGAGGTAGTGGGTACTGCCCATGGACTGGAGGAAATGGGCCAGGGCAATATCCCCATGGCCCGTGAGAAGCAGAATCTTCAGCTGCTTCAGGTGGGGATCCTCCCGACACACCCGGATCAGGGTCTGGCCCGGACAATCCGGCATGACGAGGTCGGTGATCAACAGGTCCGGAGGTGCCTCGTGGAGGATCGAGAGGATGCGGAAAAGACAGGTCGGTTCCGCATCCTGAAGGTCGTATCCCTGCGCTTCCAGGCACCCCATGGTGAAGCGCCGGGCCATCGGGTCGTCATCCACCACCAGTACACGCGCCATGCAGGGACCCTCTTTAGACGATCTTCGGGTAAATTGTAACTTTAGTTGAATTTCAGCAGCGGTCCCAGAGCGACGTCGGTTCTCCCTGCGACGCGCACAGTCCTTTGGCCCAGCAGGAGGTCGGGGCTGCGGTCCTCAACTCAGGCCCACCACTTCACCCGCACTCAGCCGCTGGATCCCATCGGCCGCGGCCACCTTCAGGCGACCGTCCGTTTCCCAACCCAGGCAGGTGCCCTGCCCGCCTTCCCACCTGATGGCGAGGCCGGCTTCCGGCCACTGGAAGGGAGGTTGAAATTCTTGCGTCAAATCCATCCATAATTTGGTGATATGAGCAGCCAGTTCAATACTGGGTGGAGAAGTCAGCCCCAGATCCATTAGGCAGGCCGGCGGAATGACCCGCCCGGGAATCTCGGGTGCACCGGTCAGGTTCACGCCCAGTCCCAGGATGATCCGGTCTCCGATCTGCTCGCCCAGGATGCCCCCCAGTTTCACCAGACGGCCTCCCTGCCAGGCCACCAGATCGTTGGGCCACTTGAGCCCGAGGGTCCTGCTCCCGGGGTCCAGAACATGGGCGGCGGCGGCCATGGCCCGCTGGAGCACCAGGCCCGGGGCCAGATCCGGGTGGACCGGCAGGGCCGCCGACATCCAGAGCCCTTTCCCGGCGGCGCTCTCCCAGCGGTTGCCCTGGCGGCCCCGCCCTTGGCTCTGCCGGTCCGCCACGACGACGCAGAAGCCCAGGTGGGGATGGCGCCGCAGAAAGGCCTGGGTGGAGTCCACCTCTGCCAGCCGGATCAGGGGCAGGTCCATGGGCCCTATTTCCGCCCGGTGCCCTGGTTGCGGAACCAGATTGTCCGCAGACCATCCAACGTGAGATCGAGGGCGATGTGCTTGATATGCCTGGTGCTGGGGGCGATGACGCGGCTGAGGCCACCGGTGGCGGCGACCTTGGCCTCGGGACACTCGGCGAGCAGGCGTTCCAGGATGCCATCCACCATGCCCACGTAGCCGTAGAAGATGCCCGACTGCATGGCCTGGACGGTGTTGCGGCCCACGAGCCGCTCGGGCTCAGCGATCTCCACCCGGGGCAGACGGCTGGCCCGCTCGAACAGGGCGTCGGCGCTGATCTTCAGGCCCGGGCAGATGAGGCCCCCCAGGTACTCCTTCTTCGCGTTGATCACGTCGAAGGTGGTGGCGGTGCCGAAGTCCACCACGATGAGCGGTGCCCCGAACAGCTCGATGCCCGCCACGGCGTTCACGAGGCGGTCGGCGCCCAGCTCCGCGGGATTATCGATGAGCACCTTCACGCCGGTCTTCACCCCGGGCTCCACGTAGAAGGCGTCGACGCCGAAGAAGGTCTTCGCCAGGCCCATGAGCACCGGATGGAGGGGCGGGACCACGCAGGAAATGGCCACATGCTGGATCTGGCCGGCCTCGATGCCGTGGTGCCGCATCAAGGCGAGGATCGAGAGGCCGTACTCGTCGATGGTCCGTTCCCGACTGGTGGCCAGGCGCCAGGAGCAGACCAGGGGGGCGGCCTGGCCCTTGGCGAGATCGAAGATCCCCAACACGACATTGGTGTTGCCCACATCGACTGCCAGCAGAAGACTCATGACCACTCCGAACCATCCAGCATTGCCGGAGGCGGTCTGCGATGCCAGCCCCCTTGTGATGCCCATCCCGGGGACCTCCGGTAGCCTGGGTCTGCCCTCAGGAGCCCCCATGCCACGCACCATGATCGAGCCCTTCCGCATCAAGTCCGTGGAGCCCATCCGCATGACCACCGCCCAGGAACGCCTGGGGATGCTGGAGACAGCCAGCCTCAACGTGTTCAAGCTGCGGGCCGAGGATGTGCTGCTGGACTGGCTCACGGACTCGGGAACAGGAGCCATGAGTTCGGCCCAGTGGGGCGCCATCATGATCGGGGACGAGAGTTATGCGGGCGCTCGCAGTTTCTACCGCCTGGAGGCCGTGCTCCGGGACATCACCGGCATGCCCCACTTCATCCCCACTCACCAGGGGCGGGCCGCCGAGAAGGTGCTGTTCAGCGCCGTCTGCAAGCAGGGGGACCTGGTGCCCAACAACTGCCACTTCGACACCACCCGCGCCAACCTCGAGTTCAACGGGGTGGAGGCCCTGGACCTGGTCATCCCCGAAGGGCTCCAGCCCAGCCTCATCCACCCCTTCAAGGGCAACATCGACCTGGCCCGGGTGGAAGCGGTCCTGAAACAAGAAGGCCACCGCATCCCCTTCGGCATGCTCACCGTGACCAACAACACGGGCGGGGGCCAGCCCGTCTCCATGGCCAACATCCGGGCCTATGCCAAGCTCCTCAAGCAGTGCGGCAAGCCCTTCATCATGGACGTCTGCCGTTTTGCGGAAAACGCCATGTTCATCAAGCTCCGGGAGGAGGGCTACCAGGACACGCCCATCCGGGCCATCTGCCAGGAGATGTTCAGCTACGCCGACGGCTGCACCATGAGCGCCAAGAAGGACGGCCTGGTGAACATGGGCGGCTTCATCATGCTGCGCAGCGACGAGTGGCTGGATTCCGTCCGCAACATGCTCATCCTCACCGAGGGCTTCCCCACCTACGGGGGGCTGGCTGGGCGGGATCTGGAGGCCCTGGCCGTGGGCCTGGAGGAGGGCATGGACGAGTCCTACCTCCGCTACCGCCTGCGCACCGCCGAATACCTGGGCGAGAAGCTGGAAGCCGCAGGTGTGGGTTTCGTGAAGCCCACGGGTGGCCATGCGGTCTACATCGATGCCCGGACCGTGCTGCCGGACATGCCCGTGGCGCAGTATCCGGCCTGGGCCCTCTGCAACGCACTGTACCTCGAGGGCGGCATCCGGGGAGTGGAGATCGGCTCGGTGATGTTCGGCAAGCACCTGCCGGACGGAACCGAGACCTACCACAGCATGGAGCTGGTGCGCCTGGCCTTCCCCCGTCGCATGTACACCCAGAGCCACTTCGACTTCGCCGCAGAGGTCATCGCCGAGGTGAAGGCCAAGGCCAGCGAGATCCGCGGCGTGAAGATCATCAAGCAGAGCAAATACCTCCGGCACTTCACCGCCGAGATGGCCTGGGTCTAACTTACGGATCCACCACGAAGACACGAAGGCAGGTAAACCGAGAGAAGAACTTTTGCTTTTCTTGGTGTCTTGGTGTCTTCTCGGTATCGGCTTTGCCGTTACGCGAGACGAATTGAAATCTGGTGGTGAATCCTTTGTAGGATGGGCGGAGCCCCCATCTCAACAGGAGTTCCTGTGACCTCCTCCCCCCTCGAAGCCCTCTTTGCCCGCCAGCAGGCCGCCCGCTGGCGGGTCGCGGCCACTTCGGCCGACCAGCGCAGGGCCAAACTCCGGGCCCTGCTGGAGGCCCTCATGGCCCACCGGGCCGATGCCCAGGCCGCCCTGGCCGCCGACTTCCGGAAATCGCCCGAGGAGGTGGACCTCACGGAGCTCTACCCCGTCATCTCCGAGCTCAAGGATGCCCTGCGCCACCTGCCCCGCTGGATGCGGGCCCGGAAGGTCCCCACGCCCATCGGCCTCTTCGGCAGCACCAGCACCATCGTCCAGGAACCCAAAGGGGTGGTGCTCATCATCAGTCCCTGGAACTACCCCATCTACCTCACGCTGGGACCGCTGGTCTCGGCCCTGGCCGCCGGCAACTGCGCCGTGGTCAAGCCCTCGGAGTTCACGCCCCACACCACGGCCTTCCTGCAGAAGCTCTTGAGCGGGCTCTTCCCCGAGGAGGAGGTGGCCCTGGTGGAGGGTGCTGCCGAGGCTGCCCAGGCGCTGCTGGCGCTGCCCTTCGACCACATCTTCTTCACCGGCAGCCCCGCGGTGGGCAAGGTGGTGATGCGGGCCGCCGCCGAACACTTGACGTCGGTGACCCTGGAACTGGGCGGCAAGTCGCCGGTGCTTGTGGACACGGACGCCAACCTGGAGGAGGCCGCCCGCAAGCTCGCCTGGGGCAAGTGCCTCAACGGGGGCCAGACCTGCGTGGCGCCCGACTATGTGCTGGTCCACGAGCGGGTCCACGATGCGCTGGTGGAGGCCCTGAAGAAGGCCATCGAGGATTTCTACGGAAGCGATGCGGCCTCTCGGAAAGCCAGCCCTGACCTGGCTCGCATCATCAACGAACGGCACCACGGCCGTCTCCTCGGTCTGCTGAAGGAATCCGGAGGCCTCACCGTGTTCGGCGGCGAAACGGATGCCGGCACGAACTACCTCAGCCCCACCCTGCTCACGGAGGTGGATCCCGCCTCCCCCATCATGCAGGAGGAGATCTTCGGCCCCCTGCTGCCCATCCTGAAGGTGCCGGACATGGAGGCCGCCGTGGCCTTCGTCAACGCCCGCCCCAAGCCGCTGGCGCTCTACATCTTCAGCGGCAGCCGGAGCCGGGCCGAGGCGCTCGTGGCCCGCACCACCGCCGGCGGCGGCTGCATCAACGACACCATCCTGCATTTCGCCCACACGGGCCTGCCCACGGGCGGCGTGAACACCTCCGGCTTCGGCAAGGCCCACGGCGTCCACGGCTTCGAGGCCTTCTCCAACGCCCGGGGCATCCTGCGCCAGCGCACCCGGTTCTCCGCCATCCAGCTCATGTACCCGCCCTATACGGGCTTCGTGCGCCGGATGATCGACCTGACCCTGAAGCATTTCTGAAGGCCGGACTCAGCGCTGGGCTTCCTCCAGGGCGCCCTGGGCGGCCTCCCAGTCGCTCATGGCATAGGCGAGGTCGGCCTCCAGGGCCTTCTGGGAATCCAGCCTCGCACTGAAGGCCTGCCAGTCGGAGGGGTCCATGACCGCCATCTCCTTCTGCAGTTCCGTCAGGGCCGCCTCCAGCGCCGCGACCTTCGCCTCCGCCTCGGCCACCTGCTTTTCGAATCGTTTCACGGCCCGCTGCCTGTCCTTGTCGACGGGGCTCGCCGGCTTCGCCGCTGGGCCAGGCTTCGCCTGCGGCGACACGGGTTTCCTTGTAGGTTCGACCTTCTTGGGCGCTTCGCTCTCCTGGCTGCCGACCTCGTCCTCACTGCCCAGATCGAGATCCACCCAGGCCTGGTGGTCCTCGTAGCCGCCTTCCCGGAATTCGGCCCTGCCTTCGTGGATGCGCAGCAGCGAGTCGGCCACGCGGCCCAGCAGGTAGCGGTCGTGGGTCACCACGATGGCCGCCCCCGTGAAGCTCAGGATGGTGTCCTCCATGGCCTCCATGCTGGGGATGTCCATGTGGTTGGTGGGCTCGTCCAGGAGCAGCAGGTTCACGCCGTTGCGGATGAGGGTGGCGATGCTGAGCCGGGCCCGCTCGCCGCCCGAAAGAGCTGTGACGGGCTTGTCCACCTCGTCGCCCCGGAACTGGAACTTGGCCAGGAAGCCCAGCACGTCCTGTCTGACCGCCATGGGCGTCACCCCGTGGATCTGCTGGAAGACCGTGTTGCGCGGGTCCAGGTTGCGGTGGTGCTGGTCGAAGTAGCCCAGGCGGACCTGGCTGCCCAGGCGGGCCTGGCCCGTGATGAAGGGGATCTCCTCGGCGATGGCCTTCAGCAGGGTGGACTTGCCCGTGCCATTGAGCCCCACGATCCCCATCTTCTGGCCGCGCTTGATCTGGAGCTGCTCCAGGGGCGCGTAGAGGGGTTGCCCGTCCCAGCCCACCGAGGCGTTCTCCAGCACCAGGGCGATGTCGCCGCCGCGCTGGGTCTCGGGGAAGCTGAACTTCACCTTGCGTCGATCCCGCAGGGGCTTCTGGATGCGGTTCAGCTTGGAGAGATGCGTGCGTCGACCCCGGGCCTGCTTGGTGTTCTGGCCGGCGATGTTGCGCCGGATGTACTCTTCCTGGTTCCTGATGTAGGCCTGCTGCTGCTCAAAGTGGCGCTCCAGCAGTTCCAATTCCTGTTCCTTCTTTTCCATGAACTCCGAGTAGTTCCCTTCGTAGCTGCGCGAGCGGCCCTGCTCCAGCTCCAGGATCTCCGTGGCGATCTTGTCCAGGAAGTAGCGGTCGTGGCTGATGACGGCCACGGTGGCGTCCGTGTCCTGGATGAACCCCTCCAGCCAGCGCAGGCTGGGCAGGTCCAGGTGGTTGGTGGGTTCGTCCAGCAGCAGGAGGTCCAGTCCCTGGAGGATGGCCTTGGCCAGCATGACGCGGCACTTCTGGCCACCGGACAGGGTCTCCACCGGGCGGTCGAAGTCCTCGGCGCTGAAACCCAGGGACTGCAGGATGCTTTCGGCCCGGGCCCGGATGCTGAAGCCGTCGAGGTGCTCGAAGCTCTCTGTGACCTTCTGGTAGCGCTCCATCACCTCGGTCAGATCGGCGTCCGGCTCCCCCATGCGATGTTCCAGCTCGCGCATCTCGTGCTGCAGGCGCTCCACGTCCCCGAAGGCCGCCAGCGCTTCCTCCAGCACACTGCCCTCGGTCTCGGGAATCAGGTCCTGGGCATAGTGGCCCATGCGGATCCCGCGCTCCTTGGTGGGTTTCACGACGGTGCCGCTGTCCGCCTCGAGGTGGCCCAGCAGCAGCTTGAAGACGGTGCTCTTGCCCGCGCCGTTGCGGCCGATGACGCCCCAGCACTCGCCCTCCTGGATGGCCCAGGTGACGTCCTTCAGCACCTCCTGGGGGCCGAAGCGCAGATCGACGTGGTTGAGGGAAGCGAGCATGTCCGGAGGCTTTCAGCGTTCAGCAAGAAGGCCACCTTCCGGTGGCCTTCTGTTTGGTGGAGCCAATCGGGATCGAACCGACGACCTCTTGCATGCCATGCAAGCG
>CAIMBM010000022.1 GCA_903839205.1 uncultured Holophagaceae bacterium | reverse complement strand
GAACAGCTCGCAGAGCTGACCGTTCTCAAGCAGGGCGATGCGCGTCTCCAGGGGGGTCGCATTGACCACCAGGGACTTGCGGACTTCCATGGAACCAACCTTTCAGAACTTTACGGCCGGGCGCCATGCCCCCACCGCGGGCCCCAGGGTCGTGCCGGACCGAAGGGTGACTCTTTTCTACCATGACCCTTGGATGCCGCGTCAACGGACTAAGGTTCCGCGATTGAGAATTGATCTTTACTTGGTATGAAGCCGAGGGCCCGGCAGCCTCTTTTCCTCCCCTGATGCGTCCCTGGGGCCCAGCCAGCCTGGCTCCCGGAGGATGAAAATCAAGGCATGGAACGACTTGGAACCTTGGCCACAACCCAACAGTCAGGGAACAGGCACCGCACCACCGCCCCTAGGGGGGCTCGCAGCAGAGCAGCGCTTCTTCAGTCCGTGAAGGCCGCTTCGCAGAGCGGGGTCCGCTCCTGGGTCCGGCGTTCGGTGATCCGGTTGCGCCCATCCACGAAGACGACCTTAGGGGCCAGGGCCTCAGCCTCCTCGGCGGTCATCCAGCCGTAGGCGGCGATGATGACCAGGTCGCCCTGCCGGACCAAGTGGGCCGCAGCGCCGTTGATGCCGACTTCGCCGGAACCGGGCACCCCCGGGATCACGTAGGTGGCGAGGCGGGAGCCGCTGGTCACATCGTAGATGTCGACCTTCTCGTTCTCCATGAACCCCGCCGCCTCCATGAGCAGCGGATCCAGGGTGATGGACCCCACGTAGTCCAGGTCTGCTCTCGTGACGGTGGCGCGGTGAATCTTTCCGAGCAGGAAATGGCGCAGCATGCATCCTCCGGTCCAGGCTCCTGTCGGGAGTCCCGGCCAACGCCATAGGATGCACTCAGGTTTCTCTCAGGTCTAGCCTCGATTTCAAGCATTTCAAGGCAGCCAGGAGGCCAGCACGGGAGGTCATCAGGCGTGTGCCGCGTAAAGCTTCAGCCCCAATGCATGGATGACCTTCACCACGGTGGAGAACTCTGGATTCCCATCAGGAGATAGCGCCTTGTAAAGTCCTTCACGAGTCAGTCCTGTATCCCTTGCGAGTTGCGCCATGCCTCGCGCGCGGGCGATGTCACCCAGTGCGGCCCGGATCAGGCTTCCATCACCAGGGTCATCCTCAAAGCAGGCTTCAAGATAGAGACTCATATCCTCCTCGTTCTTAAGGTGGTCTACTGCGTCCCATTTGCTCAGCTTGATACCCATGTGGTCCCCTTATACCTGCCTAGCCAGTTCCAACGCAGCCTTGATGTCCTTGGTCTGAGTGGATTTGTCTCCTCCACCCAAGAGAATGATGATTTCCAAGCCCTGCTGGATGAAGTAGACCCGAAAGCCTGGACCGTAGTGAATCCGCATCTCTGAAACGCCTGCTCCCACGGGACCGCAATCCCCTAGGTTGCCTTGCTCTGCTCGTCTAATCCGTGCGTTGATTCGTGCTTTGGCCTGGGCATCGATAAGCCCGGCAAACCAAGTCTCAAAGACCTCGGTGGTCAGCACCGTCTTCATGGTTTAAATGTAAACCATGGTTTACACCTGTCCAGGGGTAATTTGAGATCTTTCATCCTTCCTCTTCGTCCATAGCCACCACCTCAAGCGCAGCGAGGGCGTTTTCCTGCGTGGGCTCTGGATCGACACAATCTCCACCCGCGCCAAGCTTTTTGAGACAGGAGACACTTCAAAAAGTCTTATGTGGGGCAGGAAAGGGAGGTGTGGTCGGTCCGCTCCCGGTGGGGCCGGTTCAGGCGATCGGGTGGTTCCCGTTCAGGACCATCCCCGCATCCGCGGCCGAGGGGGCGAGCAGGACGTTGTCGATGAGCCGGGTGCTGCCCACGTAGGCGGCGGCACAGAGGGCGGCGGAGCGGTCCACCTGGCCCTGGATGGGCTCCAGGTTCTGGGTGTCCACCAGCTCCAGATACTGGATCGAATCGACCCCGGCCAGGAGGTCACGGGCGATCTCGAGGAGCCGGGCGGCCCCGTGCTCGCCGCCGTCGAAGGCGGCCTTGGCGGCCAGCAGGCCCTGGCTGATGCAGAGGGCCCGCCGTCGGGCCCCCTCGTCGAGGTAGGCGTTGCGGCTGCTGAGGGCCAGGCCGTCAGCTTCGCGGACCGTGGGCACCACCACGATGTCGACCGGCATGTTCAAGTCCCGAGCCATGCGTCGGACCACCACGGTCTGCTGGAAGTCCTTCTGGCCGAAGAAGGCCAGGTCCGGTTGCACCATGTTGAAGAGCTTGGCCACCACGGTGACCACCCCCCGGAAGTGGCCGGGCCGGAAGCGCCCGCAGAGGGGCTCGGCCAAGCGGCCCGGCTCCACGTGGGTCTGGAAGCCGGTCGGGTAGATCTCGGCGGCCTCGGGGAGGAAGAGCACCCCGGCCCCGGCCTCCAGGCACAGGCTCTGGTCCTTCTCCAGGTCGCGGGGGTAGCTGGCCAGGTCCTCGCCGGGCCCGAACTGGGTGGGGTTCACGAAGATCGAGACGACGGTGGCATCACAACGGGCGGCGCTCTGGCGGATCAGGGTGCCGTGGCCTTCGTGCAGGAAACCCATGGTGGGGACGAAGCCGATCCGTTTGCCCTCGGCCCTCAAGGGCCGGAGGAGGGCGCGCAGATCAGCGATGGTACGGACGATTCGCATGGACAAAAACGGGATCCTTCAAGAGTTGCCTGCCAGCTTACCAAGGGTGGCTTCAGGGATGCCACTGGGTCAGAGCCGGACGGACGGCTTCTGGAAGGGTATAGGATTCCCGCTCATCGGGGAACCCTCCCCCTCGGACATCCTCGGCCCAGGCGGCCAGAGCCTTGCGCAGATCCTCGAATCCTTCGGCATAGCGCCGCACGAATTTGGGCGGGGTGCCGAGCAGCAGGCCCAGCACATCGTGGAAGACCAGCACCTGGCCCGCACAGTGGGGCCCGGCACCGATGCCGATGGTGGGGATCTCGACGGTCTCCGTCACCTTGGCGGCCAGGTCGGCGGGAATGCCCTCCAGGAGCAGACCGAAACACCCGGCATCCTGAAGCTTCTGGGCGTCCTCCAACAGGCGCAGGGCATCGCCCTTCTGCTTGCCCTGGACCTTGAAGCCGCCCATGGGATTGACGCTCTGGGGGGTGAGGCCCAGGTGCCCCATCACGGGGATCTCCGCATCGATGAGCGCATGGATCACGGGCAGGCGCTTGGCCCCCCCCTCGAGCTTGATGGCCTGGGCGCCGCGCTGGAGGAAGCCGCCGGCGTTGCGCACGGTGTCCTCCAGGCCAAGGTGGAAGCTCAGGTAGGGCATGTCGGCCATGAGGAAGGCCCTGGGGTGGGTGCGGGCCACGGCCTCCAGATGGTGGTTCATCATGGCCATGCTGACGGGCAGGGTGTTCTCGAAGCCCAGGCAGACATTCCCCACGCTGTCGCCCACCAGGATCATGT
>CAIMBM010000021.1 GCA_903839205.1 uncultured Holophagaceae bacterium | reverse complement strand
GACCCTGCTGCTTGAGGAACTGGCTTGGGTGGTTACAGATCTGCTTGAGGTGCGTGAGCAGGGCCAGGATGCGGCCGCGACGCTCGATGCCGGTGGCCGCGTCCAGCTCTTCGTCCATCTTCTCGACGCGGTACTGGTAGAGCTCGGCCTGTTCACGGCTCAGGGTCGTGAAGACCTTCATTTCATGCTTCTCGGGCAGGTCCTGGATGATGGCCTTGTCGCTCTTAAGGCGGCGGAGGATGAAGGGCCCGATGCGCTGGCGCAGCTCGTTGGCGGCGTCCGGATCGCGGTACTTCTCGATGGGGTTCGCGAAGCGCTCCTTGAACTGGGATTCGCTGCCGAGGTAGCCGGGCAGGCCGGCGCTCATGATGGCCCACAGTTCGGTGAGACGATTCTCGATGGGGGTCCCCGTGAGGGCCAGGCGGAAGGCGCCCCGCAGCTTGCGGATGGCCTTGGCCTGGGCGGAGCCGGCGTTCTTGATGGCCTGGGCCTCGTCGACCACCACCATGCCCCAGGGGCGGCCCGCGAAGATCTCCTCCTCGCGGCGGATGACGCCATAGGTGGTGAGCACCAGCGTGTGGGGCTTGAAGGTGGAAGGCAGACGGTCGCGATTATTGCCATGGTGTACGAAGATGGGCAGGCTCGGGGCGAACTTGGCCAGCTCCCGCTCCCAGTTGCCCAGTAGTGAAGTGGGGCAGACCAGCAGGGTGGCCGGCCCGAACTCGGGACTCTGGAGCTGACGGTGCAGCAGCAGGGCGAGCACTTCGATGGTCTTGCCGAGGCCCATGTCGTCCGCGAGGATGCCGCCCAGACCCAGTCGGGCCAAGCCGTCCAGCCAAGCGAGGCCCCGCAGCTGGTAGGGCCGCAGCTGACCGTGGAAGCTGGCGGGCTGGGTGATGGGCTTGTCGGGGAGGACCTTAAGATCCTCGAGCGCCGCGCCGAAATCACCAGCCACCTCTACTTCGATGGCTTCACTGACGCCGGGGATGCGAGCCGTGCCCGTGAGCGCCGCGGCCAGGGCCTCGCCCTTGGTCATGCTTTCGAAACCGGCGCCACGGCTGGCCTGGATGACTGTCGAGATCTGTTTGAGGGTCTCGGGATCTAGGGCCACCCACTTGCCCTTCCAGGCCACCAGCGGGTGCTTGAGGCTCGCGATCTGGGCAAAGTCCTCCACGCTCAAGGTGTCATCGCCCAGCATCAGCGACCAGTCGGCACTCACGCTGCCTTCGAGGCCAGCCTGGGCCATGGGTGAGGAATCCAGTACGTTGCGGGCGCCGAGCCGGACCTTGGCGCGCAGGCGCTTGGCGCCACCGAAATCCGCCAGGCCTTCCGGGATGTGGACGAGGAAGCCCGCTTCCTTCAATTGTGCGGCGCCGCGCGTGAGGAAGCCCCAGGCCTCCGTGGGTCGCAACAGCAGATCCTCCGGCTTCTGGCCGGACAGCGCGCGCTCCAGGGCGGGGAAGAAGGGCACTGCGCGAGCCAGGCCGCGCAACAAGACCTGACGGGCCTGCAGCACCTCAGGTTCGGTGGAGGGCTCCCAGAGCTTGGCCACGCCAATGTCGGCACCCGCTTCGGTTTCCAGGCCCACCTTGAGGATCCAGCCCTCCTCCGCCAGCCGGTCAGCGTCCTGCACGGCCTGGATGGCGGTGGGCACCTCGGGCGTTTCGAGGCGCAGGCTGGGGCGCAGCCACTGGGGCCGGGCGCCTTCGCTCCATTGGGCCAGCTGCTCGCCCAGGGTGCGTTCCGTGATGCCCGTGGTGGGGAATTCCGGCAGCTGATGAGAGAGGGCCACCATGATGCGTTCGTCCCAGGGCAGGCGGTCGCGCTTGTGACCCCGCAGCCGGTGGATGAGCCCCAGG
>CAIMBM010000020.1 GCA_903839205.1 uncultured Holophagaceae bacterium | reverse complement strand
GGAAGGCATTCACTTTGGGCTCGATGGCCTTCAGAAGGTTCGACACCGTGCTGGCCGAGACCTCCACCCCCAGCATCTCCTCCGCCAACTGGGCCACCTTCCGGGTCGAGACCCCCTTGATCACCATCTCCCCCAGGGTCGCCGCCAGCGCCTGCTCCGAGGTCTGCCACCGCTCCAGGCACGAGGGAAAGAACGACCCGTTCCGGGCCTGCGGCAGCCTCAGCTTCAGCGTCCCCATGCGCGTCCGAAGCTCCCGGCCTTTCAACCCGTTCCGATAGCCGTTGGGCCGAGGGAGCCCTTTGGCATTCCAGGGCGCCCCGAAGTGCTCCTCCGCCTCCTCGCCGATCAGTGCCTGCACGACCTCCTCCACGAGCGCCCTGACGCCCTCACCTCCGTCTGCGAACAGACCTTCCCCACAGCCCCTTCCGGGCTCAAACTTCCCTTCGGCCATCGCGTCCTCCATGGTTGGTGGTTTTGAACGCGATCAACCTACCGGACTCGGTGGCCAACCTCTACTTCAGGCCGCCGTCCCCGGACTTACAGACGCTTTTATACACAACCAAGACGCTCCAGATTTTTCTGTTACCAAATCGTCCATTATCAATATTTTGGTCGTCGATGACGACCCCTTGGTATTGGATACGATCTGCTTCCTGGTCACGTCCATGGGGTACCAGGCCCATGCGGCGAAGGACGGATCAGAGGCCATCGACCTGTTTGAGGCCCGGTCCGCCTCGATCCCCCTCGTCGTCATGGATGTCGAGATGCCCCGGCTCGGTGGGGTCGAGGCGTCGCAGATCATCAGGAAGATGGAGCCCTCCACCAAGATCATCCTGTGCAGTGGCAATACCAGGCAGGATGTATGGCAGGCCGATCCGGATGCCTTTCTGCTGAAGCCTTTCATGTTTAACGAGCTTCGAGCGGTCATCCAGAAGCTGCTTCCCTCCAGGGGCGGGGAGGTCCTCCCCTTGCTTCCCGGAGATTAGCTGCCAGCCCCGCGGCCTTTCGCCCCTGTCTGGCTCAGTCCCAGGATTCACGGCAGTCCGGCCACCCGCTTGCGCAGGGCCTTCAGTTCCTCGAAGCGGGCAGTCACGTCGCGCATGATGGCGGCCATGCCCAGGATCCTGCCCCCTTCGTCGTGGAAGGGCAGGATGGTGAACTCGACGGACACCCGAGAGCCGTCCTTCCGGATCGCCGGTACGGACAACAGGCTTTCGGCCCCGTAGCGCGTGACCCCAGTGGCCAGGGTCCGGCCGAAGCCCTCCCAGTGCCGCTGGCGCTGGTTCTCGGGAATGATGATGTCCAGGCTCTGTCCCAGGGCCTCGGCCTCCGGATAGCCGAAAATCCGCTCGGCACCCGCATTCCACAGCCGGATCTGGCCCTGGTCGTCGGCGTATACGATGGCGTCCGGCGCCTGGGTCACCAGCTGCCGACATAGATGATCTAGGTTGAAAGGCATGGTCTCCTCCTTCGCAGGGCAGGCGGCAGGCTTCGAGGCAGGGGACCCGGGCTGGGACCCCTGCCTCATTGAACCTCAGGATTTCTCTGGACGGTGGTCCAGAACCAGCTTCCCAACCGCGATGACCAGAGGAACGGCTCCCAGCAGGAGGAACACCAGATCCCCCCCCATGCGGAGCCATTCCAGGGTGTGATAGAGGCCCTTCATGAGGTAGCTCAGCCGGCGGGCGTGCCAGTAGCCGTTCTGCAGCACATCCCAGAACTGGAGGAGCCCAGCCGGGAATAGATCCAGGACGATCATGAGGCCCAGGCCGATGTTGAGGCCCCAGAAGCCAGTCTTGATGAAGGGTTCAGCTTTGTGCCAGGCCCGGTCGCTGCGGATGGCCCGCAGGCAGAAGAAGACCACGCCCAGGGCCAGCATGCCAAAGACGCCGAACATGGCCGCGTGCCCGTGGTTGGGGGTGAGGGTGGTCCCCATCTCGAAGTAGGACACGATCGGCAGGTTGATAAGGAATCCGAAGACCCCGGCGCCCACGAAGTTCCAGACCCCGACGGCGATGAGGAAGTAGATGGCCCACTTCTGCTTGGCCGCCAGGGGCGCATGGTCGTCGCAGGCCCGGTCCTTCAGGCGCACGAAGTCCCAGGCGTCGAGGGTGAGCAGGGTGAGGGGAACGACCTCCAGGGAGCTGAAGCAGGCCGCGAGGCCCATGTTGAGGGTGCTCTGGCCCGTGAAGTACCAGTGGTGCCCGGTCCCCACGATGCCGCCCGTGAGGTAGAGGATCGCGTCGAGGTAGACCAGCCGGGTGGCCGATCGGGTGCTGACCAGGCCCATCTGGACGAACATGACCGCCACCAGCACCGTCGCGAAGAGTTCGAAGAAACCCTCCACCCAGAGGTGGATGATCCAGAAGCGCCAGTTGTCGATGACCGCGAAGTTCGTGTGCGGCCCGTAGAACGTGGCCGGCAGGTAGAAGACAGGGATCGCCACCGCCGCGTAGAGGAAGAGGGAGGGGAGCTCTCCCTGCACGCCGGATTTCATGGCCGGCCGCAGAGCCCGGAACATGAGGAACAGCCAGAACACCAGGCCCACGGCCAGCAGCAGCTGCCAGAAGCGACCCAGATCGAGGTACTCGCTGCCCTGGTGGCCGAACCAGAACCAGAGGCTGCCGAGCTGGTCGTTGATCCCCGCCATTTCCCCGAAGAGGCTGCCGAAGACCACCACGGCCAGGGCGCCCAGGAGGACAAGCACGCCGGTCCTCTGGCCCTTGGGCTCAGCCCCCCCCACCAGCGGGGCAAGGAAGAGGCCGCCGGCCACCCAGGACGTGGCGATCCAGAAGATGGCCAGCTGCAGATGCCAGGTGCGCGCCAGATTGTAGGGCAGGTACCGGGCCAGGTCGAAGCCGTAGAAGCCGCCGGGCTCCACCCGGTAATGGGCCAGCACGCCGCCCAGGGCCGTCTGCCCCAGGAAGAGCAGGGCGACCACTGCAAAGTACAAGGCCAGGGCCTTCTGGCTGGGCGTGAGGGTCCACTGCTGGAGGGTGCCCGTGAAGCCGGATGTTTTCCCTTCGCCCCCGGACCAGCCCAGGTAGTTGAACTTCCCAAAGATGAAGAGGACCAGACCCAGGCCGCCCAGCAGCGTCACCAGACTGAGGCCACTCCAGAGGAAGGCCGCGCTGGTGGGCGTGTTGCCCACCAGGGGCTCATAGGGCCAGTTGTTGGTGTAGGAATAACCAGTGCCAGGCCGCAGGGCCACGGTCGCCCAGGTGGCCCAGGCGAAGTAGGCGTTCAGCGCCTCGAGCTCCTGGTCGTGCTTAATGAAGCCGGCTGGAAGGCCCGGGGCTCCCTTGGCCCCTGAGAAGTAGGCCTTCCATTCGCCCTTCTGGCGTTCGAAGGAGGCCCTTTCCGCATCCGTGAAGGTGAGGGTCCGGCTGGCGGCATCGTAGCGGTTCTGCTTGAGGAGGCCCTTGACAGAGCTCGCGGCCTCTCCAGCCTGCCCCGGGGTGAGCTGGGCGAAGGGTTTCCCGAAGAGCCGGACAGCCTCGGTGTCCTGGGCGATCTGCGCCAGCCGGTGGAGGTACTCCGCCGTGTAGTCCGGTCCCAGGTAGGCACCGTGGCCCCAGAGGGTGCCATGCTCCATGAGCCCATACTTGAGGAATACTTCCTGTCCCTTGTTGACATCGTCTTCTAGGAAGACCACCCGGCCCCCCGAATCCACGACCTGGGCCGGGATGGGGGGAGCTCCGTTGTAGGTCTTGACCGTGACGATGGTCAGGATGGTGAAGCCCAGGATCATCACCAAGATGACTGCCTGGCGCCACCAGGGTGAGATGGGCGAGGTATCGGTTGCGGCTGCGTTCATGGCAAGGCCTTCTGAAAAGGAGGTTGGTGGGGGACGCCGACCAGGTGCTGGACTCAGCCTTCGAGGGCCTCGGCACCGGGAAAGAGGATGTTGTTTTCCTTGTGGATGTGGCGGTGCAGATCCTGCTCCAGTTCCTGGAGGGCATCGAGCATGGCGCGGTAGGTGTTGCACGCGTAGCCGGGGACGGCGAAGTTCTCCGTCAGCTCCTTGATCAGGCCCAGGTTGACCGCGTGGTCGTCGTGCTCGTGCCGCATGACCGAGACCGGCCCACGCACGCTTCCACAGTGAAAGGAGGCGGCGTTTTCGCCCTGCGCCATCCGGCGGACCAGCGGGAAGAGGATCTGCTCCTCTTTGGCCATGTGCAGTTCCATTTCTTCCTGGAAGCGCTGGAAGACCTGGTTCAGCTGGACCAGCCGGGGATCGGTCTCGCCATGGGCCTTGGCCACCTTCTCGACGAGGCCACGCATGCGGGGCAGCTCGGCGTGGAGGTAGGCGTGATGGGTGGCCTCGATGTGGTCCGCCAGGGCACCGAGGTCCCGGGACCAGGGGGCGGCCTCCTCCGCCGGGCTGGCGGCGTCGAATTCCGCCAGGGCCCGCAAGACGTCCGCAGGTCCAACCCCAGTCTTGGCGCAGGCCACTTCGAGGCTCAGGTGCCCTCCGCAGCAGTAGTCGAGGCCGAAGCGCTCGAAGACCTTGGAACGGGAAGGCCGCTCCACGACGAAAGAACCAATGCTTTGAACGATCGAGACGGTGCTCACAGGTGCTCCTCGGAGAAGACAGACCGACCCCAGCCCGCGAAGTGAGGGCAAACGGACCGCCGACGGGGACGCCGGAGCCCTTAGGGGACAGGACATTGGTTAGAGTGGATGGGACCTTGGCCTTGCACCTTCAAAGGTAGAAGAATCTAATTGGATGTCAATACCCAATTATCCAATTATTAACCCCGGCGGACCGAATGATCTCCAAGACATCTGAATATGCCCTCCGCGCCATGGTCTTCCTGGCCGAATCCCCGGGTTCCTCAAACCCCCTCCAGACCATCGCGGCGGCCACGCAGGTGCCCTCCGGCTACCTCTCCAAGGTCCTGCAGCAACTGGTCCGGGCAGGGCTCCTGACCTCGCAGCGGGGGCTCGGCGGCGGCTTCAGCCTGGCCCGACCCGCCCCGGAATTGAGCGTCTACGAGGTCGTGCAGGCGGTGGATCCGCTCACCCGCATCCTGGAGTGCCCCTTGAAGCTGCCGGAGCACCGGGAGGAACTCTGTGCCCTGCACCGCCGCCTGGATGACGTGATGGAGATGGTGGAGCGTTCCTTCCGCTTGACCAGTCTCGCGGACCTGCTGAAGAAACCCACCTTTCCCAAGCCCCTGGATCCGAAGAAGGCGTCCGGCGACAGGCCCTCCGCCGGATAGGCCCCCGAGGAGGTGGCCCCATGGGGACCGATAGCGATGCCATCCGACGCCCTGCCGGGCCGACCTCCTTCGATGCCCACAGCCACCTCCCAGGGGCGGGTTCCAGCCCTCCGGACCATCCCAGGGTCGTCTGCGGGACCCGTGAAGCCGACTGGGCGGCGGTGCTGGCCCAGGCCGCTTCCGATGGGCAGTCCATCCCCATGCTGGGCCTGCATCCCTGGTTCGTGGCGGAGGCCTCCCCGGACTGGCCCCGGCGGCTGGAAGCCCTGTTGCGGGACCACCCTGCCGGCGTGGGGGAATGCGGCCTGGATTTCGCCCGGAGGGACACAGACCGGGCGGAGCAGGAAGCCGCCTTCCGCCTTCAACTCAGGCTGGCCTGTGTCCTCCAGAGGCCCCTGGCCATGCATGTGGTGCGCGCCTGGGGTCGGATCATTGAGCTGCTGAGGGAAGAAGGCTTGCCTCCCGGAACCATGGTGCATGCCTTCACGGGGAGCCCCGAGACGGTCCGGACGCTGCAAGCCATGGGCGTCTTCCTCTCCTTTTCCGGCGATCTCCTGAACTCCGATCGCTTCAAGCTTCGGGATTCGTTGCGGGCCGTGGACGCCAGCCACCTGCTCCTGGAAACCGATGGCACGGCCGACCTGGTCAAGGTGATTGCGGCCGCCGCCAGGCTTCGCGGCGTGAGCGCCGGGACCCTCGCGGCCCAGACCTGGGAGAATGGCCAGCGTTGCTTCAGGGGGTGGCTTTCATGAGGTGGTTTTCCCGCAGCGAACTGCTGCTCGGCGAGGCGGCGCTGGCACGGCTGGGGGCCTCGCGGGTGACAATGTTCGGCCTGGGCGGCGTGGGCTCCTTTGCGGTGGAAGCCTTGGCCCGGGCGGGCGTCGGGCACCTGCGGCTGGTGGATCACGATGTGGTGGGCCCCAGCAACCTCAATCGGCAGCTCTTCGCCCTGCGCTCCACGCTGGGTCACCCCAAGGCTGAGGTGGCGGCGGCCCGGGTGCGGGACATCAATCCGGACTGCGAGGTCGATCCCCGCGTGGCGTTCATCCACACGGACACGCTGCCGGGCCTGCTGACACCACGGCCCGACATGATGGTCGATGCCATCGATTCCATGGCCTGCAAGGTGGCGCTCCTGCGCGCGGCCCACGAGTCGGGTATCCCTGTCATCACGGCCATGGGCGCCGGGGGACGCCTGGACAGCAGCCGGCTCTTGGTGGGAGACCTCGGCGATACGCGCATGTGCCCCCTGGCCGCCCGGGTCCGGAAGGAGCTGCGGAAGGTCGGCATCACCGAGGGCATCCGCTGCGTGTATTCGCTGGAGCCCGCCGACAACAAGCGTGCCGCCGACCCCGCGGACATCGAGCCCCATCGCGGCCCCGGCCGCCAGCGCCGCCCCGTGGGCACCATCTCCTACATGCCCGCCATCGTGGGCCTGAAGGTGGCCGAGGAAGTGCTGAGGATGCTGCTGGCGCCTCCTTCCTAGGCCCGCTCCACCGCCTGCCGGAGGATCGTCATGAACTGGCTGCTCTGGTAGGGTTTCGGCAGGAACCCGGCCAATCCCTTGCCCAGAAAGTCCGTGAGGACATCCTGCTCGCTGTAGCCGCTGCTCAGCACCACCGGGACCTTCGGATCCACCTGGTGCATGCGGAGGAAAGCCTGCCGACCATCCATGTGGGGCATGGTCAGGTCCATCAGGACGGCGGTGATTTCCGCGTGCCGCAGCTCGAACAGGGCCACGGCTTCGAGTCCGTCCGCCGCCTCCAGGACCTGGAATCCCAGGGTTCCCGCCAGCTCCCTGGCCACGGCCCGGGCACTGGGTTCGTCATCCACCAGCAAGAGGATTCCCTGTGACTGCCACTCCCCCCTGGCCGGTCCAGGTGAATGGGCCGCGGTCCCCAGGGAAAGGGCGGGGAGGAACAGCTTGAAGACCGAACCCCGGCCCTGTTCGCTGTAGACCTTGAGGCTGCCGTGGTGGCTCCGGAGGATGCCAAGCATGGCGGAGAGGCCCAGGCCACGCCCGGTGAACTTGGTGGTGTAGAAGGGATCGAAAATCCGTTCCCGGACTTCCGGTGCCATGCCGCAGCCGGTATCACTCACCTCCAGGGTGACGTACTCCCCCGAGGACAGGGGCAGGGCCGGCAGCAGGCCCACCTGGGTGGCCTCGTCGACCAGCTGCACGCCGGTTCGGATCGTGATGAGCCCGCTGACCTCGTCTCCGATGGCCTCCGAGGCATTGGTGACCAGGTTCATGACCAGCTGCTGCATCTGCGAGGGGTCGGCGGAAATGCAGGGCAGGTTCGGCGGGAGGTCGTAGCGGACCACCGCCTTCCGGGAGAGGGTCACGGTCAGGAGCTGGGTCATCTCGACCACCAGCCGGTTCAGATCCACCTCCAGGACCTGGAGGCGCCCCTTCCCCGCATAGGCCAGCAACTGCCGGGTCAGGTCGGCGGCCCGCAGGGTGGCCTTCTCGATCTGCTCCAGGTAGGGCAAGGCCGGGCTCTCCGGGGGAAGGTGCATGGCCCCCAGGTTCGTGTTGCCCAGGATGGTGGTGAGCAGGTTGTTGAAATCGTGGGCGATGCCCCCGGACAGGACCCCCAGGCTCTCCAGTTTCTGGGACTGGCGCAGGGCCTCCTCGACCTCCTTCCGCTGGGTGATGTCCGCCCGGATGGCCACGAACTGATGGGGCCGGCCGTCGTCGCCCAGGAAGGGCACGATGGTGGTGTCCACCCAGTAGAAGCTCCCATCCTTGGCCCGGTTCTTGATTTCGCCCTTCCAGACACCCCCGGCCAGGATTCTGTCCCACAGGTCGGCCATGAATGCCTTCGGATGGTGGCCGGAGTTGATGATCCGGTGGTCCTGGCCCAGGAGTTCCAGGCGCGTGTACTTCGATATGGAGCAGAATTTCTCATTCACATAGGTGATCCGGCCCCGGGCGTCCGTGACGGCCACGATGGCGTGCTCGTCCAGCGCGTGCTTGAAGTCCTCCAGTTCGCGGAGAACCTTGGCCATGGGCAGTAATGGCCCCGCTTGGCCGCTGGGCTGGCCCCCATCTACCTGGGGATCACCGGAATGCCCCTGCCGAAGCGTCATGGCTGGCCCCCAAACCCGAAAAGGATACTAAGACCCATTCTCACTATACAACGATGAAGCGGCCCCAGCAGACCCATCCTCCTCGGCGGCTACTGGCCCGTCGGGGCGCCGTACTCCGCGTAGGTCCCCTGGAAGTCCTCGATGCCGTCATCCGTCAGATGCCAGATGCGGGTGGCCACCTCGTCGATGATGTCCTCGTCGTGGGACACCAGCAGGATGGTGCCCTCGTAGCGCTGGAGGGCATCGTTGAGGGCGATGACCGCTTCCAGGTCCAGGTGGTTGGTGGGTTCGTCCAGCACCAGGATGTTGGGCTTCTGCAGCATGAGCTTGCAGAAGAGGAGGCGGCAGGACTCGCCGCCACTGAGGACGTCGGTCATCTTGTTGCCCTCCTCGCCCCGGAAGAGCATCTGGCCCATGATCCCGCGGATCTGCTCCTTGGTGGCCTCGGGGTCGAACTGGTGCAGCCAGGTGACCAGTTCATAGCCCTTGGGGATGCTCTCGGCGAAGTCCTGCGAGAAGTAGCCCACGTTGGCGTCGTGGCCCCACTTCACCTCGCCCCCGTCCAGCTTCAGCCCCAGCTCCGTCACCTGGGGCGCGTTGGCCAGGAGGGCGTTCAGCAGCGTGGTCTTGCCGATGCCGTTGCGGCCCATGAGCGCGATCTTCTCGCCCCGCTGCACCATGGCCGTGAAGCCCTTGATCACTTCGTGGCGGCCCCCCTTCCCGTCCTTGTCCGTGTCATAGCCCTTCTTCACCCCTTCGAATTCCAGCGCATAGCGCCCACCGGGCTTGCCGACGTTGAACTTGATGAAGGGGCGCTGGATGTTGCTGCGGGCGAGGTCGCTGGGCTGGAGGCGCTCGACCTCCTTGCGGCGGCTGTTCACCTGGCTGCTGCGGGTGCCCGCCGCGAAGCGCTGGATGAACTCATTGAGCTGGGCGATCTTCTTCTCGCGCTGGGCGTTGTCCGATTCGATGCGGCTGCGCACCTGGATCTTGGCCATGACCATGTCGTCATAGCCGCCCGTGTACTGGATGATGGTCTGATAGTCGATGTCGGCGATGTGGGTGCAGACGTTGTTGAGGAAGTGGCGGTCGTGGGAGATGACCACCACCGTGCCCTTGTAGCGGCTGAGGAACTCCTCCAGCCAGTGGATGGAATCCAGATCCAGGTGGTTGGTGGGCTCGTCCAGGAGCAGGGCCTGGGGATTCCCGAAGAGGGCCTGGGACAGCAGCACCCGCACCTTCTGGCCGCCCTGCAGCTCGCTCATCCTGCGGTCATGCAGGTCCTCCGGGATGCCGAGACCGTCCAGCAGCACGGCGGCATCACTCTCGGCGGTGTAGCCGTCCTCGTCGGCCACGATGCCCTCGAGTTCGGCCACGCGCATGCCATCCTCGTCCGTCATCTCGGCCTTCTCGTAGATGGCGTCCCGCTCCTGCAGCGCCTTCCAGAGCCCCGCGTTGCCCATGATCACCGTGTCGATGACGCGAAAGGCATCGAAGGCGAACTGGTCCTGGCGCAGGATGCCCATCTTGCGGGGACGGATCACGTTCCCCATCTGCTGTTCCAGTTCGCCCGACAGGATCTTCATGAAGGTGGACTTCCCCGACCCGTTCGGCCCCGTGAGGCCATAGCGCCTCCCTGGGTTGAAGGTCGTGGTCACATCCTCGAACAGGATCTTCGCGCCGTAGCGCATGGTGACGTTCTGCACAGCAAGCATGGAGACTCCCGAACCCACCATTCTATCTCAGACTTGGTGGATTCCAGAGGTGCGTTCTCTGCCGATCCGGGCTCCAGGCCGCGCCCTGCGTGCACGGTCCGGCCTGAGGCAGCTGCTCCGCCTCAGGGATCTCTTCCCATCTTAAAAACGGCGCCCGCATGGGCGCCGTTTTGCAGCCGTGCCGAAACCTCCGGCGGGGCATCACCCTAGAAGGGGATGTCGTCATCCGGGAAGCTGCCACCGGCGCCCATGGGGCTGGGGGCGCCGTGGTCCTCGAAATCCTGGGAGCCCCCGCCTGAGGCCTTGCCCCCGTAGCCACCGCTGTCGCGGCTGCCGCCGCCGTCGTCCATGCGGCCCAGCATCACGAAGTTGTCGCAGCGGATGTCGCAGGCGGTCTTCTTCACGCCGTCCTGGCCGGTGTACTCGCGGTACTGGATGCGCCCCTCGATCATCACCTGCTTGCCCTTGCGCAGGTACTTCTCCGCGATCTCGGCCTGCTTGCCCCAGACCACGATGTTGTGCCACTCGGTCTTGCTCTGCTTCTCGCCGGACTGGTTCTTCCAGGTTTCCGTGGTGGCCACGGAGAAGCGGGCGACACTCTGGCCCGAGGGGGTGGCCTTGAGCTCGGGATCGCGCCCGAGGTTGCCGATGAGGAGCACTTTGTTCAAGGATCCGGACATGACGTCCTCCTGTTCTGTGGTGGCGGAGCTCTCCGCCTTACCGTCGTCTCAGACAATCTGAGGGTATGGTAGGATCATGAGGATTGTCCCGAGGGGAGATCATGTCAAGCGTCAACTCAAACCTCCTGGTGAGTTGTAAAAATAAGGCCGGTGCTGAAAAGCATTACTTCCCCGCCCTGAAGGGTGCGGGCTGGACCGGCCCCATCCAGCTGGTGGCGCCCGGCGATCCCATGCCGGACCTGGACGCCATCTCCGGCCTCCTACTCACGGGCGGTGATGACATCCATCCCAGCCACTGGGACACTGCGGAGCCCCTGCATCCGGAGGCCGATGTGGATGCAGAGCGGGATGCCTTCGAGATCCCCTTGATCCGCGCGGCCTGGGACCGGAAGCTGCCCATCTTCGGCATCTGCCGCGGCGAGCAGATCCTCAACGTGGCCCTGGGCGGCAGCCTCATCCAGGACGTTCCGGACCACTTCGGCTGTGAGCCGGAGCGGCATCAGCACGGCACCCCGGAAATGCCGGACATGTGCCACCGAGTGCAGGTGGCCCCGACCTCGCGGCTGCGGGACCTGCTGGGCGAGGAGGTCTTCCTGGTCAACAGCCGTCATCACCAGGCCGTGAAGCGTGTCGCGCCGAACCTGGTGGCCGTGGGCTGGCACCTGGACACGACCCATCCCGAAACCGGCCCCCTCATCGAGGCCATCGAATCCGTGGATCACGCGCGCTGGGTCTTCGGCGTCCAGTGGCACCCCGAGAACCTCGTCGGTCTCAAGGGTCCCGCGGGAAATGCCGCGCGGGAACTGTTCGCCGCCTTCGTGGATGCCGCGGGATCCCAGGCCGACCCGGGGCACTCCTTCAGTTGAGGAGCTGGGCCTGGAACTGTGTCCGGGTCTGCACCAACTCCGCCTGCAGTTCCGGGGCCTGCCGCCTCGGGTCGTTCAGGGCCTGGTCCAGTTCCGCCAGGGCCGCCGCCGGCTGGCCCGTTTGGAACGAATACCAGGCCTTGGCCCGGTGCACGTAGGGCGAATCGGAATCCGCGGGTCGGAGGCGCGCCACCCGCCTTTCGAATTCTCTGGAATCGAACCTGGACAGGCGGACCAGGCATTCCGCGAGGGCAGCCTCGGCATTCCCACGGACCTCTGGCGTCACGCCCTCGGGCAGGAGGTCCAGCACCTTCTGGTAGCCCGCCCGGGCCAGGTCGAAGTGCCGCCGGAGCCGGGCCAGTTCGGCCACATAGAACTGGCACTCGGCCTCGATGGTCCGGAGGCCAGTTTTCTGGGCCAGGGCCAGGGCCCGCCCGTGGAATTCCCCGGAGTCCGAGGGCTGTCCCTTCATCAAGGCCAGGAGGCCCAGGTTCCTCAGGCAGGTGATCTGCCCCACCTTGTCCCCCACGGATTCGCGGAGGGCGAGGGCCTTGGTGAACAGGGCCTCGGCCCCGGAGTGGTCCTGGGCCATGAGGGCGGTGACGCCCAGGTTGTTGAGCGCCAGGGCCTCGCCCCATCGGTTCCCGAGGCCCCGCTGAAGGTCCAGGTTGGTCCGGTACAGGTGGTTCGCCCCTGCAAGGTCGCCCCGTTTCTGCGCCAGGTTCGCCAGGTTGTTCTGGGCCAGGGAGATATAAAATTGGTCGCCGGTCTGCTGGCTGAGGCTGAGGGAGCGCTCGTAGAAGGCCTTGGCCTCCTCATCCCTGCCCCTTTCCGCCGCGATGAGACCGAGGTGGTTGTAGCCGAGGGTCTCCCCGTCCCGGTCCCCGGTGGCCTGGGCCAGGGACAGCGCCGCCTCCCGCAGGCGCTGGGCCTCGTCGAGGTCCCCCAGGTCCTTCGCGAGATAGGCCTTCAAGCCCAGGGCGCGGCCCTCGGCCCAGCGGTCGCCCGTGGCCCGGGCGGACATCAGGGCCCAGTTGGCGACCGGGAGGGCCTGATCCTCTCCCAGCCGGCGGAGGCAGGCCGCATAGGCCGAGACGGCGCTGGAAAAGCCCGGGGCCCGGAGGGCCGCCTCCCGCAGGAAGGGCTCGCTGCCCCTGAAGTCCCCCTTCAGGAACCGTGCCTTGCCATTGGCGTAGGACGCGAAGACCCCGGGGGGCACCTCCGGATCCTGAACGCTGCGGGACCGGAGGGGGTCCACCTTCCGGAGCAGATCGTGGGCGGCGGGGTCCACCAGGGCGTAGGGCACGAAGGAGGCCTGCAGGGCCGCCGTCGAGGAGCCTGAGGCTCGGACATGCCCCTTTTCGTCTACCAACTCATAGGAAAGGGTCTGGGCCCGGTGGAGGTTGTCCTGGGTGAGGGATCCCCGGAGGAAGAGACGGCGCCCAGGGCCCTGGCGATGCGGGACTGGCCGGCGGGCTCGAGGCTCTCGGCAGGGCTCAGGTGGAGGTTGGTGATGACCCGGAGCACGGATTCGGGTTCCACTACGGCCAGGCTGGGCGAGGCGTGCAGGGCGGTGCCAAGCAGTTCGGGCATGCCCACCGCCAGGAGGGCGTCCAGGTTCGGATCCCCGGTGTCGTTCCGGATCGGCATGACGGCCACCCTGGGCGGCCGGTCCTTTCCCAGGTCGGCGATGCTGCTGCGCCCGAACAGGAAGTAGCCCAGGCCGAGCAGGACGAGGAGGGTGACCGCCGCGCTCCCGGCCCACCAGACGGCGGCATTCCGTTCCAGCAGGCGGGAAAGCGCTTCGGCCACCTGCTGGCTCGTGGGACGCCTGGAGGCCTGGCCATCCAGCATGGCCAGGAGCAGGGCCTTCAAGGGCCTGGAAAGGTGGCGCCCCCTAAGGGATTTGAGGTCGCCCGCGAGGGTCGCCGCCATCCTCTCCCGTCCTT
>CAIMBM010000019.1 GCA_903839205.1 uncultured Holophagaceae bacterium | reverse complement strand
TCCCCGCCCCCGGAGCAGGCCACCAGCACGCGACCGCTGACCGCATCCCCCCGCCCCTGGACCTGGGCCAGCACCTCCGCTTCAAACCGGTTCATGCGGGGGCTTCCAGCCTGGCCAGCAGCTCGACCAGGGCCTTCGGCACGGGCTTCTCGCACCAGAGGGCCTCGGCCCAGTCGCACATCCGGAGGGAACCCCAGTGCATGGCCCGGCCCAGGACTCCCCGCCGGAAGGCCGGGTGGGCGATTCGGGTGGGCGGCTGGGAAGGGTCCTGGGTGAACTGGCTGCCGAAGGCGTCGAAGGCGGCCATGCGCCGCTCCCAGACGGCGCTCACGTCCACCAGCAGGTCGGGCTGGCCCGGATTCTCGCCGCCCACCCAGGCCAGGGCCCCGGGCCGCCAGGGTGTGCCAGGGCAGGGATAGTTCTTCAGCCCGGCGTAGTAGGCCGCTTCCCGGGCCAGGCGATGGGCGCGGCGGTGGTCGGGATGCCGGTCCTCCGGAGCAGGGAGGATCAGAACCCGCGGACGCAGACGGCGGAGCTCGGCCATCAGGCGAATTCGGTAAGCCTCGTCCTCGGTGAAGCGGCCGTCCGGGAAATCCATGACCAGGCGGGGGACGCCGAGGATCCGCGCGGCCTCCTGGGCCTCGGTCCGGCGGGTGTCCGCGGTGCCGCGGGTGCCCAGGTCGCCGCTGGTGAGGTCAAGGATGGCGGCCCGCAGCCCCCGGTCCACGGCCAGGGCCAGCAGGCCGCCCACGTGGACCTCCACATCGTCCGGATGGGCGCCGAGGGCGAGGATATCGAGACCAGCGTCGAGGCTCACGGCTCCTCCAGCAGCATCAATGGGACAGCGTCCTTCATGCGTTCCAAGATGGCATCGAGCAGGTCCCCCTTGCGCAGCCATGGAACGCCTGGCATCACCCGCTCCTGGGGAACGCCGAAGGGGAAGAGGGTCTGGCGCAGACGTTCGGGATCGCCGCCTAGCCCCCGGGTCACGGCCTCGCGATGCAGTCGCCGGTCCAATTTCTCCAGCCGTTCGCGGCTGCGTTCCTGCTCCCGGCGGAACCGGATCTGCACCGTCTCGGGCCAGGAGAGATCCGGTTCCGCGGTGCGGAACTGCCCCGTCGGGAGCGGTCCGGGCCAGGCGGCCAGGCGATCCCAGGCGCCGTGTCTCAGGGCCTCCAGCTGCCCGGGGTCCAGGCGGATTCCCGGCGGCAGCACGTAGACGCTGGGGCGCGGGAGGATCCGCGGTGCGGCCAGCCCCACGCGGTCCCAGAGCGGCTCGCAGAGCCGCCAGTAGGCCCGCTCCGAAGGGCCGAGCACCACCGCGGCGACCGGCAGCATCAGCGACTGCATCAGGGGACGGATGGCGGCCCCGGGGCTGAGCCAGCGGCCCTCGGGCAGGGGGGCGCCGGGCTCCATCCGTTGCCGCCGTCCTGTGTGCGGGTCCAGCGAGAACCAGGCGGCCTGGAGCCGGGGATCCAGGGGCAGAGGTGCACCCTCGCCCTCGAGGGCGGCGGCCTGTTGCCTGAGCAGGGCCTCGAGGCCGAGGCTCCGCCAGCGTTCCAGCTCCGCCTGGATGGGCTCCCGGGCCGCGGGGTCGGTCGGGGAGAAGGGGCGGAGGCCGCGGTCCCACAGGGGCTGACCCAGGGCCAGCACATGACCGCGCAGGGAAGGCTCCAGCGGTTCCGGCAGGGAGCCCCAGAGGGCGGAGGCCTCCGCCTGGTGGGCCGGTGTCCAGGGCAGCCAACCGGTGGCGGTCCCCGGGCGGGTGTCGAACCGGAACCGGTGCCGGATCAGTCGGTCCCCGTTCCACGCGGCCACGGTGGCCACTTCGGCGCGGTCATGGTCCTCGTCCGCCAGCCAGTAGACGGCTTCGCCGCCGGTGCG
Source organism: uncultured Holophagaceae bacterium (assembly GCA_903839205.1). Classification (GTDB taxonomy): domain Bacteria; phylum Acidobacteriota; class Holophagae; order Holophagales; family Holophagaceae; genus Geothrix. The sequence goes on along the minus strand of CAIMBM010000019.1, from coordinate 17,039 downwards.
GCGGGCCTCGGCCAGGGCCGCCAGGGCCTTGGCCACGGACAGGGCGGGACTCCATCCCGCGCCGATCTGCTGCCCCGTGACGATGACGGGCCTTGGGCTCATGACCGCCTCGGGCGGGCTGGACCAGGCATTCCGCACGGGTGCATTCTACACATGGGCCCAAGCCTACCCGATATGCAATCCTCCCCGGTATGCGATGCTCGACGGGATGCTGAACGTGGAACCCTGGCTTCCTCCCCCTTCGCCTGATCTGGCCCTCCTCGCCATGGACGCCGCCGACGAGGCGGGCCTTCCCTCGCTTCGGCTCTGGCCTGAGGTGCGCAAGGGCGGCGTCGGGTTCGGTGAGTTGCCGCCCTTTCTCTGCTGGCGCGGGCTCGTGAACGGCGCCTGGCACCTGGGGCTGCTCCAGGCCCGGGAGGTGGGGGCCCTGGTTCCGGGGGCCCGCACGGCGCCTCTGCCCCAAGGTTGGCTCCAGGCCCTCGACCTGGAAGCCCTCGCCAGGCCACTGGCGCGGCATCCGGCCTTTCCAGGCGGTGCTTCGGTCCATGTCGTCCACCTGCCCGGCGGGGACTCCTGCCGGGTCCGGACCTTCGGGGTCCCGGCCCCGGAGTTCATCTTCGAAGTGTTGAAGCGGACCAGCCACATCCAGATCTGGAACCTGGCCGACTAGGTTGACTGGAGGATACGCATGCTCAGCCTGGACCTGTACACCCTGAAGGAGGCCGCCACGGCCGTGGCCCTGGGCCTGATGATGGGCCTTGAACGTGAACGCAGCGGATTCGAGCGGAGCCAGGAGGGGCAGGGGGCCACCCCCAACCGTCGGGCCTCGGACCAGGCGGAACCTCCCCATGGCAGCCTGGGGGCCCGGACCTTTGCCCTGCTGACCCTGATGGGATGGATTTCCGTGAAGGTGGGCGGGGCGGGGCAAGCGGTACCCATTGCGGCCCTGGCCATCTCGGCGCTGATGATCGGATTCTTCTACTTCAAGACCAATTCTCCCGACCGCGGCCTCACCACGGAAATCGCCGCCCTCACGGCGCCCTTGCTGGGCATGCTGCTCACCCGGGATGCCCTGCTGGCCGTGGCCATGACCGTCATCGTCACCCTCCTGCTGCTCTCGAAGCCCTGGATCCGTGCCTGGATCCCCAGGCTGCATCGGGAAGACATGACCGCGGCGATGCAGCTGCTCATCGTCTTCGCGATCCTCCTGCCCATGCTGCCGGTGCGGACCCTGGATCCCTGGGGGGTGCTCTCCCCGCGGAAGGTGGGTTGGATGGTGGCCCTGATCGCCTCTGTGGACTTCCTCGGCTATGGGTTGAACCGCGTCCTCGGCTCCCGGCGGGGGGCCCTGATGACCGGGCTCGTGGGAGGGATGGTGAGTTCCACCGTGGTGACGGTCACCATGTCCCGCCAGGCCCGGGAGGACCCGACCCTCCGGGGACCCGGTCAGGTGGCCGTCATGCTGGCCTGTGCCGTGATGGGTCTGCGGGTGATCATCCTGGCGGGGGTCGTGGGCGGACCGGTGCTGGCCAAGCCCCTGCTGCTGCCCATGGCCGCCATGGTGCTGGTCCTGCTTGGCTGCAGCGGATGGATCTACCGCACGGGCGCCATGCAGGTCGGCGGGGAGGAGATACCCGTACGGAACCCCTTCCATCTCAAACGAGCCGTGGCCTGGGGGCTGGCCCTGGCCTCGGTGCTCCTGATTTCTGCCGCAGCCCGGTCCTGGTTCGGGGATCGGGGCCTGCTGGTGGCCGCGGGCCTGTCTGGTCTGGCGGACGTGGATCCCATCACCCTCGCGGTCAGCAGCCAAGTCCATGCAGTTGGGCTGCGGGCGACCACGGCCACGCTGGCCATCGTCATGGCCATTGGCGCCAATACGCTCGCCAAGGCAGCATTCGCCTGGGTCTCGGGCGGCCGACCCTTCGGCCAAAGGCTGGCCATGATGCTGGGGGCCTCATTGGCGGTGGCCTTGGTCGTGGCCTGGGTGCAGTTCTGACCCCGGTTACTTGCCCCGGTTGCTCATGCGGGTGTGGGCCACCCCGCTCTTGCCCTGGGGCTTGGTGGAGGCTCTGACGGCGGGCTTCGGTCCTGCATTCGCCTTGGGTTTGGCGGCGGAGGCAGTGGGGACCGGCCTGTCCGCAGCCTGAACGGATTTCAGGAGGTCAGCGGGGACGAGGGGCTTGGTCATGGGATGACTCCTGGCTACAGTCTAGCCGCTGGGCGGGGGTGAATGACCGGTTAGGAACAGTCTTCAGGGAAAAATCCGCAGGGGGATGTGATGGCTTCCCGGGAAGCCCGGACGGGGAACGGCTAAGCTGGTGGGGCGGGGTTGCGCCGTCAGATTTCCTCCGGAGTGGGGCATGGAGGGTTTCCCAGAGGTCCACCCCGGCGTCGATGGAGCCTCCCCTTCCCGCATCAGAATGGAATCGTCCATGCCCCTGAACCTGCCCTTCCAACCCGGCGATCTGGTGGTGGTGGTGCTCCACTCGCCCCGGGAACGCGTCTGGGGCTGCCTCCTGGGGCTGGAAGCCGCCGGCATCGCCCTTCGTGGACTGGAGCTGACGCCCTGGGAAGAGGTGCTGACGCTCGTCCGCACCGGACAAGCCGACCAGGTGGCGCTCGGAACACGGTTCCTGCCCATGCACCGCGTCGAAGCGATGTACCTGGATGAAGTCAGTTCCGGAGCGCCCAGCCTGGCTGAGACCTTTTCCGGCCGGACAGGCCAGGACCCCCGGGCCTTCCTGACCCCCACCCAACCACCCGCCACCCCCCGGAGGAATCCATGACCCATGCCAACCACGCCCACTGGATGGAACGCTTCCGCGCCCGCGCCAAGGCCCTGCAGCGCCACATCGTGCTCCCGGAGGGCCGGGACGACCGCACGCTCCAGGCCGCCCAGCTCCTGCTGGACCAGGGCCTATGCCGGCTCACGGTCCTGGGCGATCCGATGGCGATGATGAAACGCGGCGCGGACCTTGGCCTCACCCTGAAGGGCGCGGAACTGGTGGATCCCGCGGCGAGCCTCCGGCTGGATGAGCTGGCCGGCGCCTATTTCGAACGGCGCCGGGCCAAGGGCATCACCGAGGCCCAGGCCCTCGAGGCCGTGCAGAACCCGCTCTGGTTCGGTTCCATGCTGGTGCAGGCCGGCCACTGCGACGGCATGGTGGCCGGGGCCCTGAACACCACGGCGGAGACCGTACGGGCCTGCCTCCAGGCCATCGGCGCCGCCAAGGGCATCAAGACCGTCTCCAGCTTCTTCCTGATGATCCACCCCGACGTAGCCTTCGGCGAGCAGGGCGCGATGATCTTCGCGGACTGCGCCGTGGTGCCGGATCCCACTCCCGAGCAGCTGGCAGACATCGCCCTGGCCTCCGCTGAGAATGCCCGCCGGGTGATGGACGTGGAGCCCCGGGTGGCCCTGCTGAGCTTCTCCACCCGCGGTTCTGCGGAACATGCCCGGGTGGACAAGGTCCGGGCCGCCCTGGCCATCCTCAAGGAGAAGGCCCCCGACCTGGCCGTGGACGGCGAACTCCAGGCCGATGCGGCCCTGCTGCCCTCCGTCGGGCAGAAGAAGGCACCTGGTTCCCCGGTGGCGGGGCGGGCCAATGTGCTGGTGTTCCCGGACCTGGACGCCGGCAACATCGCGTACAAGCTCACCGAGCGTCTGGGCGGCGCCGTGGCCCTCGGCCCCCTGCTCCAGGGCCTGGCCCGGCCCGCCAACGACCTGAGCCGCGGCTGCAGCGCCCAGGACATCGCGGACGTGGCGGTACTTACGGCCCTCCAGTGAAACGGCTCGCCCTGTTCATTTCGGGGACTGGCGGCAATGCCCTGAGCCTGCTCCGGGCCTGCCGGGAGGGTCGGGTCCCGGCGCTCCCGGTCCTGGGCCTCGCCTCCACCCCCAAGGCCGGCGGCCTCGCGCGACTGGAGGCCGAAGGCCTGCCCACGGCGGTCCTGGTCCGGAAGGACTTCGAATCGGATGAAGCCTTTTCGGAAGCCTGCTATCGGGCCTCCGAGGGCGCCGGCGCGGACCTGATCTGTCTGTGCGGCTGGCTGAAGAAGCTGGCGGTACCGGCCCGGTGGGAGGGCCGCATCCTCAACATCCATCCGGGCCTGCTGCCCCGGTACGGCGGACCCGGCATGTACGGCATGCACGTCCACCGGGCCGTGCTGGAAGCGGGAGAGGCTGAATCCGGCGCCACGGTCCACCTGGTGGATGGGGAGTACGATCACGGGCGCATCCTTCAGCAGCAGCGAGTCCCGGTCCTTCCGGGCGACACGCCCGAGGACCTGCAGAAACGGGTCTACGCGGCGGAAATGGAGCTCTACCCCTCGGCCCTCTCCGCATATCTCGCGGAACGGTTCTAGACTGTCGACATGCTTCCCATCCTCACCGCCGACGAGATGCGCGCCGCGGAGCGCCAGGCCATCGAGGGCTGGGGCATCCCCTCGCTCCTCCTCCAGGAGCATGCCGCCCTCGGCGCCCTGGCGCTCCTCCCGCCGGGCGAACCGCTGCAGGTGCTGGCCGGACCCGGAAACAACGGCGGCGATGCCCTGGCCATGGCCCGCCTCGCCCGGATCGAGGGGCGGGACGTCAGCGTCTGGTCCCCCTTCGACCGGCCGGAGTGGCATGGTGACGCGGCCCTCCAGGCCCGCCTCTGGAAGGGACTTGGGGGCGAGATCCAGGGGGCGCCGGACCCCGCAGAACTCATGCGCACCTGGCGGGGCTGGGTGGTGGATGGGCTCTTCGGACTTGGCACCTCGCGGCCCGTGGACGGCCCGGCCGCGGCCTGGGTGCGGGCCCTGAACGCCGCCCGCCTGCCGGTGCTGGCCCTCGATCTCCCCTCGGGTCTGGACCCCAGCTCCGCAGAAGTTCCGGGGGAAGCCGTGCGAGCCACGCGAACCGCCTGCTTCGGTGCCCGGAAAGTCTGCCACGGCCTGCTCCCGGCCCGGGCCTGTTGCGGGGAGATCACCGTCATACCCATTCCCTTGGATGCCGTGCCGCAGGCCAGGCTGCAGGTATTGGAACGCCCCCACCTTCAGTCCCGGGACTGGAATGCCCACAAGGGCACCTTCGGGCATGTGGCCATCCGCGCGGGCAGCCTGGGCATGAGCGGGGCCGCCGTTCTGGCGGCGCTGGGCGCCCTGCGGGTGGGCGCCGGGCTGGTGACGGTGCTGACCGAACCCGAGGTCCGCGCTGAGATCGCCGCCCAAGTGCCAGAGGCCATGGTGCGCGCCTGGCAGGGGGCCATGCCTCCGGGGATCGATGTCCTCCTGGCAGGACCGGGGGGAATTTCACAGGTACCCGACTGGGAAGGTCCCCTGGTCGCGGACGCCTCGGCCCTCAAGGCCGGGGAAGGGCCCCGCTGGATGGAGCGGCCGGACACGGTCATCACTCCCCACCCCGGGGAATTCGCCCGCCTTTTCAGCCTGGCCATCCCGCAGCAGGTGGACGAGCGCCTGGCCCAGGCGCGGCAGGTGGCCGCCGGAAAGCCGGGCGTCCTGATCCTGAAGGGGGCCCAGAGCATCATCGCCGGGGCCGCCCAGGACGATCTTTGGGTCAACCCGACGGGCCATCCGGGTATGGCGACCGGCGGCAGCGGGGACCTCCTGGCCGGGATGGTGGCCGGATTCCGCGCCCAGGGCCTGCCCATGCGGGCGGCGGCCGCCGCGGCGGTCTGGTTTCACGGCGCCGCGGCGGACCTGCTCCCCGGTGCGGGCCTGCTCCCGAGGGACCTGGCGAGCCTGCTGCCGGGGCTGCTGCGTGCCTGAGACCTTCCTGCCCGACGACGCCGCCACCGAGGCCCTGGGCGAGGCCCTGTCCAGAACTACCCCCCCCGGGGGAACCTGGCTGCTCCAGGGTGATCTGGGGGCCGGAAAGACCACCTGGACCCGCGGCTTCCTCCGGGGCCTGGGCGGTGATCCCGAGGAAGTGGCCTCGCCCACCTATGCGGTGCTGCACCGCTACGGCCACCCCGCGGGGCGGCTCTTCCATCTGGACCTCTACCGGCCGGGACCTGAAGGCGTGTGGTCGCTGGGCCTCGAGGAGAGCCTCACCCCCGCCGACTGGCTGGTGGTCGAATGGGCGGACGGGCAGGGCCCCTGGCCCACGGCCTGGGTGGCCCGGCTCTGGCTCGAAACCGAGGGTGAGGGCCGCCGGGCGAAATGGACATTGCCTGGCGAGTCCCCCGGCTGAAGATGAAGGCATGAACCTGCCGCTGGCCCTCTCCGCGCTTGCCTGCCTCCTGGCAGCCCTTGCCGTCTGGGCCGCCCTTCGGAGACCCCCGGCGGACCCCCGGCCCTTCGACGCGCTGCGCCGCAGCATCGAGGACCTGGCCTCCCGGGACCGGGTCGAGTTCCAGCAGTCATTGCTGTCCCAGTTCCGGCCCCTCCTGGCCGAACTCGGGGAGCTCAAGACGGCCCAGGCCGAGAAACTGGCGGAAGGGTTCCGGTTCCTGGCCGTTGCCACCCAGGAAGCCTTGAGGGCCTCCCGGGAAGAGCAGGCCGTCCAGCTCAACCGGGTCCAGCACCAGGTGGAGCAGCGCCTGGAGGCCATCCAGAAATCCACCGAGGACCGCCTCGAGCAGATCCGGCACACCGTGGACGAGAAGCTCCACGAAGCCCTGGAGAAGCGCCTCGGCGAAAGCTTCAACCTGGTCGCCCAACGGCTCGAACAGGTTCAGAAAGGCCTGGGCGAGATGCAGAACCTGGCCCAGGACGTGGGGGGGCTCAAGCGCGCCCTCACCAACGTGAAGATCCGCGGGGTGCTCGGCGAGGCCCAGCTGGGCGCGCTGCTGGAGCAGTTCCTGTCCGCCGGGCAGTATGCGGCCAATGTGAAAGTCCGGCCCCGCAGCCCTGAGGTGGTGGAATTCGCGGTGAAGCTGCCCGGGTCCGAAGAGGGCGGTTCTGTCTGGCTGCCCATCGACGCGAAATTCCCCCTGGAGGACTACCAGCGGCTCATGGAGGCCTACGAGACCGGGGACCTCGCCGCCGTGGACGTCGCGGGCAGGGCCCTCGAGACCCGCCTGCTATCCCAGGCCCGGGACATCCGGGACAAGTACATCGCCCCGCCCTACAGCACCGATTTCGCGCTGTTGTTCCTGCCCTTCGAGGGCCTGTACGCTGAGGCCCTGCGCCGGCCCGGCCTGTTGGAGCGGATCCAGCGGGAGTGCAAGGTCACCTTCGTGGGGCCCACCACCCTCACGGCCTTCCTCAACAGCCTCCAGGTCGGGTTCAAGACCCTGGCCATCACCAAGCAGAGCGGGGAGGTGTGGAAGCTGCTGGGCCACGTGAAGGCCGAATTCGGGAAATTCGGGGAGTCCCTGGCCGTGGTCCAGAAAAAACTGGACGAGGCCAGCTCCAAGCTGGGGGACGTCTCCAAACGGAAGGAACTCATGGAGAAGCGGCTGGCCGGGGTCGAGGTCCTGCCGGGGGGGGACCCGCCCCCGACGCTGGAGAGCCCATTCCGACCGGAATAATTCACTTCACAATTCGCGAGAATGCCTTAGGATTCGGGCCAACCCCGGGGGTTGGATGCTGAAGGGTCGGGAACGTCATGGGATCGGCGAGGTGATTGCGGTCGACCGGAACTATGTCCCCATGCAGGAGGTCAGTCGGCGCCGGGCCCTGTGCGCCGTCGTCTCGGGGAGGGCCCACATCCTCAACCCGGCCACCTTCGAGCGCCATGGGAACCTGGAGGCACGGCTGGAACTGATCATCTTTCCCCATGTCCAGGCCTGCAGCGATTCCAAACTGCTCCTGGGCCGACTGGAGCGGCGGGTTCTCCGCCGCGACCATTTCCTCTGCCAGTACGAGGGCTGCCAGAAGAAGGCCACCACCGTGGACCACGTGGTGCCGCTCTGCCAGGGTGGGTCCACCACCTGGCAGAACCTGGTCGGCTGCTGCCTGTCCTGCAACCAGGCCAAGGGCGGCCGCACACCGGAGCAGGCCGGGATGGTGCTGAAGCGCCTGCCCAAGGGTCCCCGGGCCCACCTCTTCGAGCAGTTTGAAGAGCTCCTGAGGCGGGCCAGCGCCGCCTGAGACCCCGGGTCGTCCGGCCTCCCGGGAGGGTGCCTGGAAGTCGAATCCTTCGGAAGGCTGGCGGTCCATGTGGCCGGGGTTCGGCTGGCGGCATCTACGGCCTGGACTGCTTGGGAACCCGGAGTGCCTCCAACGGGGGTCTGGATCCGATGCGCAAGCGGGCCAGATCTCCAGCAGGGCTCCAGATTTGGCGGAGGTGGCGGGCCCTCTGCAGGTGGTTTCGGCGAATTAACGATCTGCAGATTAGGGTTAGCGTTGGAAAAATCAACGCTAACAAATTCAGTCCAAGAATCGAATAGTGACCAGAAAACGGTCTTTTCTTTTTTACTGAATGGATCTAGGCTCTTTGGCAAGGAGGAACTCCCATGCCTTCAGTGGATATCAGTTCCCAGTCCGGCAAGGATTTCTCGGGGGATGCCCTCATTGTTCCGGTGTTTTCCGGGCGCGAGCGACATCGCTTGCCGCTCGCCATCAGCAAGGTCGCCCGGCAGGTGATGGATGAGGAGGACTTCAAGGCAGACTATCTTGAACTTGTTCCGCTTCACCACCCTAATGGCGTGAAGGAGAGCCGGTGGATGGTGCTCGTGGGGCTCGGTGACGAGGAGAAGGTCACCCTCAACAAGCTCCGCAAGGCCGTGGGGTCTGCGGGTCGGTTCTGCCTCAAGAAGAAATGGAAGAAGATCGGCATCCTATCTCCCTCGACCTCTACGCTGGATCATGACGCCGTGCAGGTGGCCCTTACCGAAGGCGCCTTGCTGGCAAACTACGATTTCGTGGCGTTCAAGGGGGGAAAGCCTGAACCCAAACAGTTCTCCTCGATCGAAATATTCACCAACGGCGACGACACCCGGAAGGCCCGGCGCAAACTGCCGGTGCTGGAGGCGGGTGTGGCCGCCTGCCACCGGGTCAGGGATCTGGCCAATACGCCTGCCGGGGATCTCTACCCCGAGGTCTTCGCCGAGACGGCCGCCAAGCTGGCCAAGCAGCACAAGCTCCACTGCGAGGTCCTGGACGTGCCGGCCCTCGAGAAGGGCGAGTTCCGCGCCGTGCTGGCCGTGGGCCAGGGCAGTGTTCGCCCCCCCCGGGTGGTGAAACTCGAGTACAAGCCGAAGGAGAAGCCGAAGAAGCACGTGGTGCTCGTGGGCAAGGGCGTCTGCTTCGATTCCGGGGGGCTTTCCCTCAAGGATGCCTCGGGCATGGAAACCATGAAGGACGACATGACCGGTGCGGCCATCGTGCTTGCCACGCTCGTGGCCTGCGCTCAGCTGGAAGTGCCCGTCCAGGTCACCGGCCTGATGGGCCTCGTGGAGAACATGCCCTCGGGGTCGAGCTACAAGCCCGGCGACGTGCTTCGGAGCCGCAGCGGGAAGACCATCGAAGTACTCAACACGGACGCCGAGGGGCGACTGGTGCTGGCCGACCTGCTCCATTTCGCCAGCGAAATGAACGCCGACCATGTGGTGGACCTGGCCACCCTCACCGGAGCCGCGCTCATCGCCATGGGCGACGGTGTCTCAGCGGTGATGGGCACCGACCAGAAGCTGCTGGACCGGCTCCTGGACGCGGGGGGCACCGTGGGAGAGTATCTCTGGCAGCTGCCCCTGGTCGAGGAGTACAGCGACCTGCTCAAGAGCCCCCTGGCCGACCTGAAGAACATCACGGGGATCCGCTGGGGGGGGACCATCACGGCGGGCCTCTTCCTCCGCGAGTTCGTGGGGCAGGGCTCCTGGGCCCACGTGGACCTGTCGGGGAGCTGGTCGGGCAAGGAGCGGGACTATCGGACCCACGGGGCGAGCGGGGAAGGCCCGAGGTTCCTCCTGGAATGGCTCATGGATTGATGGATCTCCAGGTCCAGTTCCAAAAGGGGGCCCCGGCCCCCTTTTTTTAAAATAGATGGAGATGTCCCCCTTGACCTCGGGGCTTGGATAGGGATTTATTGAGGACTACCCTCTTGCCACCGAAGCCACCCCCTCACGCGGAGTTCCCATGGAAGCGATGGAGACCCTCACCAAGGCCGATCTCTCCAGACACCTGATGGAGCGGCTTGAACTCGGGAAGAAGGATGCGGACGTCCTGGTGAACACGTTCCTGGAGAGCATCATCGAGTCCCTCAAGACCGGTGAAGGGGTTGAATTGAGGGGATTCGGCAGCTTCCGCCTGCGCGACCGCCGCGCCCGGCAGGGGCGCAATCCGCGCAGCGGAGAGAGCATCCAGGTCCCGCCCAAGCGGGTGGTCTACTTCAAGCTGGGCAAGGAACTCCGCAGCAAGCTCATCGACGACTGAATCACCCGCCACTGCCCCGGGGAGTTCCCATGCGCCTTCGCAATCCGCTCATCGCTCTCCTGGCGGTCTTCGTCCTTGCGGCTCCGGCCCTGGCCCAGAAGCGGCTCTCCAAGGAAGACAAGGCGAAGCTGCCCCGCATCGCCATCCTGGATTTCAAGGCGGCTCCGGATGCCTGGCACGGCTGGCGCTACGGCGGCTGGGGCAACCAGATGGGAACCATCTCCAATCAGTTGCGGGACCTCTTCACGACTGAAATCGTCGAAAAGGGCAAGAACAAGATCCGGGTCATCGAGCGGGAGCGACTCCAGGACATCCGTGCGGAGCTGAATTTCCAGCAGAGCGGAGAGGTGGACACCGCCACGGTCCAGCGGATCGGGAAACTGCTGGGCGTGAAGTACGTGATGACCGGCAAAGTCACCCGGTTCGCATACAAGGAGGCTGGATTCAGTTCCGGCTGGGGCGTGGGCGCCCTGGTGGGCAAGGTGACGGGCAATGGCATGGCCGGAGCGGTGGCCGGCAGCGTCAACGTGAAGAAGGCCTCATTCACAGGGCGGCTGGACATCCGGCTGATCGAGGTCGAGACCGGCGAGATCCTCGGAGCCTGGAAAGACGAGGACAAACTGGATGACACCAGCGTGAAGGTGGCGGGCACGGGGTCGGAGATCCAGTTCGACGAGGAACTGGTGAACAAGGTGTTCGAGCCCATCGTAGAGCGCATTACCCCCAAGCTGCTTCGCGCCACCGTCGCCGCCAACGAAGACGATTGATCCCCAAACCTAGGGAACGGGATGGTGCCCCGCAGGGCGCCCTGGATGAATTTGAAGCCAGGCGTCCGTGGCTGTTTGGATGGCGCCGGTGTACCCGGGTCCAAGCGCGTCCGCGCAATGGAGGTGCCAGGTGGGCACCTCGATCACCCGGCCATTCTTGAATCGCCCTGCGATGGATCGCTGGACCTCGGCCGGTGCGAGGCGGTCCTGGGTGGCCAGGAAGCAGAGGCTGGGGGTCGCCAGCCTGAGCTCGCCCACCCGGAGGAGGAGGTCCGTGTCTGCGGGGGCATATCCGCCCCACCGGCCGGCCTGGGCAGCCGCCAGGGCCCCGATGGAAGGCGCCAGGACATGCCACCAGCGGTCCCGGGGGCCGCGCACCAGCCGCTCGGCGAAGCTGCGGCTGCTGGCCGGGGCCCCCTCCCAGATGATGCCGGCCAGGGGGCCTTTTTCCTCGCGCTCAAGATCGGCCAGGGCCAGCAGCCCGACGGAAGCGCCGAGGCTGCGACCCAGGAGGACGATCCGGCGGCGCGGGACGCCGCGGGCCTCCAGGTGATGGACGACCTGGAGGACATCCCGGGATTCCGCGACCCCGAAGGTCACCGCGGGAACCTCTCTCCCCTGCCGGATGGCATCGTCCCGCCGCCGGTAGGTGAAGATGGCCGCATCCAGATTCGGGAACCACTTCAGGGCCGGACTGGTGCCCCAGCGGTCATCGCCGAAACCGTGGAGGAGGAGCACCACGCCCGGGGACGTCGTCCTGCGGGTGAACCGCCAGAGCTGGAGACCCCCGACCTCCTCACTGGACCAGGACCCTCCCGGATCCCCATCCTGGCCCTCCGCCAGTTCCCGGTAGGTGGCCTCCACCCGGGCCAAGGGCTGGGGGTGGTAGAAGGGCGGGTCGATCAGTTCACGCGCCACCGAACGGGATTTCCACCCGACGAATCCACCCAGACCCAGCAGGGGCGCCAGCCCAAGGGCCAGCCAGGCCGCGGGCCTCACCAGTAGCCCGTGGTAATGAGCAGGTCCACTGGCTCCTCCGGTGCGCACTGACAGCTGAGCCGCTGGCCTGGGTCGGCACCGTTCTTCGCCAGGACCTCCTTCTCGTGGGGGCCCGGCGGCCCCATGCCCTCCGCGCCCCGGAGCACGGTGATGACGCACTTTCCGCAGGCTCCGCGTCCCGAGCAGGCCGAGGCCACGGGAAGCCCCGCCTCGAGGCAGCGGGCCAGGAGGGTTCCTCCACCACCCAGGATGTGGTCCCGCCGATGGGCCCTCGCCACCAGCGCCATGGCTATCTGGCGAGGACCGCGGTCACGCCCTTGAGCCCCTCGGCGGCAGGCAACGGATCCGGCTTGCCGTAGAGCACCGCATCCAGGTGCTGAGTGAGGGTCACCAGGTAGACACCGTTGCCGCCGGACAGGTCCAGTTCGCCCATGTCCGGACTGAAGCTTTCCCGCTGGCTGGTGAGGAAGAAGCGGTGCTTTCCGGGGGCAAGGCCCTTCAGCTGGAGGCTTATGGCACCCTTCGGCGACTGCTGAACGGGGATGCGAGTGTCATCCACCATGAGTTCCACGGGGCCCATCACCGTGCGGGTGAACCTGAAGACCACCTCTCCCGCGGGTACGGGGTGGCTGGGCGTCAGCGGTACCTTCTGGCATCCGAGGAAGGTCGCGGCACTCAACATCACCAAGGCGGGAAGAACGGGGTGGAGCCTCATGAATCCTCCGAAGCTCCATCATATGCGAGGAAGCCTCAGTCCCGCTGGATCAGGACCACCGCCTGGGCCGCAAGGCCCTCGCCTCGGCCCGTGAATCCCAGTTTCTCGGTGGTCGTGGCCTTCACATTGAGCGCCTCGGGAGCAAGGCCGAGCATCGGGGCCACGTGGTCCCGCATCCGATGCCGGTGAGGCCCGATTTTGGGCCTTTCCCCGATGAGGCACACATCTGCGTTCACCACCCGCCAGCCGCGCTCAGCGAGGTCACCCATGACCTGTCGGAGCAGCTGGGCGGAGTCGGCGCCCTTGTAGGCCGGATCGGTGTCCGGGAAGTGCTGCCCGATGTCGTCAAGCCCGGCTGCGCCCAGCAGGGCATCCATGAGGGCGTGAAGCATCACGTCCGCGTCGCTGTGGCCCACCAGGCCTCGGTCATGGGGGATCTCACAGCCCATGAGGACGAGGGGGCGGAGGTCTTCGGGCGCGGCGAACCGGTGGACGTCAAAGCCTTGTCCCACGCGGAGGGGCATCACTGGATCACCCGGTGGCTGCCGGTGGACTCGTCGGAGAGCTTGAAGGCCCCAGTGATGGGGTGCTCAGGCAGGGTGATGATGACTTCGGTGCCGCTGCCCTCCTGGCTGATGAATTCCAGGGTGCCCCCGTGCTCCTCGACGATCTTCTTCACGGAGGCCATGCCAAGCCCGGTCCCCATCCGCTTGCCGTAGCTGAAGAAGGGTTCAAAGATCCGCTTCATTACTTTTTTCGGGATGCCACGGCCCCGGTCCTTCACTCGGATCTGGATCCCCCCGTTGAACTGGGTCCAGGAGATGAGGACCTCTCCATCCATGTCCACGGTGGCATCGAGCGCGTTGCCGAGGAGATTCTCCATGACGCGGGTGAACTGGCCGGGATCGAGCTTGACCAGGCAGGTCTGGCCCAGGGTGCGGATCTTCACGCCCAGTTCGGCGGCCTGCGGAACCATGGGTTCGATGATGGCGTCGAGGAAGACCCGGAGATCCACCGTCTCCCGCACGGGCTCGCGCACCTTCGCGAAGTCCAGGACATCCTGGCTCAGGTGGGTGAGACGGTCCACGCACTCCAGGATCTTCCGGCAGTGGTGCCGGAGCTTCGGCTCCTCGGTGGACAGCTCCAGCAGGTCCGCATGACCCCGGAGGACGAACAGGCCGTTCTTGAAGTCATGGACGATGGAGCTGGCCACCTGTCCCACCGTCGCGAGGACGTGGCTGCGGAGGTTCTCCTCGGAGAGCCGGGTCCGTTCGATGGAGATCGCGCAGAGGGCGACGATGGCCTCGAAGGTCTCCCGGTCGAGGGGCTCGGTGATGGGTCTCCGGCTGTCGAGGTAGACCACGCCCAGGCGCTGGCCCTGGAGGAGCAGTGGGAGGCAGAGGATGGTCTTCAACTCGAGCCGGTGGATGGACTGCTGCCGGGAGAGGTGGTGCTCGTCGGCCACGTTCAGGATCCAGACCGGATCGCCGGTTTCGAAGACCTTGCGGACGCTGGACAGGGAGAGCTGGATGCTCCCTTCGAGCTCCTGGCCCAGGTTGCGCTGGACGCGGGGCCTGAGCTCGCCGTCCTCCAGCAGCATCAGGAACCCGCGATCGGTGCCCGAGATGGAGAGCAGCTTGTCGAGGGCCTGTTCGAGCAGGTCCTCGAGATCCACTTCCTTGGCCAGGAGCTGGGCCGCCTCGAGGATTGCCTGGAGGTGGAGTTCGGAACTGGACCGGTCCAGCCTCTGCAGGGTGAGGGTGTAGGCCCCGTCCGCCAGCCGGAGGGGTGTGCCGGGCTCCCAGGCCACGCGGCCGAGTTGCTGGTCCTTGTGGAAACTGCCGTGGGTTGACTTGAGGTCCTCGGCCCACCAGATGTCGTCGCGCAGTTCCAGGCGGAGGTGGTTCCGGCTGATCATGTTGTCCGAGAGCACCACGTCGCAGAGACTCTGCCGCCCGATGGTGACGGACCGGGTCAGGGGCACGGTCCGCTCAAAACCATGGCGATCGCGGATCAGGAGCTGGTAGCGCTGGGCCACTACATCTCCCGTGGGCGGAGAGGGAAGGGGGTTGGACTGCGTGTCCCCAAGATTATCCGGCCACCGGCTGGACACAAGTGGAAGTCCCGTGAGGGAATAGGAGTCATGCACCGACACCCCGATCTCGATCCCACTGGCGATCATGAGGATCCCGCCGAATATTCGCTGAGGCCCCAGCGGCTTCAGGAATATATCGGGCAGGAAAAGGTGAAGGCCCGGCTGGAGATCGCCCTCCAGGCCGCCTCCCGAAGGGGGGAGGTCATGGATCACGTGCTGCTCTTCGGTCCTCCGGGGCTCGGCAAGACCACCCTGGCCCATGTCCTGGCCAACGAGATGGGGGCCCCCTGCAAGGTCATCCAGGCGCCGGCCCTTGAGAAAAAGGGCGATCTGGCGGCCATTCTCACCAACCTCGAGGCCGGGGAGTTCCTCTTCATCGACGAGATCCATCGCCTGTCCGCCCCCATCGAGGAACTCCTCTACTCCGCCATGGAGGACCGGAAGCTGGACATCCTCATTGGCCAGGGCCCCAGTGCCCAGACCCTCAAGGTGGACCTCCGCCCCTTCACCCTGGTCGGTGCCACCACCCGGGCCGGGCTGATCTCCAAGCCCCTCCACGACCGTTTCGGCCTGGTCCATCGCCTGGAGTTCTACACCCGGGCGGAACTGGCCATCATCGCGAACCGCTCCGCTGACCTGCTCGGCATCCACCTGGCCCGGGAAGGCTCCGAGGCCATCGCCCGGCGCAGCCGAGGCACCCCGCGCATCTGCAACCGGCTGCTGCGGCGGTGCCGGGACTATGCGGAAGTGAAGGGGGACGGGACCATCACCGAGGCCTCCGCGGACGCCTGCCTGAAGCTCCACGAGGTGGACGACCTGGGATTGGACGCCCTGGACCGGGAGTACCTCCAGGCCATCTGCCACAAGCATCGCGGCGGTCCAGTGGGGCTGAGGACCCTGGCCGCGGCCCTGGGTGAAGACGAGGGGGCGCTGGAGGACCTGGTGGAACCCTACCTCATGCAGGTCGGTTTCCTCGATCGGACCCCCCAAGGCCGTAAGGCCACCGATGCGGCCTACGCGTACCTGGGGGTGAAATCCGACCCAGGGCCCCTCTTCCGGTAGCCCACGGTCACCGCTTGAGGTCGACCTTCTTCGGCTCGGAATCCTGAAGCCGGGTGCCAGGCAGGGTCCCCCCCTTGGCCACCGCGTGGACCGCGTCCGGGGCGGTCTGGTCTTTGCGGACGCAGACTCCCTGGAGGATGCCACCCTCGTCCACCACCAGGGAACCGACTTCCACGTCGCCTTCCACATAGCCGGTGCCGTGGATCTCCAGACAGTCGGAGATCTTCATGGTGCCCTCGGCGCGGCCGGTGACCACCAGATGCTTGGCCAGGATGGTTCCCTTCACCAGACCGCCAGGGGCGATGGAGACCTCACCCGTGGAATGAATGGTGCCTTCCACGACGCCCTCCACCCTGAAACTGTGGCTGTTCGTGTGGATCTCGCCCTTGAACAGGACATCCTTGCCGAGCAGGGAATGGATCGCTGGTGCAGATTCAGGCTTGGATTTGGTACGGAAGACGGCCATGGGGCACTCCTTCAATCAGGACTTCCTGGCGAGGACACTGAGCCACTGGCGCTGGAGCCGGAGGTAGGGTTGAGGGTTCACGGGCTTTCCGTTCAGGCGGACCTCGTAATGAAGGTGGACACCCGTGGCGTTCCCCGAGCGTCCCATGAAGCCCAGGATATCCCCTCGCGAGATCATCTGTCCGACTTTCACCCTCAGCCGGTCCATGTGGGCGTACAGGGTTTCCATCTGATCGGTGTGGCGGATCCGTACCCCCCATCCGTACCGATCCATCCATCCCGCCTCTTCCACTTCTCCGTCGGCGGTCGCCTGGATGGGGGTATCCAGCGAATTGGAGATGTCGAGCCCCGTGTGGTAGCCGAGCAGGCCGTCGCCGGACTCGTTGGATTTTGAGAAAGGGTTGACCCTGATGCCGAATCCGGAACTGAGGTAGCCCGCCGTGGGCGGGATGGAGGGGGTTCGGCTCCAGGCCTGGATCACGGGCGCCATCTGGGCACCGACCACGGCCGCCTGCCTGGAGGTGGTTTCGAGGTCCTCGCGCAGGCGGGACAGACGCTCCTGCGTTCCGGGCGGGAGCGGGGCCGCGCCCGGCTTGCGGGGCGCCGGCTTCGCAGC
>CAIMBM010000018.1 GCA_903839205.1 uncultured Holophagaceae bacterium | reverse complement strand
CGCCAGGCCTGCAGCGGATGGTCCATAGCTCTCCAGGGTACCCCGGAACTTCTTTCCCGCTTCGGGCATCCTAGGCCTTGGAGCCCATGCATGGCGCAACCCCCACCCGAAACCCCGTTCGGCACCCAGGAGGCCTTCCACGCCGCCTTCGCCGAGCTCTATCCACGGCTGGTGAGCTACGCCCGTCGCTATGGGGCCGTCTTTCCCGAGGACATCGCCCAGGAGTCCTTCGTCATTCTCATGCAGCGGGAAGTGCCGGTGGAGCATCCCACGGCCTTCCTCTACGGCACCGTGCGAACCCTGTCTCTCACCGAGCGTCGCCCCATGAAGAACCAGAATCTCAGCCTGGAAGTGGTCAACGAACCCGGACTCGCCGGGGGGGCCGATGACCAGGTCCTGAACCAGGAAGTGAGGGAGCGCATGCGGATGCTCTCGCCCACCTTCCGCGAAGCCCTGTGGCTATTCGTGGTCGAGGGGCTCTCCATTCGAGAGATCGCGGACATCCTGGATATTCCCGAGGCCACCGTGAAGACCCGCATCCACCGGGCCAAGGCCCAGCTCAAAGATCAGCTCAATCCCACTGGAGGCGTCCATGTCCTGGTCTGACCCCGCTCGGCGATTCGAACCTGCCGAGGATGTCCAGCTGCGGGCCGAACTCCGCGACCTCCTGGGACTCGGGCCCGGGAGGGCCCCCAGCGAAGTCGAACCGACCCCGGAACTGAAGGCCTTGGCCGAGGATCTCCGGCGGGAGGCCCAGCGCCGCAGCCGGACCCAGCGGAAACGCCCCACCTGGGGGCTCCTGGCCGCCGCTGCCCTGCCCCTCCTGGCCGCCCTGGCCGGCCTGGGTGGCTGGGGGGTCCAGCAGAAACACCGGGCCGATGACCTGGCCGCCCAGACCCTCCGCCAGGAACAGGAACTGACCCGCCTGGTGGCCTCCCACAGCACCGAACTGGCCATGGAGCGGCAGGCAAAAGCAGAAGTTCAACAACAACTTCAGTTGGCCTCTCGCAAGGGGAACCGGAAGAACGAGCCCTTCCTGGTGATTCCCGTGGGGGCCCCCCTCAAGGTGACAGGGGATGACTATCAGCGGGTGAAACAGGATCCCCAACATTAGTAGCCGGAGTCGGCACGGTCCTGGCAACCTCAAGGCAAGGTGTTCCCATGGCCAGCAATCCCCTCCTCCTGCTCATCCTCCTGCTCTCCGCCTTCGCCACCATCCTGGCGGGGATGGGGGTCTTCGGCAACAACCGCCCCCCCGATTCGAGGCTGAACTCCCTCCTCAACGACCTGGATGACATGAAGGGGATGCTGTCCCAGTTGCAGAAATCGGTGCTCCAGACCGAGCGCAAGCTGGAGAAGGAGATCCAGGCCTCCCGTGCCGAGAACCGGGAAGTGGTCGAGAAACTGGCCGAGGTGGTGGACAAGCGGATGAAGGACCTGGTGGCCTAGTCCCGCGCAGCACGGAACCCCCGGCGAGTCTCAACCTGCCTGGCTGTGGTTGGCCGGTGTCCAGCCCCGCTCGTTGAGCAGTTTCACGCCCTGGATGCGGGTGAGCCGGAAGGCCATCTCTTCCTGGTGCAGGTGGCAGAAGGCCAGCAGATGGTCCTCCTGGATGGTCCGCGGGGACACGCGTCTGAGCTGGGTCCGATGGGCCGCCGGGGGCAGGTAGGTGAGCTCCACCATGAGGGTGTGCCCCGCGGCGTATTCCAGGATGCGCTGCACCTCTTCCGCCAGCTGGTCCTCGCCGCCCAGGTGCAGCATGGGGATGCGCCGCTGGACTTCCTGGTAGAGGGAGGGATCCTCGTCATGGAGGCGCTGGATGGCCGAGCGGACCATCTGCTGCACGGGCTCCAGGTGGTGGTTCATGCCCTTCTCGTCCACGAAGGCCAGGGCCGCCAGGGCCCAGAGGTAGAGCTTCTCGTCGGCATCGACGCTGAGGGCCAGGAACCGGCCGGGCTTCGGCATGAAGCCGGCCTGCTTGAGCAGGGCATGGGCGTTGCCGTCCCCGCGCACCTCCAGGACCGTTTCGGAAAGCGAGCCCAGCTTCAGGGGCGCCAGCTCCGGGCGCAGCTTGAGCTCGTCCGCCAGATGGGCCGTGCGCGCCCGCACCAGCCGCACCCCCTGGTGGACTTCCACCTCGCCCACCCGGCGGGAGAGGTCCTCGAGCAGCTGGAGCAGGGGCTGGGGCAGGGTCTGGGTGGTGGCGCCCAGGCGCAGGCTCAGCTCTTCAAGGAGCACACCCGCATCGAGGGCGCGGACCAGGGTGGCGTGGCTCACCCGGAAGGTGCCCATGGCGTCGAGGGCCTCCACGTCCGCCAGCTGCGCGAGCTGGAGCAGCCGGTGGGGGTTCTGCAGCAGCGGCGTCAGCAGCTCCAGGGTGGGCTGCAGGATCATGGGCTGGTCCTGCTCCAGAGGCTGCCAGTGGGCGGCCGTGCCCTTCAGGTCGCGCAGCAGGTATTCGTGGGCGAGGGCTTCGCCATGCTCCGTGAGCCGCAGATGCACGTAGCCCTCGTCGCCCTGGATGATGCCCATGCGACCCAGGAAGGGCAGGAAGACACTTCGGGTGCGGTCCTCGTCCAGGGGGTGGAGGGTCTTGAGGAAGGCCAGGAAGGCATGGACCGCCAGGGTCTGGCCCCGGCGCTCCAGCAGGTGCTGCATGAGGAAGTGGCGGTCCTCGGCCGGCGGCATGCCCCAGGCCTTGAGGTCGTGTTCCAGCAGGCTGGCGAAGGCGCGCTCGGCCACCCAGCGGGGTGGATGGCTGGTCACGGCGGGCAGCAGGGTCTCCACGCGTCCATCCCGGTTCCAGAGCAGGCCCAGCCGATGGAGCAGGGTGAACAGCAGGGTCGCATCCTGCTCCTCCTGGAGCATGGCATTGCGCTGCATGAGCAGGCCCAGCTCCTTCTTGGCGGGGAGCCCGCCCTTCAGCACGCGCAGGCCGGCCACGCAGCGCAGCAGGACGCTGGTGAGGGCCAGGGAGAAGCGGAAGGGCTCCACGGCCTTCAGCTTCACTTCGGCGGGGGCCTGGAAACTCAGGGCGCCTTCGTCAAAATCCTCCAGGGCATCGGCCACCCGTTCGGCCACGGCCCAACTGGCGTCAACGGGAAGGACCAATCCCAGATTCCGCAGGATTTCGAGTCGTGAGGCTTCTGGTAGGGTCCCGTGGCTGACGAGGTGCTTCAGCGCCACCAGGGATTCACTGT
>CAIMBM010000017.1 GCA_903839205.1 uncultured Holophagaceae bacterium | reverse complement strand
GCACAGAGAGCTACCGCCTGTTGAGCCGCAGGTTGGATCCCACGGTCCGGGTTCGGGAGGCCATCGCGGCGGCGGATCGGGGCCTGCGCCTAGATCCCGGGCACATTGTCCTGATCAACATCCGCAGCTCGGCCCTGCTGCTCCTGATCGACGCCGCCCGGGCGAGGGGAACCTACCACCGAAGCGATGTGGCCCCTTACATCGATGAGGCGCGTGCAATGGCCGAGGCCCACTCGGACGAAGCCTACTTCCAGGGACATCTCGGCGCTCTGGCCCAGGCCGCCGCCAAGGCCGAGGTGGCCTCAGGCGAGGACCCGACCGGCGATGCGGAACTGGCCGCCCGGGCCTACGCCATCAGCCTGAGGGCCCAGCCACACCATGTGGGATGGCATCGTGGCATCCTCATCGTGCGGGCGGCCCAGGCCCTGGTCAGGGTCCGGGAAGGGCGGGGGATCCCGCCCCCTTCGTGCAGCAGGTACGGGCGGCCTTCCAGGAGGCCCGGAAGGCCCAGGTCCCCCTGGTGACGCTGGCGGCCTACCTGATGGATGCGCTGGTCGCCGAGGCGGATTTCCGGGCCTCCCAGGGGAGAGATGCGACCCCGGCGCTGGCAGAAGCCGAGTCCTGGTTGCCTTCCGTGGAAGCGGAACCGGGGGAACCCCTGGAATCCTCGGAGGTGCGCCTCCGGTTCTACACGCTCATGCTGCGCGCGGGTCCGCAGTCGCGTCGAGCTTCCATGCGGGCGCGGGGTGAGGCCCTGGTCCACTCCCTTGCGCGGCATGCCCCCCTGGAGCCAGAACTCCGGGTGGTTCTGGCCCAATTCCGCGAGGCGTGCCGACGGTCATCCCCGGGTGGGCGGCCTGGCGGAATCCTCGGCGAAAGGGAGCGGGGCGGCTCACCCGTTGACGGGGTTCTTGATGCTCTTCGCCAGGAAGGCCGGGGTGGTCATGTCGGCCTTGGGGTGGTGCCAGATGGCGTTCACCACCTCGGGTGTCATGGGCAAGTGCGGCTGGTCGCCGATGAGGGCGCCTGCGTGGGGGAAATGGTGGAGGAAATCCTCCCGGCTCATGTGCTTCCCTTCTGCGGGGCCGCCCTTGTCGTAGAATCTGGAGAAGACCTCCACGGCTCGGTCGCTCCAGGCGAGGGCATCGCAATCTTCAGGATTGATGTCGTGGATCCTGGTGGTGCCATCGGGCATGAGCACATGGAGGGTGATGGCCGTGATCTTGGGGCGCTTCGGGACTGAGGTCGACATGGATCTCCTCGTTGGTGGGCCTGGCTTGGCCGGGCCTGGGAAAGTGCGGGATCAGGGGCGCGGCACGGCATGCAGCAGCTGGGTGATGGCCTGATCCGTGGTGACGCCATCAGCCTCGCTCTCGAAGGTGAGCAGGAGGCGGTGGCGCAGCACATCCGGCGCCAGGTCCACTACGTCCTGGGGCAGCACATGGTCGCGGCCCTGGAGGTAGGCCAGGGCCCGGGAGGAGGACTGGAGGGCGAGGGAGGCCCGGGGGCTGGCACCGCAGCGGAGCAGTTCCTTCCCCTTCCAGACCTTCCCGTGGCCCGGCCGCGTGGCCTGCACGAGCCGCACGATGTAGGTGCGGATGGCG
>CAIMBM010000016.1 GCA_903839205.1 uncultured Holophagaceae bacterium | reverse complement strand
GCCCCTCAGCACATTGCCCAGGGCCGCGCCGAAGAGAACCGGCAGCACGATGCTGGAGACAGCAAAGCCCGTATCCCAGAGGTGGCGCCAGAGGCCATCGTTCACGTGGGACCGGAACTCGATGGAGATGGCCCGGAGCAGGATGAACCAGAGCACCAGGAACAGGGGCAGGTAGAACCCCGAGAACCCGGCGCCCAGCACCCGCGGGAAGGCCAGGAACATGGTGCCGCCCCCGGCCAGGAGCCAGACTTCGTTGCCATCCCACAGAGGGCCCACGGCCCCGAGGATCTCGCGGCGCTCCTCGTTGGTCTTGGCCACGAAGAGGTGCAGGATGCCGGCCCCGAAGTCGAAGCCGTCCATCACGACATAGATGGCCACCAGAACGGATGTGAGCCAGAACCAGAGCATTTCCATGGGAGCCTCCTAGGCCTTCGGCGCGGGGGACACGGGCCCGTGGGCGATCTCACGGCCGATGAGGTAGACGAACAGGAAGGAGAGGACGACGAAGATGCCGGCAAATCCAAGGCTTGTGAACACCGTCTCGCCCGCATGGACCATGGGGCTCGGACCCTGGGCGGTGCGGAGCAGGCCATAGATCAACCAGGGCTGCCGACCGAATTCCGCCACGGCCCACCCGGCGCTCGTGGCGATGTAGGGGAAGGGGAAGGCCAGCATCAGCACCCAGAGCATGGCGCGGGAGGTCTCCAGGCGTCCCTTCCAATTGAGCAGAACCCCGATCCCCATGATCAGGATCAGGAGGGTGCCCAGGCCCACCATGATGTGGTAGGCGTAGTAGAGCAGTTCGATACTGGTGGGCCACTGCTCCCGCGGGAATTCATTGAGCCCCTTCACATTGGCGGAGAAGCTCCCGTAGGCCAGGAAGCTGAGGACCGAGGGCAGCTGGATGGGGTTGTCGATCCTCCCCTTGGCGACGTTGGGCTGGCCGACCATCACCAGTTCCGCGTGGGGGCCGCTCTCGAAGCGGCCTTCCATGGCCGCCAGGGAGACGGGCTGGTACTTGGCCACCATCTTCCCGGAGATGTCACCGGCAGGAAAAGCGAGCAACAGGCTGAATACGAAGCCGAGCAGGACACCTGCTTTCAGATTGAGGCGAGCCTGGGCGGGATGGAGCCCCTTGAGGGCCCAGAAGGCCCCCACGGCCGCCACCACGAAGGAGGCCGTCACCACCGTGGCCAGCATGTTGTGGACGTACTGGGCGATGGCCCATGGATTCAGGAGGAAGGCCCAGAAGTCCGCCAGCTGGAAGATCCCCCCGGGACCCATGGTGTAGCCGACCGGGTGCTGCATGAAGGCGTTGGTCACGATGATGAAATAGCCGGACAGCCAGCTGCCGATCCACAGCGCCACCGCGGCCCCGAAGTGGGCCCTCGGGCTGAGCTTCCTCTCCCCCCAGACCAGGAGCCCCAGGAAGCTGCTCTCGAGGAAGAAGGCGAACATGCCCTCCATGGCCAGGGACTGGCCGATGACGCCGCCGCTGATGCGGGAGAACTCGGCCCAGTTGGTCCCGAACTGGAACTCCATGGGAATGCCCGTCACCACGCCCACGACGAAGTTGATGCCGAAGATGCGGATCCAGAACCGGGCAGCCTCGGAGTATTGGGCTTCCCCAGTCTTCAGGCCGAGCGCCTTGAGGAGCACGATGATGAAGGCGAGGCCCATGGTGAGCTGCGGGAACAGGTAATGGTAGGTGACCGTAAATCCGAACTGCAGCCGGTGCCAGAAGAGTGGGTCGCCCATGGTTCCTCCCGTAAGTGGTGGCCAATTCAAGACGAGTATGTCACGAATGGTATTTCGTTCGTAGATGTCGCCTGGGCCGGCCGCCAGGATCCGAACAAGGTCCATGGTCGCAAATATTCTAAAAAGCATGTTTAATTGAATGATTATTTGATTATATTTGACTAGTCCAACCAAAGGCCTTCCAGACAGGGGCCGTGGTTCAGGGGCAGGGGAGGCGGGTCCGGGGTGGGCCCGCCTTTTTCTTTCACGGCGCCTTTTGATGAGACCAGGTGGTCCTCCCTGCACCGCAAGCGCACAGGGACCTCATCTTCGGTGGCCCTTGGCAGGAATGAAAATTATTAATTGCTATTTAACCAAATAGACATACATTCTATCAACTCAATCCCCAAAGTCCCCTGCCCGGAGTCTTCATGTCCCGACCTCGTGTAGTCATCCTAGGCGCCGGCGTGGCCGGCCACACCAGCGCCGCCTTCCTTCGAAAGTGGCTCGGCGATGAGGCGGAGGTCACCGTCATCTCCCCCCGGCCAGACTACAACTGGATCCCATCGAACATCTGGGTGGGGGTCGGGCTGCTGCAGCCCGACCAGGTCATGTTCCCCCTCCAGCCCATCTATCAGCGCAAGGGCATCACCTTCCACCAGGCCAAGGCCACCGTCCTCCATCCCGAGGGACTGGACGAGGACCGCCAGCCCTTCGTCGAGGCCGAGTCCACCCTGGAAACCAGTCCCGGACTGCTGCTGCGGGTGCCCTACGACTACCTGATCAACGCCACGGGGCCGAAACTCTCCTTCGAAGCCACCCCGGGCCTGGGGCCCAGGGGCCATAGCCTGTCTGTGTGCACGGCCCCCCATGCCCAGGAGGCCTCCCGGGCCCTGGATGAGGCCGTGGCCCGAATGAAGAAGGGCGACCGGCAACGGTTCCTGGTCGGAACGGGGCACGGCACCTGTACCTGCCAGGGGGCGGCCTTCGAGTACCTGGTGAACCTGGAGTTCGAACTGCGGGCGAGGGGTGTCCGTGAGAAGGCCGACATCACCTACCTGACCAACGAGTTCGAACTCGGCGACTTCGGCATGGGGGGCATCCACATCCGCCGCGGAGGCTACGTGACCCCCAGCAACATCTTCACGGAATCCCTGCTCGCGGAACGGGGGCTCCGCTGGGTGACCCAGGCGCACGTCAAGGGACTTGAACCCGGGTGTGCCTCCCTCGAGTTCCTGAACGGCGAGGATGGAGAGGAGCGCTTCGACCTGGCCATGTTGTTGCCCCCCTTCAAGGGTGTCGGCCTGAAGGCGCTGGATCGGCAGGGGGCGGACATCACCGAACGGCTTTTCGCGCCCTCTGGATTCATGAGGGTGGATGCGGACTACCAGGCCAAGCCCTTCGAGGCGTGGCTTGCCTCCGACTGGCCCCGCACCTACCAGTCCCCGGCCTTCCCGAATATCTTCGCTGCGGGCATCGCCTTTGCGCCGCCCCACCCCATCTCCCGGCCCCGGCAGAGTCCCAGGGGCACGGCCATCACCCCGGCCCCACCCCGCACCGGCATGCCCAGCGCCATGATCGGCAGGGCCGTGGCCCGCAGCATCTACAGCATGATCTGGGGGGCGAAGGAACCGACCACCACCGCCTCCATGGCCGAGATGGGGGCCGCCTGTGTGGCCTCCGCAGGGAACAACCCCTTCCGTGGCACCGCCGCGTCCATCACCGTCTTCCCCATCGTTCCGGATTTCGAGCGCTACCCGGAATTCGGCCGGGACCTGAACCACACGTTCGGCGAGATCGGTCTCGCCGGGCACTGGATCAAGATCCTGCTCCATCACCTGTTCATCTACAAGGCGAAGATGCGCCCCTTCTGGTCCTTCATCCCGGAGTGAACCATGACCGCTGTGTACACCCCCTTTGACCAGGGCCGCCGGGCCCAGGGGTCCTTCGCGACCAAGCCCACGGACTTCACGAAGTCCCTGCGGACCAATGTCCCCTGGCAGATCCTTCGTTTCGTGGTGATCAACCTCAAGATGATCCGGGTGATCTGGAAGAGCCACCACTGATCCACCAGCTCGGTTCGCCCTGCTTCAGGAGAGGAGGGACTGGATTCGCTGCCAGGGGCCGAGGTTATGCACGTCCTTGAATCCCTTCCGCTTCAGGATGGAGACGGCCAGGCCGCTGCGGCTGCCCGAAGCGCAACAGATGAGGATGGGCTTGGAGGAATCCAGCTTCTGGGTGCCCTTCTCCAATTCGTCCAGGGGGATGTTGATGGCTTTGGGATGGGCCGCGGCCCTGAACTCGGCCTTGGTGCGGACATCCAGGATCAGGGCCCCCCTCTGCAGCATGGCCTTGGCATCGGCGGCGGAGGCCGAGCGGCGGCTCCACAGCAGGTACCCCACCGCGGCGATGGGGATCAGGTAGATCCAGTGTTCCAGCATCAGGCGGATGACTTCGGACATGGCTTCTCCGGGATCAGGACAGGTCGGGATGCGCTTGCCAGGGGCCCAGGTTGTGGGCATCCAGGCCCATGCGACGCAGCTGCTGGACGGCCGCATGGCTGCGGGCACCGCTGGCGCAGCAGAGCAGGAGGGGGCGATCCCTGGGAAGCCGCTCGGCGGCGAGATGGGGCACGAGGTGCAGGGGGAGGTGGATGCTGCCGGGCACATGGCCGAGCTCATATTCCTCAAGGGAACGGACATCCACGACGGCAGCACCCTGGTCCAGCAGCCGCCTGGCCTCCGCGCGGGAAAGCAGTCCGGTCATCGCCTACCTCCCCAGGGCCCAGATCAGGCCCAGAAAGGCCCCGTAGCCGATGCCCCGGAGCGGCGTGGCCGTCAGCGGGCAGGAGCCGGTGCTGCAGCCCACCAGCCGGTGCCAGCCGTAGCCCAGGCCGCCGCCGACGAGGAGGCCCAGGGCCAGCCGGGTCACCACGACCTTCACCGGGAGCACCCGACGGCCTGGCCCTCGGGCACCCCGACCTTGCGGAGGAGGGTGGACATCAGGCACCAGTTGGTGAGGCCGCTCTGGAGGAGGTTCGCGCCCACGAAGGCCGTGAACCAGTACCAGTTCGGGCTGTGGACGTGCGCCAGCCAGAGGCTCAGCAGGATGAAGGTACCTGCGACGGTGTGGACGATGCGATCGACGGTCACAGAAGGCTCCTATTCGTCAGCGGCAATTTGGGAACCCTCGCGCTGGAGTTCCGCGGCCCGGCCGCGGCGGGCGACGAGGTAGTAAAGCACCGGGATCGACGGCACGGACAGCAGCGTGGCCGCCACGGACCCCGCCATGAGGCTGATGGCCAGGCCCTGGAAGATGGGATCCGCCAGCATCACCAGGGAACCCACGATCACGGCGGCGGCGGTGAGCAGGATGGGCCGGAACCGCACCACGCCCGCCTCTTCCACGGCCAGGGCGAGGGGCATGCCCTCCCGCAGCTTCAGCTCGATGAAGTCCACGAGGATGATGCTGTTGCGGACGATGATGCCCGCCCCGGCGATGAAGCCGATCATGCTGGTGGCCGTGAAGAAGGCCCCCAGGAGGCCGTGGGCGGGAATGATGCCGATGAGCGAGAGCGGAATCGGCACCAGGATGACCCAGGGGATCTCGAAGCTCTCGAACCAGCCCACCACCAGCACGAAGATCAACACCAGCACGGCCGCGAAGGCCATCCCAAGGTCACGGAAGACCTCGAGGGTGATGTGCCACTCGCCATCCCACTTCATGATCAGGTTCTCGGTGTTCTCGGGATGGGCGAGGCCCAGCCGGACCACGTTGGCGCCGCCTGTGCCCTTCATGGCGTCGATCTTCTTATTGAGGGCGGCCAGGGCGTAGACGGGGCTTTCGATGGCGCCGGCCAGGTCAGAGAAGACGTAGTCCACGGGCATCAAGTTCTTGTGGAAGCGGACCGCCTCCTCGCGTCCCTCCTTCACCGTGACCATCTGGCTGACCGGGATCATGCCGCGGGCGCCGGGCACGGTCAGCTGGAGGATCTGCTCCAGCCGCTGCCGCCTTCCGGGGGCGAGCTGGATCACCACCGGCACCTGGCTGGAGCCGCGGAGCACGTGGAGGTCCCCCACGGTGTGGCCGTAGCCCGCCATGTAGAGGGTCTGGATCACGTGGGCCGGGGCGACGCCGAACAGGGCGGCCTTCTCCCGGTCCAGCACCAGGCTGATCTTCGGGCTGGTGGGATTCAGGGTGGAATCCACGTCGACGATGCCGTTCACGCTCTTGAAGGCCTGGAGGACCTCGCCGGAAAGACGGCTCCGCTCGGCCTCGGAGGGGCCGTACACCTCCGCCACGATGGTATCCATCACCGGCGGACCCGGAGGGATCTCCACGAGTTTCATCCTTGCCCCCACGGGGACCGTGATCTGCTCCAGCTCCGGCCGCAGGCGGACCACGATCTCGTGGCTCTGCTCCTTGCGCTCCTGCTTGGAGACGAGGTTCACCTGGATGTCGACCATCTCCGCTTCCTGGCGGAGGAAGCTGTGGCGCACCATGCCCACGAAGGTGAAGGGCGCCGCCTCGCCGGCGTAGATCTGGACATTCCTGACCGTGGGTTCCTTCAGCAGCCGGCGGGCCAGGTCCTGGCCCACCGCGACGGCATCCTCCTTCGGGGTTCCGGCCGGAAGGTCCAGCTGGACCATGAACTCCGACTTGTTGTCGAAGGGCAGCATCTTGACCTTCACCACGCCGAAGCCCACGAGCGACATGGCGCCGATGAGCAGCACCAGCACCCCGCCGAAGAAACCCCAGCGGACCTTTGGCTGGAACAGGAGCGCCCGGATGACCTTGCGGTAGATGGCGGCGAACCTCGTATCGGGAGCCACCTCGGGGTTCTTGTCCGGCCAGTCGTGCACCGGTTCGGGCGCCACGGTCTCGGGAGTCGCGGGATGGAGGCCTGATTCGTCCGTGTCCGGGAGGTGGGCCTCCTTCCGGAAGACTTTCAGACTGGCCCAGGGGCTGATGACGAAGGCGATGAGCAGGCTGAAGATCATGGCCACGCTGGCGCCTACGGGGATGGGCCGCATGTACGGGCCCATCAGGCCCCGCACGAAGGCCATGGGCAGGATGGCCGCGATCACCGCGAAGGTGGCCAGGATGGTGGGATTGCCCACCTCGTCCACCGCCTCCACGACGACCGTGGCGAAGCTCTTCCGGAGCCCGGGCAGGTGCATGTGCCGGTGGATGTTCTCCACCACCACGATGGCGTCGTCCACGAGGATGCCGATGGAAAAGATGAGCGCGAACAGGGTGACGCGGTTCAGCGTGTAGCCGAACAGGTAGGTGATGAACAGCGTGAGGGCCAGGGTGACCGGCACGGCCACGCCCACCACCACGGCGCTGCGCCACCCCATGGTCAGGAGGATGAGGACGATCACGCTGAGGGTGGCGATGAGGAGGTGCTCGATCAGCTCACTGGACTTGTCGCCCGCGGTCTCCCCGTAGTTGCGGGTGACGGTCACCTTCAGATCGCCGGGGATGAGGCCGCCCCGCAGGGTTTCCACCTTGGCGAGCACCTGCTCCGCCAGGGCCGTGGCGTTGGTACCGGCCCGCTTGGAAAGGGCGATGCTGACGGCGGGCTCGAAGCCCGGCCGGGAGGCCTCGGCAAAGAGCACCGCGGGAGCTTCAACTTCTGGCGCATCCACCACCCGGGCCACGTCCGCGAGGTAGATGGGTCTCTGGTTCCGGACCCCCACCACGAGGCGGCGCAACTCCGAGGCCTGCAGGACGAAGCCCGTGGCCTCGAGTTCCGTGCGCTTCCCCCGGTCCACCAGGGCGCCCGCCGGCAGCTGCGCCTCGGCGGCCTGGAGGGCCGGCTGGAGTTCGCCGATGGACAGGTTGAGGGCCCGGAGTCGATCCGGATCCGGTTCGATGCGGACCATGCGCCGGGCCCCGCCGATGACCTTCACCTGGGCGGTGCTGGGCACGTCGGACAGTTCCCGAGCCAGCACATCAGCAACGGTGCGGAGCTGCCCCGGGGTTTGAGAGGCCCCCGTCCCCTGGCCGTGGAGGGTCAGCACGAGGAAGGGCACATCGTCGATGGTCTGGAGCTTGATGATGGGCTTCATGGCCCCGGGCGGCAGCAGCTGGGGGTTGGCCGCCAGCTCCTGGTAGATCTTCACGAGGCTGGGCTCCTGGGGCTCGTTCACCTTGAAGCGCACGGTGATGAGCGCCATGCCCGGACGGCTCATGCTGTAGAGGTACTCGACCCCGGGGATGCCCCAGAGGCGGCGCTCCATGGGCGTGGTGACCTGGCTTTCGACCTCCCGGGGGCTCGCACCGGGGAAGGGAATGTAGAGGTCCACCATCGGCACGATGATCTGGGGTTCCTCCTCCCGGGGCGTGAGCGCCACCGCAAGGAGTCCCAGCATCAATGAAGCAATGACGATGAGGGGCGTCAGCTTGCTGCGGAGGAAGGTCTTGGCCAGCCTGCCGGCCAGGCCAAGCTGGGTTCTACTTGCCATGGCTCACCCCAGTCGAGACCTCGATGGGCTGGCCATCCTGGAGGGCGCCGGGATGGTCGATAACCTTTTCGCCATCTTTCAGGCCCGCGCGGACCGACAGGTAGGGCCCGTCCCCCTCGCCCATGGAGAGCCAGCGCAGCTCCGCATGGCCCTCCTTCGCGAGGAACACGCCCGTGAGTTCGCCGCGCTGCACAATGGCGCTGCGGGGCACCGACAGGCCCTGGATGCCCGGCAGGCCGGGGACCAGGATGCGGGCGAAGGAACCCTGGCGCAGGCCCCTGGGCCTGAGCACCTTGGCCCGCAGGGTGCCCTTGTGGCTGTAGGGATCGCCGCCGGGGGCCAGGCCGGTGACCTGGGCCTGGCCTTCGGCGCCCTCGGATTCGAAGGCCAGCTTGGTGCCAGCCTTCAGACCCTTGGCTTCGGCCTCCGACAGGGTGGCCACCAGTTCCTGCTCGCCGTCGCCCACCAGCTCCAGGAGCGGCATGCCCGGTCCCACGAAGTCGCCCTCGTTCACCTTGCGGGACTGCACCACGCCCGCAAAGGGCGCGCGGATCTGGGTGTAGGCGATGTTGGCCTTCAGGGCCGTGACCCCCGCCTGGGCCTGGGCCACCTGGGCCTCGGTCTGCTCAAGTTCTACGGGAGTACTGGCCTTCTGGGCCTGGAGGGCCTGGATGCGGCGGTGGTAGGCCTCGACAGTGGCAAGTCCTGTCTCCGCAGCCTTCAGCTGGCCCTGCAGGTCCTCGTCGCTGAGGGAGATGAGCAGCGCGCCGGCCGCCACCCGCTGGCCTTCCTCCGCGTGGACCCGCTTGACCTGGGCCGCCATGCGCGTGGCGATGTTCGCGGTGCGGGTGGACTGCAGGGTGGCCGCCACCCAGGCGCCGCCCTCGGGGGCGCCCTGGGCCACCAGGGAGACGGCCACCTTGGGGAGGTCCTTCGCTTCGGGACGGGGGTCCTTGTGACCGCAGGCGAGGGTGCCCAGGAGGACGCCGGTCAGGGCCAGGGGGGCAAGGACAGACTTCATGGATTCACTCCTTCGATGGGATGGCCGGTGGCAAGGTCCAGGCTGGCGCGGCTGACGCGCAGTTCATAGAGGCCCTGCAGGATGAGGGTCCGGGCCCCCTGGACCGCCGCTTCCGCATCGAGCACTTCGATGAGGGGGGCGAGCCCTGCCCGGTGCCGGGCCTCGCGCAGCCGCTTCGATTCCTCGGCGGCGGCCAGGGAATCCTTGGCCGCGGCACACTTGGCCTCGGCGGCAAGCACCGCCTCCCGCGCCACCCGGACTTCGTGTTCCGCCTGCTGCTGCTTGAAGGTCCGCATGTCGGCCGCGGCCCGCTCCTGGGCCTGGGCGGCCCTGGCCCTGGCCTGGTCGGGGGCGGAGAATACCTTCCACTTCATGCCCACGGCGGCCCAGGTCCAGTTGCCCTTCTCGGACCAGGACTGATGCAGGGTGCCCGCGCCCAGTTCCAGGCCCACCTCGGGGATCAGATTGCCCTTGGCGGCCTTGGCGCCCTCGCTGGCAGCCTTGGCCTGGAGATCCGCCGCCACCAGGTCTCCCCGCAAGGCCTTGCCCTGCCCGGCGGACGAAAGGGCTGCCTCAAGGGGCGTGGCCAGGGAGCCCTCCACGGGCCCGGTACCGGTCAGCAGGCCCAGGCCCGATCGGGCCGAGCGCACCTGCTTCACCACATCGGCCTTCTGGGCGTCGGCCTGGGCATGGAAGGCCTTGAGCCGCTGGAGCTCGGATTCAAGCATGAGGCCCTGCTGCACCCGAGCCCCCACGAAATCCTCCATGCCCTGGATCCATGAGCGCGTGTCCTCCACCCACTTCAGTGCCTGCTCAGCGACCTGCGCGCCAAAGTAGGCCTCCACGACCATCTGGGCCGTCTCCTGTTTCCGCCTTTCCTGGCTCGCCTGCTCGGCCTGGAACATGAAGTCGCCGGCTCGGCGGGCGGCGGTGAGTCGGCCCCCGGTGTAGAGGGGCTGCTGGACCACCGCGGAGCCGCCATAGGCGCCGATGGGATTCGGGTGGTTCAGGGAGAGCGGATTGAAGTCCGCCATGCCAATGCGGGCTTCGTTCAGCTTCATGCCAAAGGCCATCATGGGCTCGTCGGTCCGCACCGCCTGGGCGTTCAGGGTCAGCGTCGGCAACCTCAGGTCGCGGTAGCCTTCGGCTTCGGCCTGGCGGCTGTCCACCATGGCCTGGCCAGCCCGGAGCCCAGCCTGATCTGTCCAGGCCTTCTGAATGGCGCGAGACACCGTGAAGGGCTCCTCGGCGCCCAGCCCCGAGCCTGCGACCAGGAGCAGGATCAGTGGTTGCAGCATTTTAATGGTCATAAAGGAATACTCCAAGCCAAAAAAAGGGCCAGGGGCCCTCTTATTTCAGCGCCTTGTAGGTCACCCGGGCACGGTCACTGACATGCCCGCAGACCAGATCACAGAGCTCTCCCACCAGGGGCATGATGGGCGTGAAGTAGACCGCGTTGCCTTCGGGATCCCGGCTCACGAGCCCCACCCGAACCAAACAGGCCAAGTGCTTCGAGGCGTTGGCCTGGGAGAGCCCGGCGGCTTCGGCCACGGACCCCTGGCTGAGGGGCTCCTTGGAATCCAGGAGGGAGCGGAGGATCTTCAGCCGGGACGGGTCTCCCAGCGCGCTGAAGAGGCAGCTGACTTCGTCGATCATGGGATTGCTGAGCTGGTGGTTCACGGAATTAACTCCATGCGACTATATTCATTCGGTTAAACTTTTTGTCAAGCCGAAAATTGCACCGCTCGAGAAAACTCTATACCCATCGGATCATCCAGCAACCCAACTTCCCACCCTACTGCCTATTTTGCATGACTCGTGACAGACGTCATACCCCGTGGCCTGGATTTGCTAGGCTGACTGTTCATGGAGATGCCCGTGGATGACCTGGACCAGCGTGCCGCCAAGATCCGCCTGCTCTGCACCGACATCGACGGGGTGCTCACCACCGGAGCCCTGCACTATGGCCAGGAGCCTGGGCACACCAAGGTCTTCCACGTGAGAGACGGTGCGGCCATCAAGTGGCTCCAGCGGTCGGGCATCGCCGTGGCCTTCATCTCGGGTCTTGCCTCGGAAGCCACCCTGAACCGCGCCCGGGACCTGGGCGTGGAGGACTGCTTCGCCGGCCACCTGGACAAGGGCCCCGTCCTCGACCAGCTCTGCGCCAAGCATGGACTGGCCTGCGAGCAGATCGCCCACCTGGGGGACGACCTCCCCGACCTGCCCCTGCTCCGCCGCGTGGGCCTGGCCTGCTGCCCGGCCGATGCGGTGGCCGAAGTGAAGGCGGCCTGCCACTGGGTGACCCCCATCGGAGGAGGCCACGGTGTTCTGCGCCTGGTGGCCGAGCGCATCCTCCGTTCCCAGGGCCGCTGGACTGGCATCCTCTCCCACTACGAGGCCTGAAAATGAGATCCCGATGCCTGCCCCTCCTCCTGGTGAGCGCCCTGTCCCTCGCCGCCCAGGACGCCACCATCGGCCTGAAGGCCCAGGTCTTCGTGCCCATGAGCGACCTCCGGGGCCTCACCAACGGCCTCCCGGGCCTTGGTGCCTACCTGTTCGTCGAACTTCCCCTGGGGGAGGGCTTCCTCCTGCGGCCCACCCTGGGCGCCCAGCAGATCCCCGCGGGCGGCTCCCTGGGCCTGGGGAGCACCCAGGCCAGGGTCAGCTCGGTGGACCTCATGCTCGACGCCCTCTGGTTCCCCAATGGGGACACCCAGGATGGGCCCTATCTGGTGGGCAGCCTCGGCTGCCAGGAATGGCGGGTGAGCTCCCAGGTGGCCACCCCCTCATCCACGGATGTACCGCGACTCGGCGCCGCCGGCGGCATCGGCTACCAGTTCTCGCCCCAGCTCGGCCTGGAGGCGAAGTTCTTCTGGAGTTCCATCGAGACCAACCTCACCGCCACAGGGATCAGCCTGGGCG
The DNA here is from genome assembly GCA_903839205.1 of uncultured Holophagaceae bacterium. GTDB lineage: Bacteria > Acidobacteriota > Holophagae > Holophagales > Holophagaceae > Geothrix. Next base: position 5,716 of record CAIMBM010000016.1, on the reverse strand, counting down.
CCACCTGGAGGTTCTAGGCTCCTTCCCGGATATGGGCCGGAACCAACAAAGTGAGCCGATTTCTGGGAATTCCATCTCATCGCGCCCATATTGGGAACAGGGCCAAAATCCACGTGAAGCGGAGGCCCGACCAGAGGCGTTCATGTCCAACGACAAGAAACCCAAGAAGGCCAAACCCACCGTCGTCCACGGCGCCACCAACCGGGGCGCGGAACTGTCCGGCAAACTGGCCGCGCCCGTGAAGCCCTCCCCGCTCTCGCCCGCCAAGAAAAAGAAGTAGCGGCGTCTACTTTCCTGCCTGGTCGAAGACCAGGTTCCGCACCAGGTCCTCGGTCTTCCATGGAGCGGGCCCGCCGCCCAGGTACTTCTGGAACCACTCGAGGTGGGCGTTGTAGTAGACGGGCATGGACTTCAGGTTGTCCGGCCAGTGACCATCGTTCTTGAAGACGATCAGGCGGCTGGGGACACCCATCTCCTGCAGGTCCGTGAAGAACTGAAGGCTCTGGGTGTACGGCACGCGGTAGTCGCGCTCGCCGCTGATGACGAGGCAGGGTGTCTTGAAGGCCTTCACCTGGCTGCTGGGAGTCATGCGCTCGTAGGCGGCGGCCATCTCCCAGGGCGTGCCCGTGAGGTCGTGCTCCGGGAACCAGAGCTCCTCGGTGGCGCCGTGCATGGAGCGGAGGTCGTAGACGCCCATCATGGCCGCGATGGCCTTGAATCGCTGGGTATGGCCCTCCAGCCACATCATGGCGTAGCCGCCCCAGCTCCAGCCCATGGCGCCCATGCGGTCCCTGTCCACATAGGGCAGGGCGGCGAGATGATCCGTAACCTTCGCGATGTCGGTCATGACCTTGCCGTCCCAGTCGCCGCTGATGGCATCCGTGAAGGCCTGGCCGAAGCCGGTGGAACCGTGCGGATTCGGGAAGGCCACGATGTAGCCGGCGCCGGGGTAGACCTGCCAATCGCCCCGCAGCGTGTCGGACCACATCATTTGCGGGCCGCCGTGGACGTTGAGGATCAGGGGGTACTTCTTCGCAGGATCGAAGCCGTGGGGTTTCACCAGGAAGACCTGGATGGCCCTGCCGTCGGCACCCGTGACCCACTGTTCTTCGGCGGGACGGATGTCCACCTCGTCGGCCACGGCCTGGTTGAAGGTGGTGAGGCAGGTCAAGGCCTGATTCCCGAGGGAGTAGCGCCAGACCTCGACCGGCTCCCCCACCCGGGTCTTCGTGAGGTAGATCGACTTCTGGTCGGGGCTCGGCACGAACTCGCGGATGCTCTGGCCTTCGAGCACGCGGGTGATCCTGCCCGTGGCCAGGTCCACCCGGCACAGGGGCCAATGGCCCTTCTCCTCCACGGTGAACCAGAGCGCCTTCCCGTCCGGGGACCACTGGAAGGTGTCCACCCAGTTGTCGATGGACTCCGTGAGCACCCGGCGGGCCTTCAGGGTCCGGTCGTAGACCGCCAGCCGGAAGCGGTCCGACTCGCAACCGGGGCGGACCTGCAGCCGGTAGGCGATGTAGCGCCCGTCCGGCGAGTACTTGGGATCCTGGTCTGCGGCCGGGTTGTCGGGGGTGATGCAGCGGGGCGTGTGATCCCCGTCCAGGGAGATGAGGAACAGGTCCTGATTGGTGCTCCGGGCCGGGACCGGGTCGCTGTTCGCGGTGACGCAGACCTCCCGGCCATCGGGGCTCAGGGCCCAGGTCTGCCAGAAGGCGGGATGGTCCTGCCTGCCCGAGGTGAGCGCTTCCACCTTGCCCTCGAAGGTCGCCGTGAAGAGTTGCGTGTACTGGAAATCGCGCCACTCGGTCCAGTGGCGGTAGAGCAGGGAATCCGCCAGGTGGGCCTGCACGGGACCCAGGGCCAGCTTCTCGCTCAGCACTTTCTGTTTCGCGCCGTCGGCGCCGGCTTCTGGAAACACCGAGGCCTCGAACACCACCTTGTCCGCACCGGGAACCACCCTGGGTGCCTCGACCCCCGCCTCGAAGGCCGTGACCTTGCGGGCCTCTCCGCCACCGGCGTCCAGAGCCCAGAGCTGGCTGGCCCCCTCGCGGTTCGACAGGAAGTAGAGGGTCCTGCCGTCCCTGGACCACTGGGGAACCGAGTCCGCCTTGCCCGAGAAGGTGAGCTGCCTCGTCGTCCCGCTCGCCACCTCCAGCACCCAGAGCTGGGTGCTGCGCTTCGCGGCCCGGAGGTCCTGGCTGGACACTTCGAAGGCCAGCCTCGAACCGTCCGGACTGAGGGCCAGGTGCTGCAAACCCTTGAGACGGTACAGGTCCTCGATCTGGAAGGCGCGCTTTTCGGCGGCGGCGAGGGGCAGGGTCAGGAGCAGGGCCGGAGCCAGGAATCGAAGTAGGACAGACATGGGATCTCCCGCAGCGGCCCCCAGGATCGCACAGTGGCGGCCCCGCAGCCCGTCCCGGGGTTCAGGCCACCATGAACTGCTGGGCGATGGCCGCGAGGCCTTCGGAGGCGTGGGCCAGCTCTTCGGCGGTCTTCTGGACTTCGGCCACCGTATGGGAAAGCTCCGTGGTGGCCGCCGAGGAGCGCTCCATGCCCTGGGCCCCCTCTTCCACCTGCCGGGCCACGGCATCCGAGGTCCGGGTCTGCTCCTCCGAGGCGGCGCCGATCTCCTGGATGACCCGGGCCACCGTGAGCGCACGGTCCCTCAACGTAAGGAGGGGTTTGACCGTGGAAGCCACCGTCGTACCCCCCTGTTCCATGGCCTCCTCGGTCTGGGAGATGAGGGCCCCGATCTCCTTGGCTGCGCCGGCGCTGCGGTCGGCCAGCTTGCGGACTTCCTCGGCCACCACCGCGAAGCCCTTGCCGTGGACGCCCGCCTTGGCCGCTTCGATGGCCGCGTTGAGGGAAAGCAGGTTCGTCTGGCGGGCGATCTCCTGGATCACCTTCACGGCCTGGACCATCTTCTGGTTGGCCTCCCGAATGGCCCGCATCGCCTCCACCGAGGCTTCGCCTTCACCCGCGCCGACTTCGGCATCCCTCTGCATGCTGCTGGTCTGTTCCTGAGTGGACCGGACATTGACCGCCACCTCCTGGATCGAGGCCGCGAACTCGGTCATGGCCGAGGCCGTCAGCTCCGAGTCCCGGCGCTGGATCTCGGAGAACTGGGCGATCTCGGCGGTGGCTCGGTTCATCTCCGCCGCCGTCACGCTCAGCTCCGTGGACTGGGAGGCCACCTGGCCCGACGTGTCCTGGAGCGTCCGGAAGAGCCCCGCGAACCGGGACATCGACTGATTGAAGCTGGCCCCCATCCGGCCGAACTCATCCTTCCGGTGCTGGTCGAGACGGTCTCGCAGGTCGCCGGCGCCCATCCGTTCCAGGGCCTGTCGCAGCGCGTCCAGGGGATCGAGCACCCCCTGCAGCGAAGAGCGAACGATAACCAGGGCCAGGGCGAGGCCGGCCAGCAGGGTCCACAGCTGGATCCATCCGGCCCGTCGCCGGAGGCTGTCCAGTTCGGTCACCTGGTGCTCCCGTTCGGCGAGGTTGCGGGCGATCACGAGCTTGGCCAGGTCGCCCAGGGCGGTCGCCATGGGCCGGTCCATCCCCGCACCAGCTGATCGACCACCCGGTAGCTGGTGGCCTCGGAGGTCTTGAAGCGGCCGATGGCCGCCCGGTACCGCTCGCCCATGATGGCGTGCTCGGCCGTGGCCTTGTCGGCCAGGGTGGAATCCAGCCCCACCTGGGGGAGCAGGACCTTCAGCTCCAGGAGATCGGCGTGGACCTGCCCTTCGGCCTTCTCGAATCCGGCCCGGTACTTGGTCAGCTTCTCGGGATCGTGGCCGCGCAGCAGCATGTCCTTCCATTCCTGGACCTGGGTCTTGAAATCGCTCTGCGCCTGGCGGGCCAGGTCCGCCGTGCGCATGATGCGGTCGGCCTGCTCAAGGTTGGCGCGGATGGCCGTCGCCATGGAGTTCATGCTGACGTGGTCGGCCCCGGCCATGATCAGAGTGAGGCCCAGGAGGGTGCCCGCCAGGAACCACAGCTTCAAGCGGACACTGAGGTCGTGGAACCAGCGCATGGGTCCCTCCACCGATAGGCCAAAACTCCATTATCGGCGCCCCGGGGCGGAAGATTAGATTTCATAACAATCATGTGCTCCCACCCTCCATCTGGGCCCCACCCTGCGCCTTGGTATCCTGGCCCATGCCATTAAACGAGCAAGTCCGAACCACTGCCCAGCCCCGCGGCATCTTCTGCAACCGCACCCTGAACCTGCGCTCCGTGCGGGCCATCGGCTATGACATGGACTACACGCTGGTGGAGTACCGGGTGGACGCCTTCGAGCGCATGGTCTACGCCCAGGCCCGGGAGCGCCTGGCCTCCGAGGGCTGGCCCATGGCCGGGCTCGACTTCGACGGCCAGATGGTGACCCGGGGGCTCGTGATCGACACCGAACTGGGGAACCTGGTGAAGGCCAACCGCTTCGGCTTCGTGAAGCGGGCCATGCACGGCACGCGCATGCTGGATTTCGGCGAGCAGCGGGAGGCCTACGCACAAACGCTGGTGGACCTGGGTGATTCCCGCTGGGTCTTCCTCAACACGCTGTTCTCCCTGTCCGAGGGCTGCCTCTTTGCCCAGGCCGTGGACCTGCTGGACCGGGGCGCCCTGCCCCGCCCCTTTGAGTACGCGAGCCTCTACCGGCATGTGAGGGGGGCCGTGGACGCCCAGCACATGGAAGGGCACCTGAAGGCTGAGATAGCAGCGGCGCCGGAACGGTACGTGGTGCCGGATCCCGAGGCGGCCCTGGCCTTGCTGGACCAGAAGGCCGCGGGCAAGAAACTGCTGCTCATCACCAACTCGGAGTGGACCTTCAGCACGAAGATGATGGCCCACGCCTATGACCGCCATCTGCCGGGGGGCATGACCTGGCGGCAGCTCTTCGACGTGGTGATCGTCAGCGCCCGCAAGCCCGCCTTCTTCACGGAGCATGCCCCCTTCTTCGAAGTCGTCGACGAGACAGGCCTCTTGCGCCCCCAGACCGGCCCCCTGCACACCGGCGGCACGTACCTGGGCGGATGTGCGGCCCAGGTGGAGCGGGACCTGGGCATCGCCGGCGACGAAATCCTCTACGTAGGGGACCACATGTTCGGCGACGTGCACGTGAGCAAGCGCACCCTGAGCTGGCGCACGGCCCTGGTGCTGAGGGAGCTGGAGGCCGAGGTCTCTGCCCTGGAGGCCTACCGGTCCACGGAGCTGCGCCTCCTGGCCCTGATGGGCGAGAAGGAGGTGCTGGAAGCCCGGCTCTCCCGGACCCGCCTGGCGCTCCAGCGCCTGCACACCGGCTACGGACCCACCGCCGGCAGCGACGCCGCGACCCTGGAGTCCCGGGTCCAGGACCTGCGGGGCCAGCTCGTGGCCCTCGATGCGGAGATCGGCCCCCTGGCCAAGGCCGGCGGCGAGCTGACCAATGCCCGCTGGGGCCTGCTCACCCGGGCCGGCAATGACAAGAGCCACCTCACCCGGCAGATCGAGCGCTACGCCGACATCTACATGAGCCGCGTGTCGAACCTCCTGCAGGCCACGCCCTTTGCCTACTTCCGATCCCCCAGGGGCAGCCTGCCCCATGACCCGGCGGCTCCGGTGAGCTCCTAGTGGTGCCCGCGCGTAATAGCTGGATCATCTGGACTGCTGGGGGCACCACGAGACGGGGGTCTGGGGGCACGGCAGTGCCCCCGGCGGGGTGACAGCCCCGGCG
>CAIMBM010000015.1 GCA_903839205.1 uncultured Holophagaceae bacterium | reverse complement strand
CCCTGGCCTTTAAAGGACGCGTGCATTTTGACGAAACGGTGATTGTTTCCATGCTCGCCATGGGCGCCCTGGCGATTGGCTCCGTGGCATTGCCCGAACGCAGCCTGGCAGACCGCCTGGCGGGTCGTCCTGCCCACGGCCAGTCCGGGCATCTTCTCGGCCACCATGGTGGGCCTCGGCCGGGCCATCGGGGAGACGATGATCGTCCTCATGGCCACGGGCAACACCCCTATCCTGGACTGGAGCATCTTCAACGGCATGCGCACCCTCAGCGCCAACATCGCCGTGGAGATCCCCGAGGCCCCCCTGCACGGGACCCTCTACCGGGTGCTCTTCCTGGCCGCCTTCCTGCTCTTCATCCTCACCTTCATCCTCAACACCGTCGCGGAGCTGGTGCGCCAGCGCCTGCGCCGCCGCTACGAGTCCATCTGATGAGAGGCCTCTCCGAACGCCTCCGGCAGGGCGGGATCTTCGTGTGGTTCTCCGGAACACTGCTGGCCTTCTGCCTCGCCATGATCCTCTGTCTGGTCGGCTTCATCGCCGCCAAGGGCCTGGGCTACTTCTGGCCCAGCCCCCTGGTCCAGGTGCAGACCCCGGAGGGTCCCGTGCTCGGCGAGATCACGGGCAGGGAACCTGCCCGCGGCGAGGAAACCGCCAAGGTCCAGTTCCATGTCGGGAACCGCGACATCTACGGCCAGGACTTCCGCTGGCTCCCCACGGCCGGTCTGCCCGCACCGGAGCGGCCGAAGGACGCGGTGCTGATCGAACGCCTGGAGAACGGTCCCTTCATCGGGCGGATCGCCACCCTCAGCCACGAAGGCCAGGTGGTCGCCACGGGGCCCGCCGCCTTCCACGGGGCCCTGGAGCACCTGCCCGAGGCCGGCCGCCTGCGGCGCGACATCCACGACATCGAGAAGGGCCGGGTCGGCGACCTCAACCTGCGGATCGAACGGGTCCGTCTGGCCCGGCGGCGGGCCGAAGGAAAGGGCGACACCGCCGCCCTCCAGGCCCTGGACGCCAAGGCGGCGGAGCTTCAGTCCACCTACGACCAGGTGCAGACTGGCCTAGAACAGGCCCGGGCCGAGGCGAAGGCCTGGACCCTCGGCCTGCAGACCGCCGACGGCCAGGGCAAGGAACTGCCCCTCGGCAGCGTGGTCCGGATCCTGCCGGCCAACGCCATGGGCCCCTTCGACAAGCTGGGTGTCTACCTTTCGCGCCTCTGGGAGTTCGTGGCCGACGACCCCCGGGAATCCAACACCGAAGGGGGCATCTTCCCGGCCATCTTCGGCACCGTGATGATGGTGCTGGTGATGTCGGTACTCGTGGTTCCCCTCGGGGTCGTCACGGCCCTCTATCTTCGCGAATATGCCCGCCAGGGCTGGCCGGTCCGCGCCGTCCGGGTGGCCGTGAACAACCTGGCGGGCGTGCCCTCCATCGTCTTTGGCGTCTTCGGCCTCGGCTTCTTCGTCTACGGCCTGGGTGGAGGCATCGATAAACTCTTCTTCTCTGACCGGCTGCCGACGCCGACCTACGGCACCGGCGGCATCCTCTGGGCCTCGCTGACCCTGGCCCTGCTCACCGTGCCGGTCGTGGTGGTCGCCACCGAAGAAGCGCTGGGGTCCGTGGCCCGCTCGCAACGCGAAGCCAGCCTCGCCATGGGCGCCACCAAATGGCAGACTCTGTGGAATGTGGTGATCCCCGCAGCCACGCCCGGCATCCTCACGGGGCTCATCCTGGCCGTCGCTCGGGGCGCCGGCGAGGTGGCCCCGCTGATGCTCACCGGGGTGGTGAAGCTGGCACCCTCCATGCCCCTGGATTCCAGTTTCCCCTTCCTCCACCTGGACCGGAAGTTCATGCATCTCGGGTTCCACATCTATGACGTGGGGTTCCAGAGCCCCAATTCCGAGGCGGCCAAGCCCATGGTGTTCATGACCGCCTTCCTGCTCCTGCTGGTGGTCGTCATCCTGAACCTCTTTGCCTTGAACCTCAGGCGGAAGCTTCGTGCGCGCCTGGGGGGGAGTACCTTTTGACCCCGAATCCCGGAGCCACGAAGATGGAAATAGACGATCCCCGTCCCGTGCCGGAGCCTGTGCAGCGGTCGGTACCCAGCCCCCAGTCTGGTCTGCGGCCGGCCAGCTTCCAGCAGCCTGACCTGCCCCTGACCGACCCCTCGGTCCTCTCCGCGCCCATCATGGTGCAGGTGGACCGCCTGAACCTCTTCTATGGCGCCAAGCAGGCCCTCTTCGACATCAACCTCAAGGTGGCCCGCAATTCCGTCATGTCCTTCATCGGCCCCTCCGGCTGCGGGAAGAGCACGCTGCTGCGCTGCCTGAACCGCATGAACGACCTCATCGACCATGTCCGGATCGAGGGTCGCGCCCTCCTCGGGAACACGGACCTCTACGCCCCCGGGACCGACGTGATCGCCCTGAGGAAGCGGGCCGGGATGGTCTTCCAGAAGTCCAACCCCTTCCCCAAGTCCATCTTCGAGAACGTGGCCTACGGGCTCCGGATCCAGGGGGAGAGCGACCGCAGGATCCTCGAGGAGGCCGTGGAGCGGAGCCTGAGGGGCGCGGGCCTCTGGGACGAGGTGAAGGACCGGCTCAAGGATTCGGCCCAGGGACTCTCCGGCGGCCAGCAGCAGCGCCTCTGCATCGCCCGGGCCCTGGCAGTCCGCCCCGAGGTCATCCTCATGGACGAGCCCTGCTCGGCCCTGGATCCCATCGCCACGGCACGGATCGAGGAGCTCATCCTCGAGTTGAAGCGGGACTTCACCATCGTGATCGTCACCCATAATATGCAGCAGGCCGCCCGGGTGAGCGACCACACCGCCTTCTTCTGGATGGGCAAGCTGATCGAGGACGGATTGACCGAGAAGATGTTCACCAATCCTAGCCAGCGCATGACCGAGGACTACATCACGGGGAGGTTCGGCTGATGCGTCAATTCGACCAGGAACTGAGGGATCTCCGGGACGGTATCCTGGCCATGGCCGGACTCGCGGAGGAGATGATCGATCTGACCAGCCTGGCGCTCCGGGAGCGCTCCCGGACCAAGGCCGACGAGGTGCTGTCCTTGGACCGGGGCCTGGACGAATGGGAGCTGAAGCTGGACCGGCTCTGCATCGACATGCTGGCGCTGAGGGCTCCGGCAGCCGGGGACCTGCGGCTCATCGCCTCCAGCCTGAAGATCGTCCCGGAACTGGAGCGCATCGGGGACCACTGCTGCAACATCGCCCGGCGCGCCACCTACGTGCATCCACCCATCCTGACCAGCGGCTCCCTGGAGCGGCTGGCCCAGGAGACCCGCAGCATGGTCCGCATGGCCGTGGACTCCTTTATCGGCAGCGACGCGGGACTGGCCCGGACCGTGATCCAGGCCGATGACTCCGTGGACATGCTCTATGGCCAGATCTACCGGGAGCTGCTGCGGCTCATGATGGCCGATCCCCTCTGCATCGAGCGGGCCAGCCACCTCATCCTGGTCATCAAGAACTGGGAGCGCATCGCCGATCAGGCCACGAACATCGCGGAGGAGGTGCTGTTCATTCTGGAAGGCCGGAGCGCCAAGCACACCTACCTCCAGGACAACCCCCCCGAAAAACAGGCCTAGAGGCACACATGCCGCGCATCCTCCTCCTCGAAGACGACACCGAGATCCGGCTCGGGCTGGAACAGCACCTCCTTCGGGAGGGGTTCGGCCTCCTGCCGGTGGGCACGGGCCGGGATGCCCTGCTGGCCCTCAATGCCTCCGGCCCCAGACTCGATGCGGCGATGCTGGATCTCAGCCTGCCGGACATGGACGGCCTGGATGTGCTGCGGGCCATCCGCACCCATCCGACCCTCAAGGCCCTTCCGGTGCTGCTGGTCACGGCCCGCAGCGAGGAGATCGACCGGGTGCTGGGCCTCGAACTGGGCGCGGATGACTACATCTCGAAACCATTCTCCGTGAGGGAACTGACCGCCCGCCTCCGGGCGATCCTCCGCCGCTCCTCGCCCTTTGAAGGGGTGGAGCGCGCCCCACAGCTGACCTTTGGTCCCATCGCAGTGGACCTCGACATGCACACGGCCCGGGTGGACGGGCAGATCGTGGAACTGACCAGGCGGGAGTTCGAACTCCTGGCCTATTTCCTGGCCAACCCGCGGCGCGTCCTCACCCGCGAGAAGATCCTCCAGCAGGTCTGGGGCCTGGAGTACCTGGGCGAGAGCCGCACCATCGACGCCCATGTCCGCAGGGTCCGCGCCAAGATCGGCGAGGCCGCCGCCGAATACATCGAGACCGTGGTGGGAGTGGGCTACAGACTGGGCGGGCCCACCGACTAGGGGCCGTTTTCAGGCTCCTGGCCGACGGGCTACTCGGGCAAGGCCACGTCCTGAGGGCCCATTTCCAAGGGAAGGATCACCCGGAAGATGGCGCCCTCCCCAGGACGGCTCAGCACGGAGACTTCGCCCCCCATCAGCCGGCACAGGTGCTTCACGATGGCCAGGCCCAGGCCCGTACCCGGCTTGGCCTTGGCGGACTGGGCCCGGTAGAAGCGTTCAAAGATGCGCCCCTGTTCGGCCTCCGGAATGCCCGGCCCCTGATCCCGCACTTCCCAGATCTGGCCCTGGGTGGTGAGGCAGATGGACAGTTCGACCCGGCCTCCCGGTGGACTGAATTTCAGGGCGTTCGACACCAGGTTCTCGAGGATCTGATGAAGCCGCAGGGGATCGGCCAGGATCACGGACCCTGCAGGTGCCTCCACATCCAGCACCAGCTGCACACCGCTGGCCGAGGCCCTGGGCTGCAGGTCCCCCATGAAGGCCTCGAGGAAGGCCGAGAGTTCCAAGCGGACCGGCGATAGATGGAGGGCGCCGCTTTCGATCCGGCTGAGCTCCGACAGGTCCCCCACCAGCAGGGTGAGGCGGTCCACGGACCGCATGATGGACTGGGCCGTGGACCGGGCGGACTCCGGCAGCTCCTCCTCCTGCAGGTTTTCGGCTGCAATCCGAAGGGCTGTCACCGGCGTCTTGAGCTCGTGGCTGACGTTGGAGATGAACTTCTGCCGGGTGGTCTCCAGGGCCTCCTGGCTGGTGACATCGTCCAGGGTGAGCAGGACGCCGCTCACGGAGCCCAGGGGAGCGAAGGGAATCGCCCTCAGGCGCAGGGTCCGGCCTGCCCTCGTCACGCGCCACTCACAGGAGGTTCCCCGGTAGGCCTTCTGCACCGCTTCGGGGCTCTCCAGGTCTCCGAAGACCTCGCCGATGGCCATGCCCTTCGCCAGGGGCGCGCCAAGGCCCAGGTGCCGCTGGGCCGCGGGGTTGAATTGTTCGAGCCTTCCCGCGGGACCGAAGAGGATTACGCCCTCCTCCAGCCGGGCCATGATGCCCGGGAGCAGGCTGTCCTCCCGGGCCACCCTCTCCCGAAGCTCCAGATTCTCGCGCTCCAGTGCCGACCAGACGGGCGAAGGCTCCTCGCCGAACTGCGGAGCGTTCCGTCCCGGCAGCTGGCCCAGGGAATCCGGGAGGGATCGCACCTGCCAGCGGGCCATGAGGATCAGCACGAAGACGAGGGTGACCACCAGTCCCAGGGTCCAAAGGAGGGAGGTTCCCCTTTGGACGCTCATGCCGAGGCCAAAACCTAGAAAGAGCATGGAAACCAGGCAAATCAACGCCCGGCCCAGGAAGACCGGCGCCCCCGATCCACCGCCACGCTGGGTTTCAGGCTGGTCCATGCCCTCTGAGCATACACCGGCGGAAGCCCGCGGCCCAGGGTGCCCCGGCGATTTTACACTCCAGTAACTTCTCCGGACCCGGTACAGTTGAAGGCTGATCATGGGAGTTCCCGATGTCTTTGAATGCTCTGATGCGCTGGCTCAAGCCCAGGGAGATGATTTTCTTCGATCTCCTCGAATCCGCAGCCGCCAACGTCTACCAGGCCTCCCAGCTCTTTGACCTGGAGATCCGCACTGGGGATCCCGTCCGTTTCGCGGAACTCCGGCGCCAGATGAAAGACCTGGAACACATCGGCGACGACCTCACTCGCGAGATCATGGACCGGCTGAACCACACCTTCGTCACTCCCCTCGACCGGGAGGACATCATGCAGCTGGCCCATGCCATCGATGACGTGGTGGACAAGATCCACGCGATCTGCGAACGCCTCATCCTGTACCGCATCGGACACGTGATGCCCGCCGTCACCGAAATGAGCTCCCTCATCGTCGAAGGTTCCGGGGAGATCCTCCACCTCATCCGGTTCCTGCGGAACATGTCCAACCAGAAGGAGATCCAGGACCGCATCCGGCGCGTGCACACCCTGGAGAACAAGGCTGACTCCATCTACCACGCGGCCCTGGCGCAGATCTTCGAGAATCCCAAGGACCCCATCGAGCTCATCAAGTGGAAGGAGCTGCTCGAACAGATCGAGGACGCCTCTGACAAGATCGAGCTCGTGGCCAAGGTGATCGGCTCCACCGTCATGAAGAACGCAT
>CAIMBM010000014.1 GCA_903839205.1 uncultured Holophagaceae bacterium | reverse complement strand
CAGCAGAGTGATCCACTCATTTTGGCTACAAACGTATATGCCAATCTCGCCAACCCTGCCCTCAGTTCACAGGCACCCAACCATCCCGCACCCATCACCCCGTCCGTGACTCAGATCTGGCAGGTGGGAGAGGCCTTGAGCCCTGAGCGGGCAGATGTCCTCGATGTGGCTGGCAATGTGATCAGGAACCTGCAGACCCCCCACATTTTCTCAGCCCGCCAGGCCGGGACCCTGGAGTTCGGAGGACTGAATCCATTGCGCCTCACTTTCCTGGGAGTGGGCACTGCGGATCCCAGCATGCAACGCACCCGCATGCTGTCGAGCATCTACAGCCAGATCTACAAGGCCAAGGCCACCGTCGGGACCAGCTACGGAGCGTACCATTACACCGCAGGCAATCAGATTTTCGGCACTGCTTTCGCTGCTACGGTCTCCTCGGTCTCGACGGCTGTGATGTACTTCGCTCCGGGAAATTACCTGGCCTATGCCACCCGTGGTCCCATGTCGCATCTGGATTCCCTGCCGGTGACCGCCTTCGACAACCAGACCAACATCAACCACGCCTTCGTGGTCTTTCCGCCGACTTTGCCCCCAGGCTGGACCTCCTTTGATCTCCCGGCACCCACCCAGGCCACCACTGGTGGGTTCAATCCCGGAGAGATGCTCAGTTCCGCTGTATCAGAGGGCGTTCAGGTGGTGGCCCGCACCGAAGAGGATGTGGTCACGGATCCCATTGCCCTGCAGGCGGAGTTCCGGGCTGAGATCGACACGACTGTGGTCTCGGATGCCCAACGTGCACCCCTAGGGAACGACCCCTTCGTCGTCGGGGCCCGAAGTTCGACCCTCGCGGATGGTTTCACCACCGCCCTCTTCACACCTGCTCCCACCACGGATCGCAACGGAGGGGCCCGACCATCCAAGGGTTGGAATCTGGCTGATTTCATCACGCAAGCCGAAGGCGCCTACAACGTCGTGCACCGGCCCTGCGGCCCCAATGGCCTCTTCACGGTGCGCGGATTTGACCGCACGGTGCCTCTCGGAACGGGAGTCAATGCCTGGTGGACTCAGACAGGTCCAGCCTCCTTGGGAAAGCACATGGGCGACTTCGATGCCCTCGAACTGCTCCGTGCTCAGGGCTGCAATCCGGCGGATCCCACAGCCTGGTATGCGGAGTTCGCCGCAGCCCGAGATGATTGGTTTGCCATCCTGAATCAGCAGACACCCACCACCTTCACCAAGGGCCTGGGCTTTTCCGCTGCCCAGTTCAGCCTGGATACGCCTGTGGGTTTGGCCAGAACCTATTTGAACATCGGCCCCACCTTGACGACCATTCTCCAGACTGGCCTGAGCCAAGTGGAGCAAGCGTTGCAAAACAACATTGCCCCATCATACGGGGACATCTCCGCACCAATGATGGCTTCAATACTGGCAGCCTTGCAGAAAGGTGCTGCGGTGGCTTCCACCGGGCCCCTTCTGGATGTCTCTGTTGGTGGCGTGGGACCCGGTGGCCTGGTGCCCGGGCCCAACGCCAGCGTATCTCTGGTGATCAACCTCTACGCGCCGGACTGGGTGCCCGTGGATGAAGTCCGGGTGGTCGTGAATGGTG
>CAIMBM010000013.1 GCA_903839205.1 uncultured Holophagaceae bacterium | reverse complement strand
CCCGGCTGCGAAAGCAACGTGAAGGAGATCTACGACAAGTGCTGGGAGCTGAAGAACGACCCCCGGCACCTGATCTTCAACCAGTTCGAGGAGTTCGGGAATCCCGTCTGGCACTATAACGTCACGGGACCCGCCATCGAGGATGTCTACAACGGCATCAGGACCGACAAGACCCGCCTGGCGGGCTATGTGAGCGCCACGGGCAGCGCCGGCACCATCGCCGCCGGAGACTACCTGAAGTCCCTGCATCCGGGCGCCCGGACCATCGCCACCGAAGCGTTCCAGTGCCCAACCCTGCTGATGAACGGCTTCGGCGACCACCGCATCGAGGGCATCGGGGACAAGCACGTGCCCTGGGTCCACAACGTCCGCAACACGGATGCCGTGGCAGCCATCGATGACGAGGACTGCATGCGCATCCTCAGACTCTTCAACGAGCCCGCAGGACAGGCCTACCTCGCTGGTCTCGGCGTCGATGCGGCCACCATCACCCGCCTGGGTCTGCTGGGCATCAGCGGCATCTGCAACCTCCTGGCGGCCATCAAGATGGCCAAGTACTTCGAACTGGACGAGAACGACGTGATCTTCACGATCTTCACGGACAGCGTGGAGATGTACCGCTCGCGCCTGGAGGAGCAGAGCGCCGAGCACGGCGCCTTCACCGCCATGGACGCCGCCAAGTCCCACATCGGCAGCCTGGAGCGCCAGGCCGTGGATCACTTCAAGGAACTGACCTTCCCCGAGAAGAAGGCCATCCACAACCTGAAGTACTACACCTGGGTGGAGCAGCAGGGGAAGACCTACGAGGAGATCTGCGCCCAGTGGGATCCGGAGTACTGGCGCGAGCTCTTCACCGAGGAAGCAGCGCACTTCGACAAGCTGATCGAGGCCTTCAACGCCGAGGTGGCTGCCTCCTAGCCGCCGCGCCATGTCCACCCGCCTGCTCATCCAGAACGGCACGATCCTCACCTTCGGCGCTCCCTGCCGGGTCCTGGAGGGGCAGGCGCTGCTGGTCGAGGATGGCCGCGTCGCCCGGATCGCACCCAGGGAGGCCATGCCGGGACCCTTCGACCGGGTGATCGACGCGGGGGGCCGGGTGGTCATGCCCGGCCTGGTGAACGCCCACATGCACTTCTACTCCACCCTCGTGCGGGGCCTCGGCAAGATGGCCCCCAGCGCCAATTTCCAGGAGGTCCTGGACCACCTGTGGTGGCGCCTGGACCGGCAACTGAGCCTGGACGACGTGGAGATGAGCGCCCAGGTGGTCCTCCTGGACGCCATCCGCAAGGGCACCACGACGCTGGTGGATCACCACGCCAGCCCCCACGCCATCACCGGCTCCCTGGACCGCATCGCCTCGGCGGTGAAGGGCTCAGGGCTGAGATCCTGCCTCTGCTATGAGGTCTCGGACCGGGACGGGGAGGCCATCGCCACCGAGGGCCTGGAGGAGAATGCCCGGTTCGCCCGGCGCTGCAACCGGGAAGGGGACCCCCAGCTCCGGGCGCTCTTCGGCCTCCACGCCGCCTTCACGCTTTCGGATGCCACCCTCGACCGCGCGGCGCTCCTGGGCCAGGATCTGGGCATCGGCTTCCACGTCCATGTGGCCGAGGCCGCCTCGGATGTGGCGGCCAACCTCCAGCGGTACGGCCTCACCCCCACGGCCCGGCTCCGGGCCCACGGGATCCTGGGCGAGAGGAGCATCGCGGCCCACGCCGTGCACGTCACCGAGGCGGACATCGACCTCCTGGCGGCCTCCGACACCTTCGTGGCCCACAACCCCCAGTCCAACCTCAACAACGCCGTGGGCATCGCGGACCTGATCAGGCTCTCCGCCCGGGGCGTCCGCGTGGGCCTCGGCACGGACGCCATGACCGTGCACATGCTGGAGGAAGTCCGCGTGGCCCTGTGGGCCCAGCACCTGCGGCAGGAGCATCCCAGCTGCGGGTTCATGGAAGTGGCCAACACCCTCTTCGTCCGGAATCCAGAGCTGGCCACCCGCCTCTGGGGCTTCCCCATCGGCACCCTCCAGGAAGGGGCCGCCGCCGACCTCATCCTGGTGGACTACCACCCGCCCACGCCCCTCAACGGCGACACCGTGCTGGGGCACCTGATCTTCGGCCTCTCCCAGGCGACGGTGGACACCACCATCTGCGCCGGCCGCGTGCTCATGGAGGGGAAGCGCCTCGCCATCGACGTGGATGAAGCGGCCCTGGCCGCCCGCAGCCGCGAACTGGCCCGCAAGCTCTGGGATCGCTTTTGAGCAGGTCCTGACCCTACTTCTTGGTCCCGCGCCGCTGGATGGCCCCGGGCTGCATGGGCAGCCAGTGGTCCACGAAGAGGGGCTGGGCCACCTTGTCGGCGGCCTTCAGGCGCTTGAGGATGCCGGACTGATCGCGGGAGGCCAGCACGATGGCGAAGGCGTGGGCCATGGCGGAGAAGGAGGTGAGGCTGTAGCCGAAGAGCAGGTTCTCGCTGGGCACGGGAATGAGGATGTCGGCGTGGTCCGCGAGGGGGGAATCCGAACGGTCGGAGATGGCCAGGACCGTCACCCCGTTCTGCTTGGCGAAGACCGCGGCATCCACGGTCTCCCGGCTGTAGGGGTGGAAACTGATGGCCACGAGCAGATCCTGCGGTTCCAGGTTGGCGGCCTGGTTGGAGAAGTCCGAAGGGAGGGCCGCACTGCAGGGCACCCCCGCCTGGGTCAGGTAGTAGGCCAGGATCAGGCCCATGACGTGGCCCACGCCCCGCCCGAGGATGAGGCGGTGCCGGGTCTGCAGCAGCAGCTCGGCCGCCTGCTGGAGCTTGGAGTGATCGACCAGCTGGATCATCCGGAGGAGGTGCTGGCTGTCCCTCTGCACGACCTCCGCCAGGGTGCCATATAGATCCGTGGGGACTTCCAGGTCGGCCAGCTCGGTTTCGGAACCGCCGGACCGGGCATTGCACGCCTCCCGCAGGGCATTCCGGAAATCGCTGTAGCCCCTGTAGCCCAGCCGCTTGGCGAAGCGCATGACGGAGCCCATGCTGACCCCGGCCCGCTCGGCCGTGGATTCGATGCCCCACAGGGCCCCGAGCAGGGGGTCCGCCATCAGGGCATTGGCGATGGCCCGCTGGGCCTCGGGCAGGCCGCGATACGCCTCGGCAATGCGCACTTGGATGTCAGGGACAGCGGATGTCGAGCTCATGGGCAATAAATTATTATAGCACCGCTAAATTTACCTGGTGAGTCAGGGGCCTCAGGGTGCCAACGGCCCTTGCCAGAAAGCCCGATGCAGTTCAGCGATTTCCGCCTCCACCTCGGGAACCGGCCCGATGACCTCGATGGGCTTCTGGCCGTGTGCATAGATGTAGCGGGCGGGTACATCCAGGGTGGGATTCTCGGTGCTGCCGGTGGTCAGGAGCAGGAGCCGCCGCTCGTCCATGCCATAGACCAGGCGGCCGATGTTCGCCCAGTATTGGGTGGCCGCGCACATGGCACAGGGCTCCACCGTGGTGTAGAGGGTGCAGCCCCAGAGGAATTCCGGAGTGAAGTTCGTGTCGGCGCTGCGTGCCAGCACGGCCTCCGCATGGTTGACAGCGCTCTCGTTGCCCTGTTCCAGCAGCACGGTCTCATGGTCTGGACCCACCAGAATGGCCCCGAAAGGGTGATGTCCCATGGCGACGGCCCGGACGGCCACCGCCTGGGCGCGGCGGAGGTGCCGCAGCACCTGGGCATGGTCCGGCCCTTTCCTCGGGGAGGGCGATTCCTGGGCCTGATCTTCAACCATGGTGGCGCCTCAGCAGATGTCCCTGCCCCTCAGTCTGCAGAGGCGATGGGATGGCGTGAACAAGAATTTACTCAACGTGAGAAAATTTACTTTGTTCCCCGGTGAAGCTGGTAAATTTGAGCCTCCATTCAAATTCCGGAGGTACGACATGAAAAGGCTGTCCCTCGCTCTAGCCGTATTTGCCACGCTTGCCAGCGGTCTCTTCGCGGCTCCTCCCAAGGCCAAGGTGCGAATCGCCCTCATCGTGGAGTCCACGGTGGATGACAAGGGCTGGTGCCAGTCCATGCATGACGCCATCAAGGCGGTGCAGAAGGAGTACGGGAACGCGCTGGTGGAGTACAGCTACAGCGAGAAGATGAAGCCCGTGGATGCCGGCTCCGCCGCCCGCCAGTACGCCTCCAAGAAGTTCGACATCATCATCTGCCACGGCGCCCAGTACAAGAACCTGGTCACCGAGATGGCTCCCGACTATCCCGCCACCACCTTTGTCTTCGGCACCAGCGCCGACATCGGCGGCAAGAACGTGTTCACCTACATGCCCGAGAGCGAGCAGACCGGCTACCTCAACGGCATCATCGCCGGCTTGGTCACCAAGTCGAATGTCGTGGGCCTCGTGGGCCCCGTGGATGGCGGCGACGCAGCCCGCTACGACCGCGGTTTCGTCCTGGGCGCCAAGTCCGTGAACCCCAAAGTCCAGGTCAAGGTGGCCCACACGGGCAGCTTCGGCGACTTCGTCAAGGCCGCTGAACTGGCGAAAACCCACATCAACGCCGGCGCCGACTTCCTGACCGGCTCCTCGCAGCAGGCCATGGGCGCCCTCAAGGCCGTCGCCGACACCAAGGACAAGGCCATCTGGTGGGCAGGCCAGGACATCTCCCAGCTCAGCGTTCCCGAGGCCCCCAAGGTCCTCGCCGCCTCCAGCTACAACTACACCGCCGTGGTGGAAGTCCTCATCGCCAAGCGGGAGGCCGGTGTGCGCGGGGGCGAGAACATCCCCCTCAACTTCGCCAACAAGGGTTTCGTCTTTAAGTACAACGACAACGTCGGGAAGGTCCTGACCCCCGCTATCCGGAAGGCCGTGGACAAGGCCCGGGCCGAGATGACCGCCGGCAAGCTGCCCCTGGCCTGGAAAGAAGTCAAGTTCTGAGGCATCACCGGTTCGAAGGCCCCGGCGTGCCCAGGCATACCGGGGCCTGTTTTTTTGGCTGATGGCCCTGTCCCGGCCATCCAGGAGTTCCCATGAAAACAGCCGCCGAGCCCATTCGCGAACTCAAGCTCGAGGGCATCACCAAGCGGTTTCCCGGCATTCTGGCCTGCAACAACATCTCCCTGCAGGTGGCCCGGGGGGAAGTCCTCGCGCTGGTGGGTGAGAACGGGGCGGGGAAATCCACCCTCATGAACATCCTGGCGGGGCTCTACCAGCCGGACTCGGGAAGCATCTCCCTGAACGGCCGGGAGGTCCGCTTCCACACCCCCAACGACGCCTATGCCCGGGGCATCGGCATGGTGCACCAGAACTTCATGCTCGTGCCCAACATGACCGTGGCCGAGAACGTGGCCCTGGGCCTCAAGCACCTGCATCGGTTCATGAACCTGGACCTGAAATCGGCCCGGACCCGGATTCTCGAGGTCTCCGAGCACCACGAGCTCCCCGTGAATCCCGATGCCTACGTCTGGCAGCTCTCCGTGGGGGAGCAGCAGCGGGTGGAGCTCGTCAAGACCCTCTGTTTCGGCGCGCAGCTCCTCATCCTGGATGAGCCCACCTCGGCCCTCACACCCCAGGAGACCGACGACCTCATCGACCGCCTGAAGCGCATGACGGGCGAGCTTTCCATCATCTTCATCAGCCACAAGCTCAACGAGGTCAAGGCCCTTTCCGACCGGGTGGCCATCCTCCGGCACGGCGCCGTGGTCTTCAACGGGCAGACCGCGGACCACACCTCGGCGGACTTGGCCGCGCTCATGACAGGACGGGAGATCCACCTTCCCCGGAACGAAGGCCTGAACTTGGATGGCGCCACCGTCCTCAGGGCCAGGGCGCTCCGCGTGCGGGGCGACCGGGGCCACCTGGCCCTGGATGGGCTGGACCTGGACCTCCACGCGGGGGAGATCCTGGGTCTGGCCGGCGTTTCTGGCAACGGCCAGCGCGAACTGGCCGAGGCGCTCACGGGTCTCAGGCGCGTGGAATCGGGCCGGGTGGAGTTCCTGGCCGCGGACCTGACCAACCGGAGCCCCGCAGCCATGATCGCGGCGGGCCTGGGCTACATTCCAGAAGACCGCCACCACGAGGGCATCGTGCCCAAGTTCTCCGTGAAGGAGAACCTGGTCCTCAAGGATTTCCACACCGCCAAGTTCAGCTGGTCCGTGGTGCTCAAGCAGGGCCGGATCACCCGCAACGCCGATTCCCTCAAGGCCTCCTTTGACATCCGCTGTTCCTCCACCTCCGCGGCGGGAGGCTCCCTTTCGGGCGGGAACATCCAGAAGGTGATCCTGGCCCGGGAACTGTCCCGGGAGCCCCGGGCCCTGGTGGCGGTCTATCCCACCCGGGGTGTCGACATGGGCGCCCAGGAGTTCATCCACTCCCAGCT
>CAIMBM010000012.1 GCA_903839205.1 uncultured Holophagaceae bacterium | reverse complement strand
CTGCTGCTCATGCCCAAGCTGGGCCTGGTGCGCACCAGCCTGCTCTTCGGCCTGCTGAATGCCGCCGTGGGCCTCTGGTCCACGCACCTGCTGCGATCCCAGCTGGGGCCCACGCTGATGCTCCGCCTGCGCTGCGTGGCGGTCCTCCTCCTGCTGGCCCTGGGGCTGGGCTTGGCGGGTAAGTTCACCCTGGCCGTCGAGGAGGAGATCTTCGCGGACGACATCGTCTACGCCCGCGACAGCCCCTACCAGCGCATCGTGCTCACCCGGGGCCGGGGCAGCTTCCAGCTCTTCCTCAACGGCAACCTGCAGTTCTCGAGCGCCGACGAGTACCGCTACCACGAGGCCCTGGTGCATCCGGCCTTCGGCCTGCGACCCGACGCGAAGCGCATCCTCATCTGCGGCGGTGGGGACGGCCTCGCCGTACGCGAAGTGCTGAAACACCCCTCGGTGCAGGAGGTGGTGCTCGTGGACCTGGACCCGGCCATGACCGACCTGGCCCGGCAGCAGCCCATGGTGCGCCAGCTCAACGGCGCCTCCCTCGACGATCCCCGCGTGAAGGTCATCAACGCCGACGCCATGGTGTGGCTCCAGGAGACCGCCGGAGCACGCTTCGACCTGGCCTTCGTGGACTTCCCGGATCCCAACACCTACGCCCTGGGGAAGCTCTACACCTCGCGCTTCTACCGCCTCCTGCAACGCCACCTCACGGACGAGGCCATGGTCACCGTGCAGAGCACCTCGCCCCTCATGGCCCGGGAGTCCTTCTGGTGCATTGCCGCCACCATGGAAGCCGCGGGCCTGAAGGTGCGGCCCTACCACCTGGCGGTACCCTCCTTCGGCGTCTGGGGCTTCGCCCTGGCCTCCAAGCGGGACTTCGAGGTGCCCACGCACGTGCTGCCTGGCTTGCGCCACCTCTCTGACGGGGCCACCACGGCCATGTTCGCCTTCCCCAAGGACATGGACCGGGTGCCCGTGCAGGTGAACCGCCTGGACAACCAGGTACTGGTCCACCTCTACGCCCGGGAGTGGCGGCGGTGGTCGTGAGGACGCAGAAAAGGAAATGGTCCACAGATTTCACAGATTACACAGGGCGAGGCTGGCCCTCCCATTCGTCTTTGACTTTCAAATTCTCGAATCGATACCTTCAGATCAAGCGACAGCTCCTTCATTTCAATCTGTGTGAATCTGTGACATCTGTGGATTCAATCTTCCCCATTTCGCTTTTTCAATCTGTGACATCTGTGGTTGCAAATACATTTTCATCTGTGGTGTCGCAATCATGAGGCGCCGGGATTTCCTCGCGGCCGCGGCGGCCTCGGCCCTGCCCCTGGCCTGCCGGAAAAAGCCCGAGTTCCCCTTTCCTGGCGATCTGATCGGTCCTGACATGGCCCTGGGCCACTGGCTGCGGGGCGGCGCCTTCCCGGATCCGGAGAGTTTCGAGCCCGTCTCGGTCCTCATCGTGGGCGGCGGGGTGGCCGGGCTCAGCGCCGCGTGGCGGCTGGCGGGCGGGGGCCTCGACGACTTCCGAGTGCTGGAACTGGAGGCGGAACCCGGCGGCACCTCCAGGTCCGGACAGAACCATGTGAGCGCCTTCCCCTGGGCCGCGCACTACATCCCCGTCCCGGATCGCGGCAACCACGCCGTGCTCCGGCTGCTGAAGGAATGCGGCGTCCTCGAGGGCTTCGACGCCAAGGGCGACCCCGTCTTCGCGGAGGAGGCCACGGTGCGGGCCCCCGAGGAGCGCCTGTTCGCCTACGGCCAGTGGTGGGAGGGGCTCTACCTGCGGGCGGGCGCCGGCGCCGAGGATGAGCGCCAGTACCACGCCTTCTTCCAGGAAGTGGACCGCTGGGCGGCCTTCCGGGACGGGCAGGGCCGCCCCGCCTTCAGCATCCCGCGCTCGCGCTGTTCGGATGCCACCGAGGCCAGGGCTCTGGACCAGCTCTCCTTCGAGGCCTGGCTGGATGCCCGGGGCCTGCGTTCGCCCCGCCTGCGCTGGCTCTTGGATTATGCCTGCCGGGACGATTATGGCTCCCGCCTCGACACCACCAGCGCCTGGGCGGGCCTATTCTACTTCGCGGCCCGCAAGCAGGGCCCCGGCGAGGATTCCCGCCCCCTGCTCACCTGGCCCCAGGGCAACGGTTTCCTCGTGGACCACCTGCGCCGGGCCGCCGGGGCCCGGCTGTACTGCGCCGTGATGGCCACGTCGGTCCGCGCGGAAAAGGACGGCCTGCTGGTCACCGCCTGGGACGCCCGGAACCAGCGGCGCCTCGGGTTCCGGGCCCGGCACGTGATCTTCGCAGGACCCCAGCACGTGGCCCGCCACGTGGTCGAGGGGCTCGCGGCCGCACGGCCCGCCTCGACCCGCATCCGCAACGCCCCCTGGATGGTGGCCAACCTCACACTCCGCGCCCGGCCGAAGGAGCCGACCTTCCCGCCGGCCTGGGACAACGTGCCCCGGGACAGCGAGGCCCTGGGCTACGTGGTGGCCACGCACCAGAGCCTGCGGGACCACGGGCCCACGGTCTGGACCTGGTACCGGCCCTTCACAGGGCCTGACTGCGATGCCGAGCGCGCCCGGCTGCGGGCCCTGGACTGGCCCGCCTGCGCCCACATGGTCATGGATGACCTGCGCAAGGCCCATCCGGACCTGGAAACGCTGGTGGCGCGCCTGGACGTCATGCGCTGGGGCCATGCCATGGTGCGGCCGGTTCCCGGCCTCATCTGGGATCCAGACTTCTTGGCGCTAGCGGCGCCCTTCGGCCACGTCCACTTCGCCCACACGGAACTGAGCGGCCTGGCCCTCTTCGAAGAAGCCCAGGACCACGGGCTCCGCGCGGCGGAGGAGGTTCTCCATGCCCTGGGACACCGGCCCCGCACCTGGCGCTGACTGCAAACGTTCCTCCAGAGTCACTTCGCCCCTTGCGGGGACGCGCACGATCCAGAGCCAGTCGTAGCTGTCGAAGGAGAGGTAGGGCACCGGCCCCTTCACGCCCAGGGCCCGGGCCACCCTCGCCATCAGATCATGGTGCCAGCAGACGACCACCGTCTGCCCGCGGTGCTCCCGGAGGATCTCCGCGGCCAGGGCCTCGCTGCCGCCCCGGGGACGAATGAGGAGCTTCAGGCCGAGTTTGGCCGCCACTGGCGTGAGGGTCTGCTGGGTGCGCTCCAGGTCCGAGGCGTAGAGCGCGGCGGGGCGGAAGGCCTCGAGCAGGGGCACCAGGGTCCTGGCCCGGCGCAGGCCCGCCTCCGAGAGGAGGGAGTTGCCGTCCAGCAGCGACTGCCGCTCCGCGTGGCGCAGCAGCACCACCGTGGTGTCCTGGGCTCCCAGGCCCATGGCGAGGGCGAGCAGGCAGGCGAACAGGACGGCAGGGCGGAGGCGCGAAGGGATCATGGGAAGCTCCTGCGACAGCTTGGCAGAACCGGTCCCGGGCTGTGACCACGGGCACACCTTGCACGCGGCCGCCGAGGCCCTTCTGTCGGGCGTGTTCACTGTTTTTTCATGCCTCTCCAATGCACGCGGAGCGATGCGGCAGCTTAGTGTGTCCTAACATCATTCATTGTTTTCATTATGAATTACTTGGAATGTTTTTAATTGCCTTGACGCTCCCGCCCCGGGGGCGTGGCATGTGCTATCTCTTCTCGCTCGCTCCCACAGTCACATCCACCTCATCCCGAGGTTTTCCTGATGTCCACGGCCGAGGTTCCCCCTCCCGAGCGCAACCCGGCGGAGGCTCTGCCGGCGCTCGAGGCGAGGCTCCTCTCCCTGGCGAACACGGTGGCCCGGCTGGAAGCCCGGGTGGCCCTCCTGGAATCGGCCCCCCCAGAGCTGGCGAGCTCTCCGGCCACTGCCCCTTCGGTGGCCACGGCCCCGCCCGCCGTGCTGCCCAATCCGGTGCGCATCATGGGGCTCCTGGGCCGCACCTGCCTGATCCTGGGCGGGGCGACGTTCATCCGGTCCCTGGTGGATTCCGGCACCCTCCCCCACGGATGGGTCGTCGCGTTGGGCCTGGCCTACGCCATCACCTGGGCCGTTCTCGCCGACCGTGCCAGGCAGCCCCTGGACGCCACCTTCCACGCCCTGGCCTCCCTCCTGATCGCCTATCCGCTGATCGTGGAGTCCACGGCCCGGTTCGGCATCCTGACGCCCCCCCTGGCCGCGGGCCTCCTCCTGGCCGTCACCTGCATCCATGGCGCGGTGGCGTGGCGGCGGGAGCTTGAGCCAATCCTCTGGGTGACCACCTTCGCCTCCCTGGGTTCGGGCCTGGCCCTGATGTCGGCCAGGCGCTCCATCGAGCCCTTCCTGGCCGTGTTCCTCCTCCTGGGGATCGCGGGCTTCTGGCTCACCGAGGGGCGCCGCTGGAAGGGGCTCCGCTGGCCCACGGCCCTCGCGGCCGATCTCGGCGTCTTCATCCTCACCTCGCTGGCGGTCTGGCCCGGGGGGACCCCGGAGGCCTATCGCGGCATCACCCCGGGCAGGACCATGCTGTTCGGGGCGGCGCTGGCCCTGTGCTACCTCGGCAGCTTCGCCCGGCGCATGCTCAGGCCAGGAAGCAAGGTGGGCAGCTTCGAGGTCGTCCAGACTGTCCTGGTCCTTCTCCTGGGCTTTGGCGGGGCCCTTCGCGTGGCCCTGGCCTCGGGATCCGGCGCCGGGCTGCTCGGCGCGGGCTGCATCCTGGCGGGTCTGGCAGGCTATGCCGCCGCGCTCCGACTCCGGGAAGACCAGCCAGAGACCCGGTCGAGCTTCCGCTTCTTCCTCTTCCTGGCGCTCAGCCTGCTGCTGCTGGGCGGTCCGCTGGTGCTGCCCCTGCCCCTCTTCTCCGTGCTGGGCGGCCTGCTGGGCCTGGGCGCGATGCTGGCCGGCCTGCGCGGGCAGCGCCCCGTGTTCATCCTCCAGAGCGGCATCTACCTCCTGGCCTCGGCCCTGACCAGTGGCCTGCTGGTCTGGTCCCTCCGGGCCTTCCTCGCCCCCCTGGGAGTGGCCACTTCCCCGTCGCTGCCCGGGCTCCTCAGCCTGGCCGCCCTGTCGATCGCGGTGGCCCTCTTTCTCCTGCATCGCCCCGCGAGCCCCGGCACGGCGGTCGTCCACCCCCTGGTGCTCCTGCTCGGCGCCCTGGACGCCGGGGGCCTCGGGGCCCTGGCCATCCGGGCCGCCTATGCCCTCGCCGCCGCGGGAACGCCGGATGCCGGCCTCCTCGCAGCCGTCCGCACGGGCGTGCTGTCCGCCCTGGCCATCCTGCTGGCCTGGGGCGGCCGGAGGGTCCCGGTCCTGGAACTGCGCTGGCTGGTCTATCCCCTGCTGATCATCACCGCCCTGAAATTCCTCTTCGAGGACCTGGCGGTGGGGCGGCCGCTCACCCTCTTCCTCGGATTCATCTGCTACGGCGTCACGCTCATGCTTGCGCCGCGACTGCTGAAGGGCTCCCCCTCCCAGGACCGGAGCCAGGAACCGAGTTCACTCAAGCCGGAGGTCCACCCATGAACATCAGAGTGCCTAACAAAACCCCCATGGGGCCGCGCGAGGGCCGCCGGGCGAGCGAGGCGAGGAACGCGAGGAGACGCGTAGCGGGTACTACGCGCGACGAGCGTGACGCGGCATCGCGACGCCCGCCGGCCTTCGCCCGGAGGGATGAAGCCAGGCTGGCGCTCCGCGGCGTCACGGCCCTTGAACGATGTCCCGCATCGCCCTGCGGGCCCTTCCTTGCGGTGCATCCAGCCTGGTTTCATCGCGACCTCGTCGGGGTTTGGTTAGGCACTCGTGGGGATGGGGAGGATGAGGTCGGCCACCCGGCGGCTGGT
>CAIMBM010000011.1 GCA_903839205.1 uncultured Holophagaceae bacterium | reverse complement strand
GTCCATTCTATTACTGGAACAAACTTGCCCGCATTACGGCAACTGTGCCCCTGAGTGATTTTGGTCGGGGCGAGAGGATTCGAACCTCCGACCCTCTGCTCCCAAAGCAGATGCGCTACCAGGCTGCGCCACGCCCCGATGGAGACAGTGTACCGCTACTTGGCGCCGATGGCGACGCTGCGGAGGTTCAGCCCGGCGCGCTGGAGGTCGAAGATCTTGGAGGCGAGGCCCACGAGGAGCTGGGTCTCCATTTCCTCCCGCCCACGCTTCGTCGCGCCTGCGGGAGGCATGGCGGCGATGTCAGCCGCGGTGCGGGTCTTCGACCAGGACAGGTCCATGGCGAAGGAGACCTTCTTGTCCTGGCTGGCCAGTTCGCCAGCCACGTTCGACATCCGGCCGTCACCGCCGTAGCCGACCCGCAGCCAGCCTGGGCCCTCGAACCCCCGGCTGCGGTTGGTGATGTTCACTGCATGCAGGCGGTTGTCGCTGCCATAGGAGAAATCCATGTGCGTGTGCACGCCCTGCTCTTCGTTGTGGAAGTCGAGGCGCAGGGGCTGTTTCGTGGCCTTGTCCACGGCCACTTCCAGCTTGCCGCGCTTCCAAAAACCGAGGCTCTGGGCCAGTCCCTGCTCGCGTTTCTTGGCGTCCCAGCCCTTGGTGGGAGCATTGAATACGAGG
Organism: uncultured Holophagaceae bacterium; assembly: GCA_903839205.1. Taxonomy (GTDB): domain Bacteria; phylum Acidobacteriota; class Holophagae; order Holophagales; family Holophagaceae; genus Geothrix. Next base: position 11,464 of record CAIMBM010000011.1, on the reverse strand, counting down.
TGCTGGATGACGTGTCCCTCGGGCCCCTCCTCGCCGGCCAGGCTGGCCTGGAAGGTGGGGGCATCGATGTAGACCGCCTTGATGTCGTTTAGGGTCTGTCGGAACCAGGACATGTACGTGCTCGGCGCGTCGGTGGGGGGCAGGTCCACCCGGGTGGTGTAGGCGTTCTGCTCCTTGCTGTAGAGGAAGCCGCGGTCCCCGCGACGGGCGTAGAGCAGGGTGCCGAAGTCACCGGCCAGGTCGGTCTTGAAGTCGCCGTTGGCAAAGTAGGTGCCCTTGACCCGGAGGCTGGCCTGCCCGCCCTGGCTGTTCCCCTTCACCATCCCCTGGCTGAGGCTGTCTACCTTCTGGTTCACGGCGGCGGCACTTAGCGCGATGCCCAACGTACCCTGCATCTCGACCGAGGACACACCCTGGTAGGCCTCCCCGAACCATCCCGCATCAACGGCATCCAGCACCTGCCGCAGCGCCAGGCGCGCGGCCTCGGCCTCGGGGGTCGTCTTTGAACTGTTCTTGGAGGCACTCTTTTTCGTCGGGGAATGGTCTGTCTTGACGGGTGCCTGGGCGGGCAGCAGGGCGGCGGTGAGCAGGATGGGCAGGATGGGCATTCGCATGTAGATCCTCGCAGGACTAGGGACTATCGATGAGGGTGCCTGGGAGCCGGCTTTGGTTCCGGACGCTCCTTGGCAAAGCAGGTCCGGCAGAGGGCCTTGGAAGGGTCGTCAGGCACAAAGGGGAGGTACTCCTGGGCGCCGCACCTGGCGCAGGTGATGTGCGTCAGAATCCGGGCTACGTCCTTTCCGCCTTTCCGCTTATAGACGAAGGAGCGACGGTAGCAGTCCGGGCAGAGGTAGAACTTCTCGCCCGATTCGACCCGGAAGTGCAGTCCGCACTCGGCGCAGATCTTCTCCCGGGGCGCCTTGGGATCGGGGGGGGCCACGGGAGCCCGTTTGGTGAGCAGCACTGGCGTGGGTTTGAGAGCCTGATCCGGTTCCCCACCCCCAGGAAGAGGAGTGTTCGACGATTTGGGCCCTTTGTTCATGCGGTGGCTTCCAGTGCGGCCGGGGCCGAAAGACCAGAGTACCTCATCCGGCCCGGAGCCGCGAGTTCCGGTCTCAGCGCGGTGGTGGCATCCTTGGCGCATGTCCCTTCCTTCCGACCTCCTGGATCCTCTGCGCCGTGGCGAGCCCCGGGCCCTGGGTCGGGCCATCTCCTGGATGGAAAATGGCCACCCCGGAGCGCGGGAGCTTATGGCCCGGGTCTGGCCCCACCTGGGTCAGGCAGAGGTGATCGGGATCACGGGTTCCCCGGGCGCCGGCAAAAGCACCCTCACAGACCATCTGGCCCGGGCCCTGCGCGCCGAGGGACGGCGGGTGGGCATCCTGGCCGTGGACCCCACGTCTCCCTTCAGTGGCGGGGCCATCCTGGGAGACCGCATCCGCATGCAGCGCATCGCGACGGATCCCGGCATCTTCATCCGGAGCATGGCCACCCGGGGGGCCCTCGGCGGCCTGGCCCGGGCCACCCAGGACGCCATCGACCTGCTGGACGCCGCGGGTTTCGACACCGTGATCGTGGAGACCGTGGGGGTGGGTCAGGACGAAGTGGATGTCGTGAGCTGCGTGCAGACCTGCTGCGTCGTCCTGGTACCCGGCATGGGCGACGAGATCCAGGCCATCAAGGCGGGCATCATGGAGGTCGCCGATCTCTTCATCATCAACAAGGCCGACCGGGACGGGGCCGATCAGGTCGAGCGGGAACTGGAGGCCATGAAGTCGCTGTCCATGGCCAAGGACTGGGATCCCCCGGTGCTCAGGACGGTGGCCCAGGCGGGAGAGGGGGTCCTCGCCCTCCTGTCCCAGATGCGCAGACATGGCCAGTGGCTGCGGACCCACGGGGGGCTGGCCCGGAAGGCGCGGGAGCGGGCCCGGCTGCGCTTCGAGTCGCTGCTTGCGGAGGCCGCTGCCCGACGAGCCAAGGCCCAGGTGGGGCCGGAGCGGGTGGAGGCGGCCATCCAGGGCATCGCCGATCGAACCCTCGATCCCTACAGTGCCGTCGGAAATATCCTCGACGAAGTTTGAGTCCCCGGCCGGGAAACCGATAGGGCTTCATGGGAGCCCACAGCCTCGACAAGGACGGGAACGAGGCCATCCGCATGGCCTTCCAGCGGCTTTGCGAGGATGACGGCGCCCTCCAAGTGACTTTCGGCACCCTCCACGGGGAGTTCAAGGTGCTGGCCGAGGCGCCGGACCGGATCATCCTGGGAATCTCCGACCTGGAGCGGGGCCAGTGGCGATTGAAGCCAGGGGCCCACCTCTCCCTGAAATTGCTGGATCGGGGACTGCCTTTTGAAGCCGTGGTGGACTTCCTGGGCCATGGGAAACTCCACGGCGCCGAAGCCTGCCACGTCACCATGCCCAGGCTGCTGCGGGCCCTCGAGACCCACCGCCTGGCGGACTTCGTGCCCGACCGCCCCATCGCCTGCCCCTTTGCCGACCAGCACCATGACGTGAAGGATGGCTGGGCAACCGCCTTCGGCGATGACGGCCTGGAATTGGCCCCACCCGAGGGCACTCGCAGCCTGGGCGACATGCTGAGGCTCAATGCCACCTCCACCGTGGACCTGCGGGCGGCCCTGGGTGAAAGCCTGGTGCTGCCGGTCCGGGTCGCCTATTTCGGAGACAAGGTCTGGGGCGTCCACCTTGCGGATTCGGCGGACAGGCTGGTCGTGGGCCGGTACCGTCAATGGCTGCTGGAGGCCCGGCACCAGCAGGTCAACCGGGATCGGTCCCGGTTCAACCCCGGCGGGCTCGAATCCGCCCGGCTTCCCGGGCGCCGGGACTCGGCCCGGCCCACCATGGTCCTGCCGAAGCTTCTGGTCGACCGGGAGCCCCTGGTGCTGGTCCTGGCCGAAGGCGAAGCCTTCCCGGCCCGGCTGGCCGAGGCCATCGGGAGGAAGTTCGGAGTGGCGGCCTACGATCCGGGTCCCGGCCCCCTGACGCCTGTCCTGAGGGACCTGGGTGTCGGCGACGGGGGATGGGGCCGCATCCGGCTGGTGCTGATCCACCACCTGCTCCGATCCGGGTCGGCCATGGAACGCTGCCGCCGCCTCATCCAGGAGGAGGCCTGCCCCCTGCCCATTCTCATTGCCGGCACCGAGGAGGAAGGCGACCTGAAACGCAACCGGGCCGTGGCCGCCGGTGCCGTGGACCACCTGATCATCGAGCCGTTCAATGTCTTGAAGGTCCTGCGCACCCTGGACGAAACCCTCAAGCTGTTCGGCTGATCAGGCCTTGGAGATCAGACCGTAGAGGTCGGGGCGCCGGTCCCGGAAGAACCCGAAGGATGCGCGGTGGCGGCGGATCTCCGCCAGGTCCAGGTCTGCGACGATGACATCACTCTCGGTCCGGCCCAGCTCGGCCACCTTTTCCCCGCGATGGTCCGAGATGAAGGAATGCCCGTAGAAGGTCTGGCCGCCTTCGGTGCCGATGCGGTTCGAGGCCACCACGGGCACCACATTGGAGACCGCGTGTCCGATCATAGCCCGCTGCCAGAGGTCCTTGGTGTCCAGGCCTGGGTTCTCGGGTTCGGTGCCGATGGCGGTGGGATAGAGCAGGATCTCGGCACCCATGAGCATCATGGCCCGGGCGCATTCGGGGTACCACTGGTCCCAGCAGATGCCGACTCCGAGCTTGCCGAAGCGGGTGTCCCACACCTTGAAGCCGGTGTTGCCGGGCCGGAAGTAGAACTTCTCCTCATAGCCGGGGCCATCGGGAATGTGGCTCTTCCGATAGATGCCGAGCACGGCTCCGTCCGCGTCCACCACGGCGAGGCTGTTGTAGAAGGCCTGTCCATCGCGCTCGAAGAAGGAGACGGGGATCACCACGCCCAACTCCCGGGCGAGCCCCTGGAACCGGGCGATGGTGGGATGGCCCGCGGCGGGCCTGGCCCAGTCGAAGAAGGCATCCTTCTCCTCGCGGCAGAAGTAGGTGCCCTCGAACAGCTCGGAGGGGAGGACCACCTGGGCGCCCCGAGCCGCGGCGGCGCGCACCAGGGCCTCGACCCGGGCCACGTTCTCCTGGAGGCTGTCCGTGAAGGCGCACTGCGTGGCGGCGACGCGGACTCGGGCTGTCTGGTTCACGGGACCTCCGGCTGCTGCTGGGTGATGCAGTGGAAGGCGCCACCCCCGCTGAGGATGGCACGGGCGGAGCGGCCCACGACGCGGCGCCCCGGAAAGAGCGGGGCGAGGGCGGCCACGGCGGCCTCGTCCTGGGGGGTGCCGTAGGTGGGCACCACCACGCAGCGGTTCCCGATGTAGAAGTTCACGAAGCTGGCGGGCATGAGCTCGTCCTCTTCGTCCCTCACGATCCCCGGGGAGGGGATGCGCACCACCCGTAGTTTCCGTCCCCGGGCATCGGTAAACCCCGCCAGCTCCGAGGCGATCCGATCCAGGGTGGCCGCATTGGGATCCCCCTCGCCGAGAGCCTCCATGCAGACCACGACACCGGGCGCCACGAAGCGGGCGAGGGTGTCGATGTGACCGTCCGTATGGTCATTGACCAGGCCTTCCTCCAGCCAAAGCACCTTCTCGGCGCCCAGGTCTTCCCGCAGGGCCTTCTCGATTTCTGCCTGGCCCAGGCCCGGGTTGCGATTGGGATTCAGCAGGCACTGCCTCGTGGTGAGCAGGGTGCCCTCCCCATCCGCCTCCACCGAGCCCCCCTCGAGGATCCAGGTGTGGTCCAGGCGCGCCAGCCCGCTCAGGTCCGCCACCCGGCCCGCCACCTGAGCATCGCCGGGAAGCACATATTTGCCACCCCAGCCATTGAAGCGGAAACAGGCCGCCCCGAGGCCACCCGGACGGGCCGCCACGAAGATCGGCGCCGTATCCCGCAGCCAGATGTCGCCCACCGGGACATGGTGGTACCGCACCTGTCCCTCCGCGAGGGCCAGGGCCGCCCTCGCCTCGGCTTCGGCAGCGGCATCCTGCACCAGGAGGTCCAGCGTCTCGCCGCCCTCAGCGGCGATGGCCCGGCAGAGGCCCGCGAACTCCGCCTGGGCCGCGCCCAGGTTTGACCGCCAGAGGTGGGCGTGGCTGGGCCAGGCCAGCCAGCAGGCAGTGTGTCGGTCCCATTCGGCGGGTTGATGAACCACGGGGCGAGTCATGTCGGGCATTCCAGGTGAGGGGCCCCGACCCGGGGCGCATTCACCAGTTCAACAAAAGCGGCCCCCCCCGTCGAGGGGATTGAGCGGCCTCGGGGAAGATCCCCCTCGGGCCGCGCTGTAACCGCTTAAGATGACGGCCACAGCCGGAGTCAGCATGATCTCCCCTCGCGTCCTGCGAGTCCTCGCCCTCCTCCTCGCGGCCCTCCCGGTCTGGCCCCAGGGCCTCCAGGCCCTTGCCGTCCCGGCGTACCCCGAGACCGAGCGAGCGGGAGTCGAGGACCGCTACGACAAGCGCGAGGCCCTCATCCCCATGCGGGACGGCGTGCGCCTCTTCACGGCCATCTACGCGCCGAAGGACACCAGCCGCGCCTATCCCATCCTCCTGCAGCGCACCCCCTACGGCGTGGCTCCCTACGGAGAGAAGGCCTACCTGGCCCAGCTCGGCCCCTCCGCCGGCTTCCAGGAAGCAGGCTTCATCTTTGTCTACCAGGACGTGCGCGGGCGGATGATGTCCGAAGGCGAGTTTGTGAACATGCGGCCTCAACGGACCGTTAGCGGCGCCGCAGTGGACGAAAGCACCGACACCTACGACACCATCGCGTGGCTGCTCGGGCAGGTCGGCGGGAACAACGGCCGGGTGGGCCAATGGGGCATCAGCTACCCGGGCTTCTACGCCGCCGTGGGCATGCTGTCGGGCCATCCGGCCCTCCGGGCCGTCTCCCCCCAGGCGCCCATCGTGGACTGGTTCCAGGGGGACGACTTCCACCGCAACGGGGCCCTCTGGCTGCCCCACGCGTTCAACTTCATGACGAGCTTCGGCAAGCCAAGGCCCTCCCCCACCAGCGCCTGGCCCCCCCCGCTGGAGCACGGCACCTCGGACGGCTATGACTGGTTCCTGGGCCTGGGCAGCACCGGCGCCACCCGGCAGTACACCAAGGACGTGCCCTTCTGGAACGAGATGCTGGACCACCCGACCGACGACGCCTTCTGGCAGGCCCGAGATCTGCGGCCCCAGTTGAGGGACGTACAACCCGCCGTGCTCACCGTGGGCGGCTGGTTCGATGCGGAAAACCTGTTCGGTGCCCTCCAGGTCTTCCAGAGCATCGCCCGCCAGAGCCCCGCCACGGACAACCGCCTGGTCATGGGCCCCTGGTCCCACGGGGGCTGGGAGCGAACCCGGGGGGACCACCTGGGGCCCGTGCAGTTCGGGGCCGATACCGCGGACTGGTTCCAGCGGGAGGTGCTCCTTCCCTTCTTCCTGCACCATCTGAAGGGGACCCAGGGTCCCCTTCCGGCCAAGGCCACGGTCTTCGAGACCGGCACCAACCGCTGGCGCCGCCTGAAGACCTGGCCGCCGGAGGGGGTGAAGGACTCGAGGCTCTACCTGCAGCCCGACGGCCGGCTTTCCTTCACCCCACCGCCCGCCACAGGCGGTGCCGACGCCTTCCTCTCCGACCCCGCCAAGCCCGTGCCCTTCATCGAACAGGTGGCCATCGGCATGCCGAAGGAGTATATGACCGCGGACCAGCGTTTCGCGGGCCGACGCCCGGACGTGCTGGTGTTCCGCACGGAGCCGCTGGCCGCCGACCTCAGCCTGGCCGGCCCGCTTCGACCGGAACTGTTCGTGTCCACCACGGGAACCGACGCCGACTGGGTAGTGAAGCTCATCGACGTCTATCCGGACGATTTCCGGAATCCGGATTTCGAAGGGGGCGGCCCGATTTGGGAGCCCAACCCCAACCCCATGGGCGGCTACCAGCAGCTGGTGCGGGGCGAGGTGATGCGGGGCAAGTTCCGGGACAGCCTGGAACGGCCCCTCCCCTTCACGCCTGGCCAGCCCACCCGCGTGGCCTGGACCATGAACGACATCTTCCACACTTTCCGGAAGGGCCACCGCATCATGGTGCAAATCCAGAGCACCTGGTTCCCCCTCATGGACCGCAATCCCCAGGTGTTCATGGACATCAACACCGCTGTGGCCACCGACTACAAGAAGGCGACCCACACCGTGTTCCATGACGCGGCGAGGCCCAGCGGGATTGGCGTAGGTGTGTGGCCAGAAAAGCAGAAATGAACCACGGATAAACCCTGATGAACACAGCTGAGGAGCGCCCTTTATCCGTGTGAATCCGCGGCTAAACCGCTTTCCCCTTCCACCCCTCCAGCACCCTGAACCGGCTGCCCATCATGCCGGGAAGCGTCAGCTGGAGGAGGTTCTCGGTGCGTTTCATCCGGACGGGGGTGGGCAGGGCCATCCACTCCGCCCCCCACTGATCCAGGGGTGCGTGGGTGCGGATCCACTTGCTCAGTTCCAGGTGGCCGAGGTCCCTCAGGCCTTCGGCTTCGAGTAGGCCGGCAAGGCGGGTGAAATCGACATCCGCTGTCAGGTCAGCCGCACCCAGGTCCTCGTGCCATTTCCCGTCCACGCTGTGGGCCTTAAAGCGGCGCAGGTCGGCGCCCTTGGCCAGCAGTCGGTCCGCGGACTCGCCGTAGTCCACGGTCAGAAAGAGCCCCGCTTCCAGGGGCGCCACCAGGGCATGCACCACCTCCGGCAGGATCTCGCACCAGATGCTTCCATCCCGGGGTTCGAGGCCGTCGGTCTGGCTGGCGAACCAGGCCCCGGCCTCGCCCGGATCGGCGGCCTCCCACTGTGGACCCGCGCTGGTCAGGACCTCCCGGGTCCAGCGTTCGCCCTCCCAGCGCCAGGGCTGGGCGGGCAGGGCATCGAAGAGTTCGTTGCTGAAGACGGCGCCGGCGAAGGGTTCCAGGGACTCGGATTCCGCGGCGAACCGCGCGCGATCTGACGCTAGAAAGGGCGCCAGGGCCTCCTCGGCGGCCCGCCTGGCGGCTGGGTTGTCGTCCCTGTGTACGTAGACCAGGGCCTCGGCAAAGGGGCCCGAGACCGCGTTCAGCACATCGCGCCCCAGCCAACCCCGGCCTGCGCCGGGCTCCAGGGCCGTGAACCTCGGGGGCCGGTCCAGCCGCTCCCAGGCCGCCTCCAGGCGGAGCGCCAGCGTCTGGCCCAGCAGGGGACCCAGGTCCAGGGCCGTGTAGTAGTCCTTGCCTTCGAAACCCCAGGGGCCTTCCGGTTCACGGTAGTAGCCGTGCTCCGGGTGGTAGAGGCCCAGGGCCATCACCTCCGCCGCAGGGACGGGACCTTGGACGAGGCGCGCTTGCACGAGGGCATCGAGGGGCTTCACTTCTTCTCCAGGGGCCATTTTTCCAGCAGCACGGGCAGCAACCACTGGGTAAGCAGCAGGGCCAGGGCGACTCCGCCCAGGCAAGCGAGACCGAGCCCCCGCAGGCCGCGGTATCCGCTGAAGACCATGCCGCCGAATCCGGCCAGGGTGGTCCCGGCGCAGACCGCGTTCACCCGGGCTACGCGATGGGGTGCGTTCGCCTCGCTCCGGGCTCGGTGCAGCAAGTTGAAGGCCGTGTCCACGCTCACGCCCAGGGCGATGGGGATGGCCATGAGGGACAGGAAGGTCAGGGGCTCGCCGCCCCAGCCGAGGGCCCCGAAGACGCCGGCCTGGCTGGCGAGGAGTGGCACCAGGGCATACAGGGCGAAGCGCAGGCTCCGCCCGAAGAAGGCAATGACGATCAGGATGCCCGCCAGGGCCAGGAGAACGGCCTCCTGGACGGCCTCCTTGGCGATGCCCTTCACCACCCGGAACAGGGGCTGGGTCCCCACGAAGCGGCCGCCGGCGGCTTCCACCAGGGGCGTCAGTCGGACGAGCGTGGCCTCATCCATGCGCAGGGGCACCGTCAGGGTGGGGACCAGCGGCGGGAGCCTCCGACCCCTCCGGAAGCCTTCCCAGAGGCTCCAGGTGCGGCTGTCCTCCGGCTGGGACACCCTGGGCAGCAGCGCCTGCATGGCGGCCACGGGCTGGGCGGGATTGGCCGCGGCTGCAGCCAGGGCTGCGAGGGGCCCTTCCAGCCCTGCAGGATCCAGGCCCGCCTTGGCAGCGGCCTCCAGCATCTGGCGACGCCAGGTCTCCGAACCCAACCCATGGCGTAGCTCGGGATCGAGGGTCTTCCAGTCGGGCACCGGCAACCCGGCCTCCCGCAAAATGGGACTCAGCCTGTTCCAGCGCGCCGGCAGCCGGTCCGGATCCTCCAGGGGGATCTGGAGGGCCAGGGGCTGGAGGCTGGCGCCCAGGGTCTTCGTCAGGCGCTCCTGAAGGGTGAGGGCGGGGTTGCCCTCTGCCCGGAAGCGCCGGAGGTCCTCCTCCCAGTGCGTCCTGGGCGCGCCGATCAGGGCGAGGGCCAGCATGGCCAGGGCCGCCCAGGGGGCCCAGCCTCGGCGGGGACCAGAGGCCGGCCCGGGCCCCGGAGCGAAGGGCCCGGTTCCGTGGTCCAGCCAGATCAGGAGCGGGGGCAGGACCAGGAAGGTGGCGGCCAGGCAGGCCAGCAGTCCCAGCCCCGTGGTGAGTCCCAGGTCGCGGATGCCCGGGAAGGGCGCGAAGGCCAGGGCCAGGAAAGCCAGGGCCGTGGCGAGGGCCCCGGCCACCACGCCGGGGCCCGTGCCCAGCAGGGCGGCACGCAGGGCAAAGGGCTTGGACCTCCCTGCCCGGCGCTCGTCCCGGTAGCGGCTGAAGAGCAGGATGCCCACATCGTCGCCAACCCCCAGCAGCACCGCACCGAACCCCGCTGCCATCAGGTTCACCCGGCCCAGTATCCAGCCCGTGAGGCCCACGGCCCACACCATGCCGATGAGGAGGGGCCCCATGACAAAGCCGTATCCGGCCAGAGTCCGGAAGCCCAGCCAATAGACGAGCCCGATGAGGAGGAAGCTCAGCCCGAGGCTCAGGAGCACCTCGAGGGTGAGCCGATGGGACTCCCAGGCGGTGATGGCATGGGCTCCCGTGACCCGGATGGGGAAGGGGCGGACGGACGACGGCAACAGCGCGGCTTCCGCATCGCGCAGGTCTGCGGAGGCGGGCAGCGGACCCTGGGCACCGCGCCCCAGCCAGGCGAGGAGGCGCGTGGTGGCCTTCGCATTGGTGGCCGGGAAGCTTGCCACCAGGGGCAGCAGCACGAAGTGCCCGTCCTTCGTTTCGAAATAGCCCGAGCGCAGGCGCAGCGTGAAGGACCGGCCCAGTTCGGTGGCCTTGGCCATGCCCTCGCCATCCTGGGGGGCGAGGTCCCGCAGGCCCAGGGGATCGAGCCGGGCAAGGGCCGCAGGCAGTGGCTCCGGCGAGGCCAAGTTCCGGGCGGTGAGCCCTAGGCGGTGCCGGACCGAGGCCGGGTCCATGAGCGGAGCCAGGCGGTTCCCCAGCCAGGCAGGCGCCAGGGAATAGAGGGTTTCGGTCGTGAGCCGGCTCACGGCGGCATCCCCTTCCGTGATGGCACCCACCGCGAGCAGGGCGGGCCAGGGGCTGGCCCCGCCGGGTCCCGGCACCGGGATGGGGTCGGACAGGCGCCCCTCCCCCGCCAGGCCATTCATGGGCATGTTCCCTTCGATCAGCAGACGGTCCACCAGGCCCTCGGCCCAGGCGCGGCGTGCCTCCAGGTCGGCCTCGCCCCCTTCGGCCGCCAGCCAGATCAGTTCCTGCTGGCCCACGCCAGCCTCGAGGTTCGCGCGCACGGCCGGGTGCTCCGAAGGCAGCAGGCTCATGAGATCCAGGGCCCGCTCCACCCGGAGCACACCCCACCCGAGGAGGAGGGTCAGGGCTGCGACCAGGAACCACAGCCCTCGCGATCGGGAAAGATGCAGGCGGAGCAGGCGGCGCAGCAGAGAATGCATCGCCTAGGCGCGTTCCATGCGGTCGACCCATGGCCTGAGTGCCGGCACCATCTCCACCCGCTCGGCCCCCCTCAACCGTTCGAACAGGCTGCTGTCCTCGAGCCGGACCAGGGGATGGTTCTCCCGCCGGTCCATGGCCTCCGGCGGATAGGACGCCGTGAGGATCGTGGGCAGCTCTTCGCTGTAGCGATGATCCAGCAGCTGCGCCAGCGCCTGGGCGATCCGGATGTCCGAGTCCATGCGGTCCCAGTCGTCCAGCACGAGGACGGGCTTTGCCTGCAGGGGCTCGATGAGGTCGCGGACGCTCTGGAAGGCCTGGTTCTGGTAGCTCCTGACGTCGTGGTAGACGTCCTTGATGGCCTGGCTGAGGGTCCGGACGGACACGAAGGCCCCCCCCCGACCCGTGCGCTCGGTCCAGGCCCGCAGGGCCGCCGCGGGTGCCAATTTCTGTCACAAAAAATCCCAGCAATTGTCCAAGGTGAAGGCGTTGTAGTGGCAGAGCCTCTTTTTCATAGCGTTTGAGATAGGCGTCCATGGTCCCATGGGGCAGGGTGT
>CAIMBM010000010.1 GCA_903839205.1 uncultured Holophagaceae bacterium | reverse complement strand
CCAAGAAGGTCGTGAAGAAGGCCGCGCCGAAGAAGGCCGCCAAGAAGTAGGCCGCCAAGAAGTAGGCCCCTTCCGGGTCACACAACCTGGCTACTATCAGAGGGGCGCGCTGGCGCGCCCCTCTGAGCTGGGTGACGTCATGAATATCATCGACCAGGTTTCCGCCCTCGAAGTGCTCGACAGCCGTGGGAATCCCACCGTGCTGGCGCGCGTCCGACTCTCCGACGGGACGACCGGTCAGGCCATCGTCCCTTCGGGCGCTTCCACCGGCAGCCGGGAGGCCCTCGAGCGCCGCGATGGCGACAAGAAGCGCTACCTGGGCAAGGGCGTGCTGGGCGCCGTGGACGCCATCAATGTCGAGCTGGCCGAGGCACTGCTGGGCATGGATCCCTTCCAGCAGGCCGAGCTCGATGAGCTGATGTGCGACCTGGATGGGACCGAGAACAAGGGTCGGCTGGGCGCCAACGCCATCCTCGGCGTGTCCATGGCCCTGGCGGACGCCGCGGCCCGGGCCTCCAAGATGCCGCTCTACCGGTACCTGGGCGGGGCCACGGCAAGGCTCCTGCCCGTGCCCATGATGAACATCCTCAATGGCGGGGCCCACGCGGACAACAACGTGGACATCCAGGAGTTCATGGTGCTGCCCGTAGGGGCCCCGAACTTCCGGGAGGCCCTGCGCTGGGGGGCCGAGGTCTACCACGCCCTGAAGGGGGTCCTAAAGGCCCGGAAGCTGGCCACGGGAGTGGGTGACGAAGGCGGGTTCGCCCCGAACTTGGGCTCCAACGAGGAGGCCCTCGATCTCATCGGCGAGGCGGTCAAGAAGGCCGGCTACAAGCTCGGGAAGGACGTCTTCCTGGGCATGGATGCTGCCGCCAGCGAATTCCACGACGGCAAGACCTACGCCCTGGACGGGGCCAAGAAGACCCCGGCCCAGCTGGTGGAGTACTACCAGGGGCTCGTGTCCCGCCACCCGATCGTGTCCATCGAGGACGGCTTCGCCGAGGGCGACTGGAAGGGCTGGAAAGCCCAGACCGATGCCATGGGCGCCAAGACCCAGCTGGTGGGCGACGATATCTTCGTGACCAACCCCGTCATCCTGGCCAGGGCCATCCAGGAGGGGGTGGCCAATGCCATCCTCATCAAGCTGAACCAGATCGGCACCGTCACCGAGACCCTGCGGGCCGTGGACATGGCGCACAAGGCCGGGTACCGCGCCATCATCAGCCACCGGAGCGGGGAGACCGAGGACAGCTTCATCGCCGACCTCGCCGTGGCCACCGGGGCCGGGCAGATCAAGACGGGCGCCCCCTGCCGCACCGACCGCGTGGCCAAGTACAACCGGCTGCTGCAGATCGAGTGGGAGCTGGGCGCCGCCGCCCGCTACGCGGGTCGTGAAGCTTTCGGATCCCGCCTCAGCTAGGAGACTTCTCCCCCCATGAACGCCAACTGGCTTCTGAAGTCCTCCACCCTGTGGGGTGTCCTCGGAGCCTCAGGGGTCCTCTGTCTGATGGCCATGCTGTTCTCCCAGGAGGGCCTTCCCGAGCTGCGCAGGCGGGAGATTGAGCTGCGGGCGGCAAAGACCCACCTGGTGGAGCTGAACCGCCGCAACCGGGAGCTGATGGAGGAGGTCCAGCGGCTTGCGGCGAAGGACCCGGAAGTGATGGAGGCCCTGGCTCGCCGCCAGGGTTATGCGAGAAAAGGCGAGACCGTGTACACCTTCCGCAACCGGGAGCGGTAGCTTGGATCTCCATCTAGCCTCTGCCTCGGGGAACGTCTTTGGCTACCTCTGGCAGGACGAGGTTAAAGATTGTATTGGCGAAGATTATGCAAAAATCATATGCCCGAAGGGGCGGGGCTTTGGATTAGATGGCCTTTTTTTGATGCAAAGGCCGGAACCGGGAACCTGGGAGCTCGAACACTGGGATGAGGATGGTTCTAAGTCATTTTGTTCCAATGGTAGCAGGGCGGCGATGGTGCTTCCAGGCGCCCCGCAAGGCCCCCTTGTGGAGGTCCTGTCGAATGGCAGGAGCATCCTTCTCCGCCGCGATGGAAATGAGGTCGGCATTCGCATGCCCGAGGGCGTCGGATTCGGGTTGAGTGAGCCGCCCATGCCGCTCGATCTGCCCGCGGGATTCGGATGGATCGGCAATCCCCAGCTGGTCCTTCGCGTGCCCTCGGTGGCCGACGTGAACCTCCCGGTCCTGGCCCCGCCACTGCGCCATCACCCGGCCATACCCGGTGGTGCCAACGTGAATGTGGTCGAGGTCATGGTGCCGGGCGAAGCCAGGATCCGTTCCTGGGAGCGGGGTGTCGAGGGCGAGACCCTCTGCTGCGGAACCGGGTGTGCCGTCGCGGCGGCCTGGCTGGCGAGCACCGAGGGCGTCCATGCCTGGCGCCTCCACACGGCCAGTGGCGAGGCGGTGCAAGTGGACCTGGATCTGGACTCGGATGGAAGCTGGCGGAACCTGTGGCTTTCCGGACCCGTCTGCAGGCTCGGGGTGGTGTCTCCAGATCCTTCACTTTTCACGGGGTTGCGACGCTGATCTCATCGGCGCTTCGCCGTGGAACCCGACCTGCTAGACTGGCGTGTTCCACACCCGAGGGGATGCCGAGATGCTTGGTTTGACCAGCGCCTGCGCGATGACGAGAGCCGACTGATGCATGCCAGAGTGGTGGCACTGGCCAACCAGAAGGGCGGGGTGGGCAAGACCACGACAGCCATCAACCTCGCGGCGTCGCTCGCGATGATGGAGAAGATGGTGCTGCTGGTGGACTTCGATCCCCAGGGCCACAGCACGACGGGGCTGGGCTTCCCCAAGCCTGACCATCGGGCGGGTTCCTATGCGCTGATGAAGGGTGCGCCGGCCGAGGCCCTGGTGCTCAGCACCGAAGTGCCCATGATGCAGGTGATCCCGGCCGGGAAGGACCTCGCCCAGCTGGAGTTCGAACTCTTCGAGCTGCCCCAGCTCCAGGTGCTCAAGCAGGGACTGGCCCCGCTCATGGATCGCTTCGACTACATCCTCATCGATCCGCCGCCCAGCCTCGGCATGCTCACCCTGAACGCCCTGAGCGCCGCGGACGAGGTGATCGTCCCCATGCCCTGCGAGTTCTTCGCCCTGGACGGACTGGCGGAGCTGACCGAGACCCTCCGCCGAGTACAGGCGGGCCCGAATCCCCGGCTTCAGCTGGGCGGGATCCTGCTCACCATGGCGGAGGAGCGCACCAACCTGGGGGCCGCCGTCGCCGCCGAAGTGCGCCATGCGTTTCCCGGCAAGGTCTTCGAGACCGTGATCCCGCGCAACATCCGCCTGGCCGAGGCGCCCAGCCACGGCAAGCCCGTGGCCTTCTACGATCTGCGCTCCAAGGGCGCCCAGGCCTACCTCAGCCTCGCGAAGGAGTGGCTTGGGCTGGAGATCCTTGCGAGGAGGGAGGCCTGATGACCCTGCTGAAACGCCCGGCCCTGGGCCGCGGACTCACCTCCCTCATGAGCCAGATGGCTCCGGAAGATGCCAACCAGCGGGAACTGCCCCTGGGCAGCATGGTGCCGAACCGGGCCCAGCCCCGCACCCACTTCGACGAGACGGCGCTGGCCGAGCTGGCGGAAAGCCTGAAGCAGCACGGCATGGTCCAGCCCATCGTGGTGCGCAAGGTGGGCGAGCAGTTCGAGATCATCGCCGGCGAGCGGCGCTGGCGCGCCGCCCGGAAGGCCGGCCTCGCCATGGTCCCCGTGGTGATCAAGGAGGTCCCCGATGACCGCCTGCTGGAGTTCGCCCTGGTCGAGAACATCCAGCGGCAGGAGCTGAATCCCATCGAGGAGGCCACGGCCTACTGGCAGCTGGGCGAGCACCTGCGGCTCACCCAGGAGCAGGTGGCCGACCGGGTGGGGAAGTCGCGGCCGCAGGTAGCCAACACCCTGCGTCTCCTCCGACTTCCGGCCGAGCTCAAGGCTGAGGTGGCCCACGGGCGCCTGAGCACGGGCCACGCCAAGGTGCTGCTCGGCGTTCCGGATCCCCGGCTGCAGGAGCAGCTGGCCTTCGAGGTGGTGGCGCAGCAGCTCAGCGTGCGGGCCCTGGAGGCCCGGATCCAGCAGCTGCAGAAGCAGACCAAGGTCCACGGGAAGCGGAAGCATCCCCAGGAGCTCTTCATCAAGGCCGCCGCCGAGGAACTCACCCATTCCTGGGGCACCCGCATCGAGATCAGGGCCAAGGGCAAGGCGGGAACGGTGGTGATGCACTATGGCAGCGAAGGCGAGCTGGATCGCCTGTTCGAGGCCCTCAAGCAAGGTCCCGCGAAGCGGCGGTAGGAGATCCCATGTCGTCCTGGTTCGTCAAGAAGCGTCAGCAGAAGATCGCCATCGAGGAAAAGACCGTCCGGGTGCCGGAGGGTCTCTGGGTCAAGTGCGAGGCCTGCAAGGAGCTGATCTACCGCAAGGAACTGGTCAATACGCACAATGTCTGCCCCAAGTGCGGGTACCACTTCCGCATCGGGGTGGAGGAGCGCCTCGAGAACCTCATGGACAGCGGCTGGACGACCCTCTTCGGGGACCTCCAGAGCGGGGACCCCCTCGGCTTCGTGGCCATGAAGAGCTACAAGGACCAGTTGAAGAAGCTGGTCCAGGCGGGCCAGACCGAGGATGGTGTGGTGGTGGTGGAAGGGACCATCGCTGAGCATGCCGTGGTGGCCGCCATCATGAACTTCGACTTCCTCGCGGCCAGCATGGGCAGCGTGGTGGGTGAGAAGCTGCGCCTGGGGGCCGAGCGGGCCCTCGAGAAGCAATGCGCCTTCATCATCGTCAGCTGCAGCGGTGGCGCCCGCATGCAGGAAGGCACCCTGTCCCTCATGCAGATGGCCAAGGTGAGTGCCGCCCTCGCCAAGCTGGACAAGGCGGGCCTGCCCTACCTCAGCATCCTGACCGATCCCACCACCGGCGGTGTCAGCGCCAGCTTCGCCATGCTGGGCGACCTCAACATCGCCGAGCCCAAGGCGCTCATCGGATTCGCCGGTCCCCGGGTCATCGAGCAGACCATCAAGCAGAGCCTCCCCGAAGGCTTTCAGCGCTCGGAGTTCCTGCAGGCACACGGCATGGTGGACAAGGTGGTCAACCGGGACAACCTCAAGGACTTCATCACCGCCTGTCTGGCGTGGATGATGCCAACCCCCTAGTGGTCGGCGGTCCCCAGCCCCCCTTCATCGGTCGTCTCCAGGCGCGGGGTCATTTCGGCATCAAGTGCGGACTGGAGAACATCCAGGCGCTGCTCAAGGGGCTGGGCCGCCCCGACCAGGGCTATCCCGTGGTGCTCATCGCAGGCACCAACGGCAAGGGCAGCACGGGTGCCTTCCTGGCCCGCATGCTCCAGGCCGCGGGCCTCAAGGTGGGCTGGACCACCTCGCCCCACCTGGCCGATGTGACGGAACGCATCTGGGTCGAGGGCGCCCCCATCCGGCAGGAGGCCCTTGACCGCCTTCTCGGGGAAGCCTTTGCGATCGAGGCCAGGGCCAGTCTGCAGGCGACCTATTTCGAGCTGATGATCGCGGCCGCCCTCTCCGCCTTCCGCGAGTCCCGCGTGGACATCGCCCTCGTGGAGGTGGGCATGGGCGGGCGCTGGGATGCCACCAACGCCACGGATCCCATCCTCAGCGTGCTCACGACCGTGGGGCTGGACCACCAGCAGTACCTGGGCGACACCCGGGAGGCTATCGCCCGGGAGAAACTCTGCACGGCCCGCGATGGGCGCCCCCTGGTGCTGGGCCCGGCCCTCGACCCCGACTGGATCCGCCCCCTCCTGTCCTGCGAGCCCACGCTGCATCCAGCCCCAGGACTCGGGGCCGTGGAACTCCACTGGGATCACTCCAGGGTGCAGGGGAGGCGCGTGGGTCTTGCGGGTCGCCATCAGTTGGACAACCTGGCCACAGCCTTCGAAGTCCTGCGTCGGCTTCGGGCCCAGGGGTTCGCGATTCCGGAGGAGAACCTCTGGCCGAGTGTGGCCGAGGTGCAGTGGCCCGGCCGGCTATGGAAGGCGCCGGACCTGGAGGGCGTCTGGATGGACGGCGCCCACAACCCCGATGGCGCCTCCGTCCTGGCCGATCATGCCCTGGCCTGCGGGGTGCGCCCCCACCTTTTCGTGGGTTCCATGGGCGACAAGGACCTCCGGGGGGTGGCCCGGGAACTGCAGCGGATGGGCCCCCGGTCCGTGACCTTCGTGCAGGGCGCCGAGCCCCGCTATGCCACGGCCCCGGCGCTGCGTGAGGCCTGGAACCTGGAGGCACCCCTCCTCACCCTGCCCCAGGCAGCCGCCCAGTTGCGAGCCCCCTCGGATGTCCCGCGCCTGATCACGGGGTCCCTCTACCTGCTCGGCGATCTTCTCCGGGAGTTGGGGATCCAGCCGTTCTAAGGATTCCCACCGCCCCCTGCCGATGGGAGAACCATGCGATGGCTCCTTGTCTGCCTCGGCCTCGGCGGCGCCCTCGGCGCCCAGACGCCCCTCCACATCGTGGCGGTGGAGCGCACGGGTCCGCCGCCCTACGAAGCCGAAGACCGCGTCTACCGGCTGGATGGCGGGCAGGACCAAGGCCTCCGTCTCGGCGGCCGTCTGCTCGTGAAGCGGACCGGAGAGGCCCGGGCCTTCGGCCATCTCTGGGTGACGGAACTGCGGGGGGACCGGGCCGGGGCCCGCTACGAACCGATGGACGCGACCTACCCCATGAAGGGGGACCTGGCCATTCCTGAATTCCTGGGGCCACTGCCGGGCACAGGGCTCCGGAATCCGGAGCCGCTGCCCGGGGTGGCGCCTCCCGACGCCACGACCCAGGCCCCGCCCCGCGAAGGGGTGCTCTTCTTCCTTCCCCAGCAGGCGGAGCTCAGCCCCGCAGGCGCGAAGAAGCTGCAGGCCTGGCTGGAGGCGTGGGGCCGCGCAGGCCAATGGGGCATCCAGGTGCCGCAGGCCAAGGCCATCAAGCCCGCCCTCCACAAAGCGCGCCTGGCCGCACTCGAGACCGCCCTCCGGGCCCTGGGCATTGAACGGGTCCAGGTGGAGACCACTCCCCGGACGACGGACGGGAAGAACGATCCGGTCTGGATCCGCCACTGGGATTAAGGGCTCAGGGCAACTCGGAAACGCCCAGGGTGAAGGTCTGCCCCAGGGCCCCGTAATTGGGGCCGGCGATGGACGCAAGCCGGGAGACCGGCGTCCAGAGGCCCGCATCGGCGCTGTCGGACCCGGCATCCCAGATGCGTTCGCTGGCATGGGTCGTCAGCACATCCAGGAGCACCAGGGTAGAGACGGGACCCAGCTCCACCTCGCGGTTCAGGCGGCACTCGAGGGCCACCGGGGCCGCCTTCAGGCGGGGCGGGGTCACGCGAAGCGAGGCCTCGGTGGCCAGACCCAGGCGCTCCACCTCGCTCACCTCGGGGCCCACCTCCGCGCCGCTGGCATGCAGGGCCTCCAGCAGGGGCAGGTCCGCGATGTGGACCACGGCCTCGCCGCGCTCTCTCAGGTTGCGGTGGGTGTCCTTCAGGGAGCCATCCCGGCGCCGGCCCAGGGTGACCGCCAGCATGGGCGGCCCGAAGATGCCCATGAAGCTGCTGAAGGGCGCCAGGTTGACCCGCCCGGTCCCGTCCACGGTGGTGATCCAGGCGATGGGCCGGGGGATCACCAGACTGGAGAGGATCCGGTAGACGTCGCGCTTCGAAAGGGTGGTCAGGTCGCGGGTGATCGTGGTCATGCCCCCGATGATGCGGCAAGCGGGATCGGCAGCACAACCGGCAATCGGGGGTTCCCGCCCGGGGGCCCGAAATGAAACCGGGGCCGATCCCGGGAGACTGGTAAGCTTACGCGCCCTTGGAGGTGTCTCGTGGTCCTCGTCGCCCTGCTGCTGCTCGTGATCGGTGCCCTGGCCTGGCGCTGGAAGACCAAGGTGGAATTCCCGCTGTCCGCCAGGTTGGCCATGCTGCAATGGGTGGGGCTCGGGCTGGGAGTGGTGGTGTTTCTCGGCTCCATGGCCGTGATCGTTCAGCCGGGTCAGGCGGGCGTGGTGGTCCTGTTCGGCACGGTGCGGGAGAAGGTGCTTCCGGCCGGCCTGCACTTCATCAATCCCTTCTCCCAGGTGGTGGAGATGGAGGTCCGGACGCGGAACTACACGATGTCAGGCATCGCGGACGAGGGTCAGAAGAAGGGCGATGATTCCATTCCGGTCATCACCTCCGACGGCCTCACCGTGAAGCTGGACTCCACAGTCTTCTACCACCTGGACCAGGAGAACTGCGCCAAGATCTACGAAAAGATCGGCACCGACGTGGAGGGCCAGATCCTCCGCAGCCAGATCCGCACCTCCCTCCGGGACGCCGCAGCCGGCCTGACGGCCACCGAGTTGTACACCACCAAGCGGATGGGCTTCGTGGAAAACGTGACGAAGACCCTGACCGCAGCCTTCAAGGAGCGGGGCATCACCATGGAACAGGTGCTGCTCCGCAACGTGCTCCTGCCGGACCAGATCACCAAATCCATCAACGACAAGATCAGCGCCGACCAGGACGCCCAGAAGATGGCCTTCGTGCTCCAGAAGGAGAAGCAGGAGGCCGAACGCAAGCGCATCGAGGCCGAGGGCCAGGCCAAGGCCCAGCAGATCGTGAGCCAGAGCCTGACGCCCCAGATCATCGAGTACCAGCGCATCCAGGCCCTGCGCGAGATCGGGGCCAAGGGCAACCTGATCATCACGCCCATGGGTGGCGCGACGCCCATGATCCAGATTCCCGCCAAGCGGTGATCAGATATTGGGAGAGGGAGGCTTGCCCTTTTCGGCGGCCTTCGGCTTCCTCAGATCGAGAGTCACCTGGATGATCTTGTCCTCCCGGAGGACATCGAAGACGACCTCATCCATGGACAGTCCCTTCACGGCGAGGACCTCCAGCAGGGCCAGAAATTGACCGGCGCTGTCGAGGGGCTCGCCCTGGTAGCCCAGGAGGATGTCGCCCAGGATGATCCGCCCCGAAGCGTCCCTGGACAGGGGCCTCAGGCCAGCCCGGCCCGCGGGCGACTGAGGCTCCACGTCCGACACCACCAGTCCATGGGCAATCCCGACCTGCTGCGCGTCGAAGGCGCTCAGGACCTGGAAGCCCATGCGGGGGGGCTCGATCTGCCCCTTGGCGATGAGCGTGGGCACGACCTGGTTCAGGGTGTCCACGGGCAGGGCGAAGCCGACGCCCACGGAACCTTCGCCCTTGGTGGCCACGATGGCGGTGTTCATGCCGATGAGGCGGCCCCCGCTGTCCAGGAGAGGACCCCCTGAATTCCCCGGATTGATGGCGGCGTCAGTCTGGATCGAGTTGAGCGTCCAGGTGTTGTAGCCGGTGGCGATCTTGCGGCCCAGGGCCGAGATGACCCCCGTGGTCAGGGAGTGGTCCAGGCCGTAGGGGTTGCCGATGGCCAGGACCGACTGCCCCACCCGCAGGTTGGAACTCTGGCCGATGGGAATCGGAAGCATGAGCTCCGGGGGGCCGAAGGCCTGGATCACGGCAATGTCGTAGGCGAAGCTGGTGCCGATGACCCGGCCCTTGTAGGTCTTTCCGTTGGAGAAGGTGACCTCGACCTCGTCCACATCGGTGAGGAGCTTGCCCCCCTCCTCCACGCTGATGACATGGTGGTTGGTGACGATGTGGCCCCACTCGTCCCACACGAACCCCGTGCCGCTCCCGGTCGGGATCTTCTGGATGTCGTGGGTCTTCGGGTCCCGGTTCTTCAGGAGCGCGGAGACGAACACGACGCTCGGCCTGGCCTCCCGGAAGCGGCGGATGGTGTTCTTCTCTGCGGCGCTCAGGGCCGCGGGCGGCGCCACCTCGCGGGGCTTGGCGTGGGCGCGGAAGCGCAGGATGGCGGCCTCCTCGGGGGAAACCGCCGGCTTGGCCGGATTCTGGGCCGCCAGGGACAGGGTGAGCAGGGCGACGGAGGCTGGGTGGATCATGGGGGACTCCCGGGACGATTATGGGGCCAGGTCAGGGCCTTCCGCGTCGGGATCCGGGATCATCGGTAGACTGGGGATCCGCCAAATTGGGGGTTCCATGTCCACACTCACCGCTCCGGGATCAGCCAGTGCCGGCTCCACGGGCTACCTGCCCCGGCACAAGGTCCGGTTCGTCACCGCCGCCAGCCTCTTCGACGGCCACGACGCCAGCATCAACATCATGCGGCGCATCCTCCAGGCCACGGGCTGCGAGGTCATCCACCTGGGCCACAACCGCGCCGTGCAGGACCTCGTCGAGACCGCCATCCAGGAAGATGCCCAGGGCATCGCCATCTCCAGCTACCAGGGCGGCCATGTCGAGTACTTCAAGTACATGGTGGACCTGCTCCGGGAGCGCGGCGCCGGCCACATCCAGATCTTCGGCGGCGGCGGGGGCGTCATCTCGCCGGAGGAGATCCGGGAGCTGGAAGCCTATGGCGTGGCCCGCCTCTACAGCCCCGAGGATGGCCGCCACCTGGGCCTGCAGGGCATGATCGACGACATGGTCGAGCGTTGTGATTTCGACATCTGCACCAGGCCCGCAGCGCTGCCTCTGGCCCGGAAGATCACCGAGATCGAGCTTGGCGCCGCGGTCGACTTCGACCAGCCGCCGAAGCAGGTGCCCGTCCTCGGCATCACCGGCACCGGCGGCGCCGGGAAGTCCTCCCTCATCGACGAGCTCCTGCGCCGCTTCCTGGTGGATTTCCCGGACAAGCGGGTGGCCGTGCTCAGCGTGGACCCCACCAAGCGCAAGACCGGCGGGGCCCTCCTGGGCGACCGCATCCGGATGAACTCCCTCTACCATCCCGAGCTCCGGGATCGCGTCTTCATGCGCAGCCTGGCCACCCGCAGCGCCGCCCACCGGGCCACCAGCGAGGCCCTGGGGGCCAGCATCGCCGCCGTCCGGGCCGAGGACTTCGACCTGGTCATCGTGGAAACCGCAGGCATCGGCCAGAGCGACAGCGAGATCGCGGACCTGGTGGACTTGTCCATGTACGTGATGACGCCGGAATTCGGGGCCGCCAGCCAGCTCGAGAAGATCGACATGCTGGATTTCGCTGACGTGGTCGTGCTGAACAAGGCCGACAAGCGGGGCGCCGAGGATGCCCTGCGGGATGTCCGCAAGCAGTACCAGCGGGCCCACAAGCGCTTCGACGAACCGGTGGACGCGATGCCGGTCTTTGCCACCTGCGCCAGCCAGTTCAACGACCCGGCCACCAACTGGCTCTTCGTGAACCTGGTGCAGGCCATCGCGCTGAAGACCGGGCAGGCCTGGGTGCCCAGGCTCCAGGCCGAGGCCGGGGCCCCCCGCCGCTCCGCCATCATTCCGCCGGAGCGGGTCCGCTACCTCGCCGAGATCGCCGATGCGGTGCAGGGCTACAAGGGCTGGGCGCGCCGCCAGGCGGAGACCGCGGAGCTCTCCCATGCCTTCTGGACCAGCCTGCGGGCCCTGGGGGACAGGGTCCCGGCGGCCGGCGCGTTCTATGACGCGGCCCACCTCACCGAGCCCGGCGAGGGCGACCAGGGGACAGCCATCCTGGTCCTGAGGCAGCGCTACCAGGAGCACCTGGGGGAGCTGCACGCGGAAAGCCGCCGCCTCATCCACGACTGGTCCGAGCAGAGGCGCAGCTACACCGAGGCAGAGAACGTCTATGTGGTGCGGGGCCGCGAGATCCGCACGGAGAACCACACGGCCTCCCTCAGCGGATCCAAGGTGCCAAAGGTCGCGCTCCCGTCCTATTCCGGCTGGGGCGAACTGCTGCATTGGCAGCTGCTGGAGAACCTGCCGGGCCGCTTCCCCTTCACGGCCGGCGTCTTCGAGTACAAGCGCGTGGGCGAGGACCCCACCCGCATGTTCGCGGGGGAGGGCACGCCCGAGCGCACCAACAAGCGCTTCCACTACGTGAGCCAGGGCCAGCCCGCCGTGCGCCTGAGCACCGCCTTCGACAGCGTGACCCTGTATGGCGAGGACCCGCACGTTCGTCCTGACATCTACGGCAAGGTCGGCAACAGCGGTGTGTCCGTGTGCACGGTGGATGACGCCAAGAAGCTCTACTCGGGCTTCGACCTGCTCTGCCCCACCACCAGCGTGAGCATGACCATCAACGGTCCGGCGCCCACCATGCTGGCCTTCTTCCTCAACGCGGCCATCGACCAGCGGGCGGAACACTGGCTGAAGGAGCACGGACAGCTGAGGACCGCCCAGGCCAAGATCGACGCGCTGTACGCGGCCAAGGGCCTGTCCAGGCCCCGGTACGAGGGGGACCTGCCCGAGGGGAACGACGGCCTCGGCCTCGCCCTGCTGGGGGTGACCTCCGATGAGATCCTGCCCCCCGAGGTCTACGCCAAGCTGCGGGCCGAGGCCCTGCAGACCGTGCGAGGCACGGTGCAGGCCGACATCCTCAAGGAGGACCAGGCCCAGAACACCTGCATCTTCAGCACGGAGTTCAGCCTCAAGGTCATGGGCGACATCCAGTCCACGTTCATCGAGGAGAAGGTCCGCAACTTCTACTCCGTGAGCATCAGCGGCTACCACATCGCCGAGGCGGGCGCGAACCCCATCAGCCAGCTGGCCTTCACCCTGGCCAACGGCTTCACCTTCGTCGAGTACTACCTGTCCCGCGGCATGCACATCGACGACTTCGCGCCGAACCTCAGCTTCTTCTTCAGCAACGGGCTGGATCCAGAGTACAGCGTCATCGGCCGGGTGGCCCGGCGCATCTGGGCCCTGGCCATGAAGGAGAAGTACGGCGCCAACGAGCGCAGCCAGAAGCTGAAGTACCACATCCAGACGAGCGGCCGTTCCCTGCACGCCCAGGAAATCGACTTCAACGACATCCGCACGACGCTCCAGGCCCTCTACGCCATCTACGACAACTGCAACAGCCTGCACACCAATGCCTACGACGAGGCAATCACCACACCCACCGAGGAGAGCGTGCGCCGGGCCATCGCCGTGCAGCTGATCATCAACCGAGAGCTGGGCCAGGCGAACAACGAGAACCCCCTCCAGGGCTCCTTCTTCATCGAGCAGATGACGGACCTGGTGGAGGAGGCCGTGCTGATGGAGTTCCGCCGCATCTCCGACCGCGGGGGCGTGCTGGGGGCCATGGAGACCATGTACCAGCGGGGCAAGATCCAGGAAGAGTCCATGCACTACGAGCACCTGAAGCACAGCGGGGAACTGCCCATCATCGGCGTGAATACCTTCCTGAACCCCCAGGCCGCCGAGCCGGGATCACCCGAACTGATCCGCAGCAGCGAGGCGGAGAAGCGCCAGCAGATCCTGAACCTCGAGGCCTTCCAGGCCCGCAATGCGGACCGGGCGCCCGCGGCCCTGGACCGGCTCAAGGAAGTGGCCCGGACCAACGGCAACCTCTTCGACGCCCTCCTCGACGCCGCCAAGGTCTGCAGCCTCGGCCAGATCAGCCAGGCCCTCTATGAGGTCGGCGGGCAGTACCGGAGAAACATGTAAGGCGAAGCCCAGGCGGGTGGCGAGGGACGCGGCACTGCCGCGTTCCGAGCCGGGACCCGCCGGGTATCCGGCGAGGAGCTTGGATAGAAGAAGTTCGACGGGGGTTCAATTTTCGAGCCTGTATTTTTGCAAGCCCGAGCCCGTCACAGCGGCCGCCAGGATGCAGTGTCACCCCAGCGTGAAGGCATGATCGGGGCAGCCATCCCCGCCCTCCTGGGCCGAGTGGGCGCCAAGACGTATCATGGACCAGATGCTGCGTGCCGCGCTGGTCCTTCCCCTCGCCGTCCTGGCCCTTGTGGCAGGTATGCCGAAGGCCCCGAAGGATCCCGTGAAGCCCGGGGTCACCTACCTCTACACCTACTACGACAGGCAGGGGCGGCTGGTGATCAACAACCTGCCGCCGGCCTACATGAAAACCCAGGGGCTGGTGCTGAAGCACGTGGGCGTCGGCAGGGTGCGCCTCGCGGTGACCCCGGCGGAAATGGCGAAGGCCCTCAAGAGTCCTGAGCTGATCGCCATGGTGGACGAGATCTCCCTGGCCGAGGGGGTGGACACGCATCTGGCCCGGGCCATCATCCAGGCCGAGAGCGCCTTCAACTACAAGGCCCGGTCCCGGGCCGGGGCCCTGGGGCTCATGCAGCTGATGCCCTCCACGGCCGAGCGTTTCGGCGTGGTGGATCCCTTCGATCCGCGCCAGAACATCAGCGGCGGCGTGAAGTACCTGAGGTGGCTGCACGATTACTACTCCGGCGACCTGATCCGGGTGGTGGCGGCCTACAACGCCGGCGAGGGCGCCGTGAACAAGCACAAGGGCATCCCGCCCTTCCGGGAGACCCAGGCCTACGTACCCAAGGTGCTGGACCTCTACCATCGCAAGGCGGTGCAGCCGGATCCAAATCTGGCTGGGAGCATGGCCCTCCTCCAGAAAGGGCGGGGCGGGTTCAGGGTGGATGAACAGAAGGCGGTGCCCGAGCCTTCCCCCCAGCAGCGGGCCTCTGCCCGCATCTATCAATGGATCGATGCCAACGGCCGCACCCAGATCAGTGATCAGCCCCCGCCCAAGGGAACGGCTGGCGTGAAACCCTTTGGGGCACCCTGAGTCCGGACCTATCCCGGGAGGTTCGCGATGTAGGCCTCCAGAGCCGCCAGGGAGGCCTGGAACAGGGATTCCAGGCGCTGGGGAAGATCCGCCCCGGCGTCCGTGGAACCACTGCGTCCCAGTGCTTCCAGCCCCGCCGCCAGATTGCGCATGGCCTCGGCCCCGAGGGCTCCGGACCCGCCCTTGAGTGCATGCCCGGTGCGGGAGAGTTCCTCGGCGTTCCCCTGGGCGATGGCCGCGAGGATGTCCCGGATGCGGCGAGGGGTGTCCTCCCGGAAAATGCCGATCATTTCGGACAGGAGTTCGTGGCCACCATCGTCGAGCTCCACGAGGTTCTGGAGGGTGGTCAGGTCCAGCAAGTCCGACGTGCTCATGGCTATCTCCCGGCTCCCATGCTGGGGCAGACGGCCCCGTTCGTCCAACAGGATGCAGTAGGCTGGACAGTATGACCGAAGCCGCTCCGATGTCTCCCGCCGAGACCGCCCTCTCCCTGCTGTTCCGAAAGCTGCATCCCCACCTGGAGGACGCCGCCCACGCCCTGTCCCGGGGGGCCGCCCGGCGGGACCTGGAACGCCTGCACCTCAAGCTGATCGCGGCCCGCCTGAAGACCGTGGAGGTGATCGAAGCCGCAGCCGAAGCCCTGCCCGAAGACGCCCCCCTTGCGGAACTCTTGGATACCCTGGCCGCCAACCTGACGCCGGTGGGGGAAAGCTACCGGCAGGCCCTGATCCTCACCCAGCTCTGCCTGGAGGAAGCCCCCGGGGACCTGCTGCCCCATGCGCCTGCGGGCTGCGTGGCAACCTCCTCCTGGGGCCCCCGCATGACCCAGTTCCTGGGGCAGCTGGAGGATCCCGCCTTCCAGGCCCGCCGCCGGTGGGAGGCCATCGAGGAGGACATCGGGGAGACCGAGGAGGGGGAATGAACAGCGATCCAGCCGAGTTCCTCCAGGAGGCCCATCGACTGGATCAGGCGGGCCAATGGGATCGCGCCGCAGAAGCCTATCGGGCCTACCTGGAATTCCAGCCCGGGGACGCCGCAGTCCTGGCTGATTTTGGCGGACTCCTCTGGGTGTCCGGGAAACTCGAGCAGGCCCAGGAACTCTGTCGCCGCGCCCTGAGCCTGGACCCGACCTGCCCCGGGGCCAGGATCAACCTGGGCTGCATCCTCGTGCAACAGCGGCAATTCGATGAGGCGGAGGGGCTGTTCCGCAGGGTTCTGGCCGCAGACCCCACCCGCAACGACGCCCGCCTGGCCCTGGCGGAAGGCCTCATGAAGAAGGGCGACCTCGAGGCGGCCATGGCCGCGCTGAAACGAGCTCTGGCCCAGGAGCCCGGCAATCCGGAGGCCCACAAGCTGTGCTACCGGATCCTGGCCCATGGGGGGGACCGTCCCGCGGCCTGCCAGGAGATCCTTCGGTGGTTCGCTCACCGAGGGGAGTCCGGGGAGCCTGAGGAACAATGGGAACTCTCCAACATTTCGCTGCTGTTCGGAGACATGCCCAGGGGCTGGGAGGAGTATGAAGCCCGTCTGCGGCGGACCGAAGGCAGCAAGCCCCAGGCCCACCCGGATCACCGGAGGTGGGAGGGCGGGCCCTTCGTGGGCAGGACCCTGCTGGTGGACTGGGAGCAGGGCCTGGGCGACACCCTCATGTTCGTGCGCTATGCCCCTCAGCTGAAGGCCCTGGGGGGCAGGGTCCTGTGGTCGGTCCAGCCGGCCCTGGCGGACCTGGTCGCCACCTGCCCGGGGGTGGACGAGGTGATTCCCATGGGGGAGCCCCTGCCTCCCTTCGACCTCCACGTGCCGCTGCTCTCGCTTCCCCTGATTTTCAAGACCGACCTCCCCTCCATTCCCGCGGAAATCCCCTACTTCAAAGTGCCGGGCCAGGTGCCCAATCGCCAGCGCCTCTCGGAGGTCCTGGCGGCCTCGGCGGGGAGGATCCGCATCGGTCTGGCCTGGGCGGGCAGTCCGGTGCACGTCAGGGACAGGGAGCGCTCCATGCCGGCGGCGGCCCTGGAACCCCTGGCCGCCCTGCAGGGCGTGAGCTGGCACAGCTTCCAACTGGAGCCGCTCGAGGAGCTCCCCCTTCCCGGCGTCATACAACTCGCCCCTTTGCTGAGTTCCTTCTCGGATTCGGCCTTTGCCATGACTGCCATGGACCTGGTGATCACGGTGGACACCGCCCTGGCCCACCTGGCCGGGGCCCTGGGCATCCCCACCCTGCTCCTGCTGCACACCTTCCCAGATTGGCGCTGGTTCCTCGGGAGGGAGGACAGTCCCTGGTACCCGACCTTCCGCATCTACCGCCAGCCGAACCCAGGGGATTGGGCCTCGGTCATCCAGCGGGTGCTCGCGGACCTGGGTGCCGGTTCCTGAGACGGATCGGCCCTCCATTCGGCCCCAGCGATCTCGACCGGGGGACCCGCTCCGCGAGCCGAAGGCGAGTGGGAGCAAAGGGCGGGGCCCTGTGCGATCGCGGGCAGCCAGGGCCGCGTGCGCCGAGGCAGAGCCGAGCGCCCAGCGGCCGAGGGAGAGGCTGAACCTAGACTTCCGCGACGAGCTCGATCTCGACCTTCGCCCCCCGCGGCAGGCCGGCGACCTGCACGGTGCTGCGGGCCGGCTTGGCCGTTCCGAGGACCCTTTCGTAGACCGCATTGAAGGCGGCGAAGTCCCCGAGATCCGCGAGGAAGACCGTGGTCTTCACCACCCGGTCCCAGCCGGTGCCGGCGGTGGCCAGCACGGCGCTGAGGTTCTTCAGCACCTGCTCGGCCTGGGCCTCGATGGGGCCTGTCACCATCTCCATGGTTCCGGGCACGAGCGGGATCTGCCCCGAGGTGAAGAGGTAGTTGCCCGAGATCTGGGCCTGGCTGTAGGGGCCGATGGCGGCGGGGGCGTTGGGCGTGGAGATGGTGCGCATGGAGACTCCTGAATCGTCATTATTGTCCGCCCTTTTTGCCCCACCGACGCTTCTTGTGACGCCAGTTGCGGTTGGGCCTTGGCGCGGGCTGGAGCGGGGCATCGAAGGGGGAGGCTGGCTGTTCCGGTTCGCCTTCACCCTCCTCGTCCTCGAGGCGGCCGGGGCCGTCCTCGATCTGCTGCTGCACCCACTGGGCCGTGCGGTGCATGAGGGCGGCCAGGCAGAGGCTGGTCTCGATGCGGGCGTGGGGCAGCGGCCCCAGCTGGGTGAACACCGAAGGGTCCGGCGGGATCACACGGGGGATGCTGATCTCCGGCAGGGGCATGGGCAGGGCGTCATAGGCCTCCTCGGGCAGGTGGCGCCAGGGCTCCGGCTCCGGCTGTTCGCGCCGGAGCAGGTCGGCCACGGTCTGCTGCTTCTTCGGCGGCCGACCGCGCTTCTTGGGGGCCGCCACGGCGGCGGCGTCCAGGGCCGACTGGAGGGCCTGCAGCACCTCCTCCCGGCTCTTGCCGCGGAGGTCGAAGAGCAGCCAGGGGTCCCGGTCCAGGGCCTCGGCCATGACGAAGCAGACGGCGGCCACATGCTTGCAGGGGTTCGCCCAGTCGGGGCAGTCGCAGTGGGTCTGGAGCTCCTTCGGTACGCGGGGATATAGGCTGGCCCCCGCTTCGCGGAAGGTCTCGTCCAGGCCCTGGGGCATCTCGCCCGCCAGCAGGGAGGCCACGAAGCGGCTCTCGAGGGCGATGCGGTCCAGGGCCTTCTCCCACTGGGCGGCGGTGAGGGCGGGGAGGCCGAGGGTCACGTTGTAGGTCTTGCGGCCGTGGACCCGGGCCTGGATCTCGCCGGGCTGCACGTTGAAGTGGGAGACATGGCCGTCCTCCGCGTACTTCTTGCCGCGGGGCAGGCGGTTCTCGTAGTCGTCCCCGAGCTTCTCGAGGCCGTTGATCCAGAGGCGGCCCCACCAGGTGGCGCCGAAGCGGTCGGCGTGGCTGATCATGGCGCCACCTCCTTGGCCCTGCGTTTCAAGGGCTTGGGGCTGACAGGGGTGGAGGCGGGCTCGTCGCCGTTGCCTTCATCGGGGTCCATGAGCTCGGTATCAGGATCGAGGGCCACCAGGCGGCGCAGGGACTCGTCGTCGAGTTCGGTGAGCCAGCCTTCGCCGCTGCCCACCACACGGTCCGCCAGGTCCCGCTTCGACTCCAGCAGGGCGTCGATCTTCTCTTCCAGGGTGCCGATGGTGACCAGCTTGTGCACCTGGACATTCTTGGTCTGGCCGATGCGGTAGGTGCGGTCCGTGGCCTGGTCCTCCACGGCCGGATTCCACCAGCGGTCGAAGTGGAAGACATGGGTGGCGGCGGTCAGGTTCAGGCCCACGCCGCCGGCCTTGAGGCTCAGCAGCAGCACGGGGGAGGAATCGGGATCCTCCTGGAAGCTGCGCACCAGTTCGTCGCGGCCCTCCCGCGTGGTGCCGCCGTGCAGGAAGGGTGGCTCGAAGCCCAGGGCGTCTTGCAGGTGGATCTGCAGGCGGTCGCCCATCTCCTTGAACTGGGTGAAGACCAGGGCCCGCTCGCCGGCCTCGACCACCTCCTCGAGCATCTCCGTGAGGCGGTCCAGCTTGCCGCTGCGGCCGCGGTAGGGCCCCTGGGCCTTCAGGAACTGGCTCGGGTGGTTGCAGATCTGCTTGAGGTGGGTGAGCAGGGCCAGGATGCGCCCGCGGCGTTCGATGCCGGTGGCGGTGTCCAGCTCCTCGTCCATCTTGTCCACGCGGTACTGGTACAGCTCGGCCTGCTCGCGGCTGAGCGTGGTGAAGACCTTCATCTCGTGCTTTTCCGGGAGGTCCTGGATGATGGCCTTGTCGCTCTTGAGGCGGCGCAGGATGAAGGGGCCGATCCGCTGGCGGAGCTCGTTGGCCGCGTCCGGATCCCGGTACTTCTCGATGGGCGTGGCGAAGCGCTCTTTGAACTGGGCCTCGCTGCCCAGGTAGCCCGGCAGCCCCGCACTCATGATGGCCCACAGCTCCGTGAGGCGGTTCTCGATGGGTGTGCCGGTGAGGGCCAGGCGGAAGCCCCCCCGCAGCTTGCGGATGGCCTTGGCCTGGGCCGAACCGGCGTTCTTGATGGCCTGGGCCTCGTCCACCACCACGCCGCCCCAGGGGCGATTGGCGAAGGTGTCCTCCTCGCGGCGGACCACGCCGTAGGTGGTGAGCACCAGCGTGTGGGGCCGGAAGGTCCCGGGCAGCGGGTCGCGGTTGTTGCCGTGGTGCACGAAAACCGGCAGGCTCGGGGCGAACTTGGCCAGCTCCCGCTCCCAGTTGCCCAGCAGCGACGTGGGGCAGATCAGCAGGGTGGCGGGGCCATGCTGGGGGCTCGCCTGCTGCCGGTGCAGCAGGAGGGCGAGCACTTCGATGGTCTTGCCGAGTCCCATGTCGTCCGCGAGAATGCCGCCCAGGCCCAGGCGGGACAGGCCCTCCAGCCAGGCGAGCCCCCGCAGCTGGTAGGGGCGCAGCTGCCCATGGAAGGTCTCGGGCTGGGTGATGGGCTTGTCCGGAAGGACCTTCAGGTCCTCGAGGGCCGCGCCGAAGTCGCCCGCCACCTCCACCTCGATGGCCTCGCTGACCCCCGGAATGCGGGCCGTGCCCGTGAGGGCCGCGGCCAGGGCCT
>CAIMBM010000009.1 GCA_903839205.1 uncultured Holophagaceae bacterium | reverse complement strand
GTCCATGTACCTCGCCATGGAGGGCTTCAAGGTCATGAACGTGCCCCTGGTGCCGGGCGTGCCCCTGCCGGAGGAGCTGAAGGCCATCCCCCAGGGCCGCGTCGTGGGCCTCACCATCCAGGCCGACCGCCTGCAGGAGATCCGCGCCTACCGCCTGAAGCGCCTGGGCGCATCAGGCACCGCGGACAGCTACAGCGACATGGGCCGCATCCTCGAGGAGCTGGCCTACGCCGACGAGGTCTTCAAGCACCACCGGCGCTGGCCCGTGCTGGACGTGACCGGCCGCAGCATCGAGGAGACCGCCGGACTCGTGCTGGATCGCGTGTTCGGCAAGGAACGGGCGGTCTGAGCCGCCCTACAGCTCATCCTCCAGCCGCTGCACCAGCGTCTTCAGGATCTTGATCCGCCCGAAGTACTTGTTCTCGCTCTCCACAATGGTCCAGGGCGCGATCTCGGTGCTGGTGCGCTCCAGCATGTCGCAGATGGCGCTTTCGTAGAGGGGCCACTTCTCGCGGTTGCGCCAGTCCTCGTCCGTGATCTTGAAGCGCTTGAAGGGCGTCGCCTGCCGCTCCTCGAAGCGCCGCAGCTGCTCCTCCTGGCTGATGGACAGCCAGAACTTCAGCAGGAGGCTGCGGCTGCGCACCAGCTGGTCCTCGAAATCGTTGATCTCGCTGTAGGCGCGCTGCCAGTCGGCCTCGGAACAGAAGCCCTCGACCCGCTCCACCAGCACCCTCCCGTACCAGCTGCGGTCGAAGATCATGACCTTGCCCTTCCGGGGCAGGTTCCGCCAGAAGCGCCACAGGTAGGGCTGGGCCCGCTCCTCCTCGGTGGGGGCCGCCACGGGCTGGATGCGGTAGGTGCGCGCGTCCAGGGCCTGGGTGATGCGCCGGATGCCGCCCCCCTTCCCGGCCGCGTCCACCCCTTCGAAGACCAGCACCAGGGCGTGCTTCTTGAAGTTCCGGTGGCGGATGAGCAGGTTCAGCTTCCCCTGGAGGGTGAGCAGTTCCTCCTCGTAGTCCTTCTTGTCCATGCGCTTGGTGAGGTCCAGGGCCCTGAGGATGTTCACGCTGTCGAGGGAGGTCCGCGGCAGGGTGCGGACCGCGGGGGCCGCCGGCGCGGGCTGGTCGAGGCGGGCCCGGAGCCGCTCCAGCAGGATCTTGCCCACGGTGAGCCGCTGGTACTTGGGATCCGTGGCCTCCACCACGATCCAGGGGGCCTCCGCCGTGCTCGTGGCGCGCAGGGACCGCTCGGCCACCTGCCGGAAGGTGTCATACATCTCGAAGTGCTTCCAGTCCCGGGGCGTCACCCGCCAGCGGGTCAGGGGGTCCTTTTCCAGCCCCTTCAGCCGTTTCTTCTGGGCCTCCTTGCCCAGGTGCATCCAGAACTTCAGCACCAGGGCGCCTTCCTGGATGAGCATCTGCTCGAACCGGGCGATCCGGCCCATGTCCTGGTCCAGCTCCGAGGTCTTGATGCGGCCATGGGCCCGCTCCAGGATGGGCCAGGTGTACCAGGACCCGTCGAAGATGCCGATCTTCCCCTTGGGCGGCAGCATGCGCCAGTAGCGCCACATGTGGGGCCGCTCCCGCTCCTCATCCGAGGGTTCGTCCAGGCCGTGCGTCTGGATGTGCCTGGGGTCCATCCACTCGTTGAGGGTGTTGACGGTCTCGCTCTTGCCCGAGCCGTCCACCCCCGCCACCAGAAGGACCACCGGGAACCTGGCGGTGGCGAGGTCGTACTGGGCGTCCAGGAGGGCCTCGCGCAGGGGGGGGACCTCCCTGTCCCAGACCTCCTTGCTGATCCTGTGGCCGAGTTCCGCGGATTCGAACATGGGGCAGCCCCCTGCATGGTTGAATTCCGACTATCCTAGGATTACTTCATAACTCAAGTCCCCTTCAGGACCTTCCGACTGGAACCTGAGCCTTCCCCTGCCTCTCAGGACAGGACGCGATTACCTGTCAACCCCAGGAGATTCCATGAATAACCGCACAGCGCATCGCGGGTTCACCCTCATCGAAGCTGCCGTGGCCATCGCCGTGGTGGCCATCCTCTCCGGCATCGTCATCCCCCTGGTCGTGAAGAACATGCGCGACAGCCAGATTGCCCGCGCCAAGAACGACGTCCAGGTCATCGCCGCCGCCATCGCGGCCCAGCTCAAGGACACGGGCGTCCGGCCCACCCTGGCCGGCGGACCGAACCTCGCCAACGGCGGCGGCGCCGCCGCCACCGGTGCGGGTCAGTCACTGTGGCGTTCCGGCCCGGCGGGCGTGGTCAACGTGGCCGGCCTCGGCCCGGCAGCGGGGAACTCCTTCCTGAACCTCTTCACGGCCACTGCCCAGGTCGCGGCCGACTACACCGCGGCCAACACCATGTTCGGCACCACGGTGAACGCCGAATTCAGCTACCGCGGACCTTACGTCGGCACCGACGTGGCGGTGAAGACCGACCCCTGGGGCAGCCCCTACTACATCCTGGGCTACAACGCCACCAGCCAGACCGTGAACGGCCCCATCTGGGTCGTTTGCGCGGGCCCGGACAAGAACATCCTGGCTGCCAACCGCACGGCTGGCGCCAATGGCTATCCCGTGACCTGGGACCAGTCCGCGGCCACCGGCGGCACCTCCCAGGACGACATCGTGGTCCGCGTGAACTAGTTCTCCCACGGGCGGCCCGAAGGCGGGCCGCCCTTCCCTGGTCCAGCCCATGGCAGAAGCACCGCGGAAGATGCTGGGTGAGCGGCTCCTGGATCGGGGGCTCATCACCGAGCGGCAGCTGGACCTCGCCATGCGCGAGCAGCGCCGCACCGGGTCCATGCTGGGCGAGATCCTCACCCAGCTGGGCCTGGTCACGCACCAGTCCATCGCCTCGGTGCTGGCGGAGCAGGGCGGTGTCACCTTCCTGGACCTGACCGAGGCCGACATCACCCGCGAGGCCCTGGCCCTGCTGCCGGAGGCCCTGGCCCGCCGGCTGAACGTGATCCCCGTGGCCCTGGAAGGCCAGGTCCTGGTCCTGGCCATGGCCAACATCTACGATGTGGAGGCCCTGGGCGAGGTGGAGGCCCTCACCAGGCGCCGCGTGCGAGTGGTCGGCGCTTCCGAGGACGACATCCACGCCCGCATCAACGAGGACTACGGCCAGCACAAGTCCATCGAGGAACTGATCGAAGAGGCCATCCGGGCCAGCACGGGGCCGGACGACAACGACCCCGGGGGCCTGCCGGTGGTGCGCCTGGTGGACCAGCTGCTCCTCAAGGCCATCCAGGATCGGGCCACGGACCTGCACATCCAGCCCGGCGAGCACACGGTGCTCACCCGCTTCCGCGTGGACGGGCTGCTCCAGCAGGGCCCCAGCCTGCCCAAGGCCATCCAGTCAGCCATCACGGCCCGCCTCAAGATCCTGGCCGAGGTGAACATCGCCGAGAACCGCGTGCCCCAGGACGGCAAGTTCCAGTTCCGGCACGGCAAGCGGCGCTTCGACCTGCGGGTGAACTTCCTCCCCAACATCCACGGGGAGAAGGTGGTGCTGCGGGTGCTCGACAAGACCAAGCTCGTGCTGGGCCTCGAGCAGCTGGGCATGCCCGAGGGGGTCCTGGAGCGGTTCCTGCGGCTGCTGGGCCGGCCCCATGGCGTGCTCCTGGTGACCGGCCCCACGGGCAGCGGCAAGACCACCACCCTCTACTCGGCCCTGAGCACGCTCAACAGCAGCGACCACTGCATCGTCACCGTGGAGGACCCGGTCGAGTACGAGCTGCCCCTCATCACCCAGACCCAGGTCAACGTGAAGGCGGGGCTCACCTTCGGGGCGGGCCTCCGGGCCATCCTCCGGCAGGATCCCGACATCATCCTGGTGGGCGAGATCCGGGACCGGGAGACCGCCGAGATCGCGTCCCGGGCCGCCATGACCGGCCACCTGGTGCTGTCCACCCTGCACACCAACGATCCCATCAGCGCCATTCCCCGCCTGGTGGACCTGGGCCTCACCCGCCTGGACCTCTCCTCCACCCTGCTGGGCGTGCTCTCCCAGCGCCTGGTCCGGGTGAACTGCCCGGCCTGCAACGTGCCGGAGCCGCCGAGTTCCGACCTCCTGGCCCTCCTCAAGCCCCACCAGCGCGAGGGCCGCTGGTCCCTGGGCAAGGGCTGCGACGCCTGCGGCCATACCGGAGTCCGGGGCCGCCGGGCCATCCATGACCTGCTGGCCATCAGCCCCGAGGTCCGCGAGCGGCTCGCCTCCGGCGTGGCCCTCCAGGAGGTGGAGGCCCAGGCCCGCCGGGAAGGCAAGGGGAGCCTCTTCGAGCACGCACTGCAGCTGGCCCAGGAGGGCGTGATCAGCCTGGACGAGGCGCTGCGGGTGACCGCGGCGGAGGACTGATGGGCTCGCGCTACAGCTACGCCGCCCGCACCCTCGACGGCAGCCGCATCGAAGGCATCCGCACCGCCGACAGCGAGCTGGTGCTGGCGGCGGACCTGGCCAAGGAGTCCCTCTTCCTCGTGCGGGCCTGGGTGACCCGGGAGACGGCGGCGCAACGCTTCAGTGCCCCCCGCATGAAGCGCAAGGAGCTGGCTGCCTTCTTCGTCCACCTGGGCTCCTACGTGGAGGCGGGCGTGCCGCTGCTGGCGGCCCTCTCGGACTACCAGGAATCGGGAGAGCCCGACTTCAACGCGGCCCTGCTGGACATGCGGCGGCGGGTCGAGGGGGGCGCCTCCCTGTCCGAGGCCTTCGACGCCTACCCCACCTTGTTCCAGCCCATGCTCGTGAGCATGATCCGCGCCGGGGAGAGCAGCGGGCACCTGGACGAGTCCATCCGGGAGGTGGTGAAGCTGGTGGAGTGGGAGGAGCAGTTCGCGGGGCAGGTGAAGCAGGCGGCCACCTATCCCCTCATCGTCCTCACCATCGTCGGCATCGTGGTGGTGCTGGTCTCCATCTTCGCCCTGCCCCCGGTGCTCAAGATGCTGGTGGAGTTCCAGGTGCCCCTGCCCCTGGTCACGCGCATCTTCATCCTCGTCGGCCAGGGCATGGTGAGCTGGGGCTGGGTGGTTCTCGTGGTGCCGGCCCTGGCCCTCTGGGGCTTCCGCCTGGCCCTGCGCAAGCGGCGGGACTTCCGCCTCTGGTGGCACACGGCCCTCCTCCACATGCCCCTGCTGGGGCCCCTCCTGACCAAGCTGGGCCTGTCGCGCTTCGCCACCTTCTTCGCCGCCCAGTACAAGGCGGGCCTGCCCATCCTCCAGATCCTCAAGGAGTGCGCCAGCGTGACCGGCAACGACCGGCTGGGCTGGTGCGTCCGCAAGATCCGGGAGGGCATCGAATCCGGCGAACGCCTGGGCGTCATGGCCGCCCAGGTGGGCTACTTCCCCCCCCTGGTGGTGCGCATGTTCGCCATCGGCGAGGAGGCGGGCAACCTCGAGGTGACCCTGGCCAAGGTCTCGACCTACTTCGACGCGGAGGTGCAGGCGGGGCTCAAGCGCTTCTTCCAGCTGCTGGAGCCGATCCTGCTCATCAGCCTGGCCAGCGTCGTGGTCTTCGTGGCCGTCAGCATCCTGCTCCCCATCTACTCCCTGATCGGAGGGATCAATGCGTCCGCGCACTAGGAGCCCCCAGGCCAGGCGCGGGTTCAGCCTCGTCGAGGCGGTCATCGTCATCGCCATCATGGCCATCCTGGCCGGGGCCATGGTGCCCCTGGCCCTCAAGGCCATCAACCAGTCCCGCGAAAGCCAGACCCGGACCAACCTGAAGGCCGCCTACGAGGCCATGTTCGGCGCAAGGGACCGGCGCGTGCCCAACATGCGGGCGGACTTCGGCTTCAACCCCGCCGGCAACCTCGCCAGCCTCGGCAAGATGACCACGTCCACAGCCGCCCCGGCGCCCAACCCGCCCGTCGCCTACGCCCTGAATGGCGCCCTCTTCTCCTGGGGCTGGAACGGCCCCTACTGGACCGGCCCCACCAAGTTGGTGGCCGGTGTCCAGGTCCCCGTGGACGGCTGGGGGCGCCCCATCCAGCTGCGGCTGATCGCAGGCCAGGGCTTCCAGGTCATCAGCCTGGGCGCCAATGGAATCCTGGACACACCAGCCGCCCAGGTCCAGCCCCAGAACGACGACCTGGTCTTTCCATCCCAGCCGGCCCTGCTCGCCAGCGCCTACAGCACCTCACCCACCATCACTGTCCACAACAACCGGGCTACGGTGATCGCCGGCACCCTCACCTTCCGCTACCGGAATGGCAATGCCCTGGCGGGACCGCTGAATGCCGCCATCGCCCCCCTCGCAGGCCAGACCGTGACCTACAACAGCGGGACCCTGCCCGCCATCCCGGTTTGCCCGGCGGGCCCCGTGCAAGTCGTCATCAACATCACCACGGTCCCGGCCATCACCTTTTCCGAGGTCGTCGACCTCCTGCCCGGCGAAAACCACGCCTTCTCCTACACCGTCTACTGAGCCCCGACCCTGCCGACCAGCCCTTCCAGCCTCTGAGCCCCCATGACCCCCCGTTCCAGGTCCTCCGCCCGCCACCCCTTCCTCCTCTTCCTGGAGGACCACGGGGCGCGGGTGCTGACGCCGGACGGCCTGGACCTGGGCCTCATTCGCGATACCCCGGAGGGTCCGGGGCGCCGCACCCAGTGGGCCGAGGAGCTGCGGCGGCTCCTGCCCAAGGGGGCCTCGGTGCAGGCCTGTGTGGGGCTCTCGAGCCTCAGCGTCCAGTGCCAGGAGACGCCCCCCATGCCCGCCAAGGAGGCCCTGGACGTGGCCCGGCGGGTGGTGGCGACCGAGAACCCCGGCGAGCCCATGCTGGTGGGCCACGCCCTCGACGTCGATGCGGAGGCCCGGGGGGGCCATGTCCACTGGACCGCCTACCTGCCCGCCTCGCACCTGAGCGGCTGGGCCTCGGCCCTGGAGGCCGCGGACCTGGACTGGGTGCAGGCCTCTGCCTGGCCCCGGGCCCTCCTGAAAGCCCTGCCCCAGGGCGCCGACGCCCCCCGGGACCGGGTGGTCCTGGCCCTGGCGCCGCAGCTGGGCCGCCTGCTCTTCTTCCGGGGCCCGTCCCTGGTCCTGCAGCGCACCTTCCGCCTCTCCGAGGGCCTGTCGCTGGAGGACAGCCTGGAGCTGTCCGTCGAGGAGACAGCCCGCACCCTCCAGTTCTACAAGCAGAAATTCCGGGGCACCGTCCCGGGCGACCTGGTGGTGGTGGGCGCCGCCAGCCTGCCCGAGGCCCTGGACCGGCGGCTGCGGGCCCTGGGCCTGGCCACGAGCTGCGCCCCGGAGTCCCTCGATGACCTCCTCCTCCTCGGCCTGGCCCAGGAACGGTCCCCCCAGGGCCTGGATCTGCGGCCGGGTCACGTCCAGGAGAGCCACCGGCGCCGGACCCTCAAGGCCGTCCTGGTCCTGGCCGCCATGGGCGTGCTGGTCGCCTTCATCCTCGGGGGCGGGCTGGTCCGCGGCCGGGAAAAGGCCCTGGAGGCCGAGGCCGCCCGCGTGGAGGCGGAGCTGGCCCGGCGGC
Source organism: uncultured Holophagaceae bacterium (assembly GCA_903839205.1). GTDB lineage: Bacteria > Acidobacteriota > Holophagae > Holophagales > Holophagaceae > Geothrix. The sequence continues at coordinate 17,965 of CAIMBM010000009.1, read as the reverse complement.
TCGCCAGTGACCAGGGCCGCCTCCGGGTCGTGGCGGCCCGGTCCCCCCTGCTCCGGCTGAGGGCCGCTGAACAACGGGCGGCCCAGTCCACGGAACGGATCAGCCGCCTGGCCACGTCCCTCTTCAGCGCCCCGCCCGGCCTGGAACTCGAGAAGGTGGAGATCCAGCAGCATCCGGGTCCGGGGGCGGACCTGGCCTTCCAGGTGAGCGGCACCGCCCTCACGGAGAGTTCCTTCTCGGTGGGCCCCCTGGCGGGCTATGTGTCGGACCTCCAGCGCCTCTCCGGGCTCGCCCTGGATCCGCTCCAGGAGGTCAGCGTCAGCGACCGGATCCAGGCGGGTGAACCCGGTGTGCCCACCCGGGCCCTGACCCGGTTCACCCTCAGCGGGAGGCTCCGATGAAGCGTCTCCGCACCCTGCTCATCCTGCTCCTTGGCCTGGCCCCGGTCCTCTTCTGGCTCCTGGTCTGGCGGCCCGCCGAGGCCCGCATGGCCGCGAACCGGGCCCGCATCGCCGAAGCCGAGGCCCGGCTCCAGGAACTGCCCCGCTACACGCCCTTGAGCGCCGAGGAAATGACCCTGCTGGAGGATCCGGCGGCCCCCTGGCGGCAGCGGATTCCCCAGCTGCGGGGCGACCGGGACCGGCTGGCCCACTACCAGCGGGTGGTCACCGACCTCGACCAGGCCTTCCGGCGCGGGGGTCTCCGGATCCATGGCATGCGTTCCAGCTGGGATCCCATCCACGCGAGCTTCACCCTCGACAGGGCCCTGGCCTGGGGCCCCTCCACCGGCGCTCCCCTGGAGACACAGCAGGCCGGCACCCTCCAGGCCTGGGTCCTGGAGGTGCAGCTCGATGGCCCCACCGCGGGCCTCTTCGAGGGCCTCGACCGGCTGGGGGCGATCCCCTCCCTGCTCGAACCCGTGGGCCTCCGCTGGGAGGCCACACCGGAACGGCAGGCCCGGGCCCTCTGGCTCCGGAACCTCATCCTGGTTCCCCCCGCTGGGCCGAGGTAGACCATGTCCTTCGTCGAAAAGAACAAGCTCTGGATCCTGCCCGCCCTGGGCCTCGGCGCCGCGGCGGTGGTGTGGCTGAATATTCGGACCTTCAGTTCCTCCGCGCCCTCGGGCCAAGCGGCGCCCCCGCCCCTGACGGCCGCCCCCCCGCCGGCGTCCCCTGCGCCCGAGCCGCCCCCCGCCGCCGGCACCGGCGAGGCCCTCTGGGACGACCTGCGCCCCGTGGCCTTCGTGCCCGCCGAACTGGGGGCCCAGGCCATCCTGGACCAGCAGGCGCTCGCCCGCCTCGGCCCCGGCGCCTTCGAAGGCCCGGCTTCCGCCCTGGTGGTGCGCCCCGGCGCGCTGGACTCCCTCCGCACGCCGGGCCAGCCCCCTCACCCCAAGGACGGGGCACCGGTGCCCGTCCCGCCGCCGGACTTCCTCATCGATGGACCCGGCGGCACCGAGGCCTGGTTCGACGGCCACGGGTACCGCACCGGCCAGCCGCTCCGGGGGCGTCCCTTCACGGTCCAGGGCATCCAGGTCCTGCCCAAGCCCGGAGTGACACTCCAGGGTTCCGCCGGATCCACTTCCCGCAGCACTCGCCCCGCCCATGCCCAGGAGTCCCCATGAACCCCATCGCCCTCGCCCCCCTGCTCGGTGTCCTCCTGGCCAGCCAGGGGTTGCTGCAGGCGGAGGGCGGGCCGCCCCCCAAGCGCATCACCCTCTCGGTGCGGGAGGCGGATCTGCGCGACATCCTCCGGGCCTCGGTGGAGGGCACCGATCTCAACGTCACCTTCGAACCCGGCATCGAAACCGTGGTCCGCGGCCTGGATCTCCAGTCCGTGACCCTGGAAGAACTGCTCGACCAGATCCTGCCCAACTACGGCCTCTCCGCCAGCCGCCATGGCCGGACGCTCCACATCAGCCGCAGCGACGGCGGCATGCGCTTCTTCTCGGTGGATTTCCTGGCCCAGAACCGGGTCGGCGCCAAGAAGTTCGAGGTCAACTCCTCCGGCCAGACCATCCAGACCGGCAGCCAGGGGGGCGGGGGCGCTTCCTCCTCCGGACAGAACAGCGCCTACACCTCCTCCCTGACGTCGGGCAACAGCAGCGATCCCTGGGCCGAACTCCAGGGGGGACTCACGACCCTGGTCTTCGGGGCGCCCATGGAGGCCAAGGAACCCGGGGCCGGAACGGGCACCCCCCAGGGCCCGGCCAGCCGCGCCTTCGCCCAGGATGGCAAGATCCTGCTCATCGAGCCCCACGCCGGCATGGTGGCCCTCACGGCGGACCCCTACACCCAGCACCGGGTGGAGGCCTACATCAACGAGTCCCGCCGCCGCTACCGCCGGCAGGTCCTGCTGGAGGCCCGCATCGTGGAGGTCACCCTCGGCAAGGACAGCCAGATCGGCATGGACTGGAACAAGGCCTTCCTCCTCAGCGGCACCTCCGCCGGCCTGGGCTCCACCGGGACCACGGCCGGCGCCACCTTCCTCAGCGGCCAGACGATCAACACGAATGTCACGCCGGACCAGGGCCTCTTCCAGCTGGTGGTGAACAACATGCGGGTGAACGCGGTCCTGTCGGCCCTGGCCAGCGACAACAAGCTGCAGGTGCTCAGCTCGCCCCGCATCTCCACCCTCAACAACCAGAAGGCCATCCTGCGGGTGGTGCGGGAGGAGGCCTACTTCCTCCAGACCAGCCAGGCCACGCCCAGCGGCGGCCTGGGCGGCCCCATCATCACCACCAACATCACGCCCCTGGTGGTGCCCGTGGGCATCGTCCTGGACATCCTGCCCCAGGTGGGGGATGACGGCTTCATCACCCTGGCCGTCAACCCCAGCGTTTCCGAAGTGGTCACCGTGCGCTCGCTCACCATCACCAGCGACTCCGGCGGCGGCGCCTCCGCCACCCTGCCCGTGGTGGACCGGCGGGACCTCGACACCGTCGTCCGCATGCGGACCGGGGAGACCCTCGTCCTGGCCGGAATCATCAAGTCCTCGGACGGTTCGGACGACCGCGGCATCCCCTTCCTGAAGGACCTGCCCTGGATCGGCTCCCTCTTCACGAAGAAGGAGAAGTCCAAGGTGCGCACGGAGCTGGCCATCTTCCTCACGCCCACCCTGATGGAGAGTTCCGAGCAGATCCAGACCCTCCAGAAGGGCACGGAACAGAGCCTTGAAAAGGCCGGCGCGACCCTGGAGGACAGCCCCAAGAAATAGGGGCCGGGCGCATCCCCCGTTCTAGGGCCTGTTAACACAACCTGAGCGCCTCGATTATCTGGGCTACAACAACAAATGCGGTAAACATCGCGTCGAGTTTGTCGAATCGAGTGAACACCCTTCGATACCCCTTCAGCCTCCGAAACACCCGTTCGACCTCGTTCCGGCGCTTGTACATCTCTCTGTCGTAATCCCAGGGATCTACCCGCGTGTGCTTAGGGGGGACGACCGGGAGATAGCCCAGATCGACGGCGACTTGTCTTGTTTCATTACCCTCATACGCCCTGTCCATGAGCAGGTGGGTTGGGCGGCCTGGGGGTCCGAGGTTGTGCAGCAATTCTCGGCCACGGGGCCCATCCCCGTCTTGGCCGGGAGACAGGTCAAATTTCAGGACCGTTCGAGCATCTGCGGCAACCAGATGAATTTTGGTGGTCCACCCTCCCCGGGATCTTCCGATGGCCTGGGGTCCGTTTTTTTGAGCGCACCGGTGCCATCCGGGTGAACTTTGATGTGGGTGCTATCCAGAGAGACGACGTCGACCTTGATGCGTAGGATCTGAGCGCGCTGCAATTCTGTAAACACTCGGTCCAACACGCCCTTCTTGGCCCACCGATTCATCCGGGTGTAGATGGTGTGCCAGTTCCCGAATCTGGGAGGCAAACCCCTCCAATTGCAACCATGCTCGGCGACATACAGGATCGCGTTGAGCAGGTTCAGGTTCTCCATGCTTACATTGCCCCGCTGGGTGGGAAGGCAATGCTCAATGAGTCGGAATTGAGTCTCTGATATCTCCATGACCTAAAGCATCGGTCATCAGCCAAGCGAAATCAAGTAGTGTTAACATGCCCTAGTACTCGTTCGCCAGGTCCCCGGTCCGCACCGGCTTCTCGAAGGGCTGGAACACCGGGGCTCCGGCGGCCTGGGCGATCCATTCGGCCACCCGGATGCCGTCCACGGCGGCCGACGTGATGCCGCCGGCGAAGCCCGCGCCCTCGCCGCAGGGGTAGAGGCCCGGATGGGACAGGGACTGGCCGTCCTCCCCCCGCAGGAGCTGGATGGGGCTGCTGGTGCGGCTTTCGATGGCCAGCAGGATGGCCTCGCGGCTGGCGAAGCCGTGGAGCTTCTTGTCGAAGGTGGGCAGGGCCCCGGCCAGCTGCTCCTGGATGAAGCCCGGCAGGCAGGTGCCCAGGTCCGCCGCCACGGCGAAGGGCCGGAAGCTGGTGCGGGGCAGCTGCCCAGTGGCCCGGCCTTTGATGAAATCCTGCACGGCCATGGCCGGGGCACCGTAGGTCTCGCCGGCGGCCCGGAAGGCGGCCTGCTCCCAGCGGCGCTGGAAGTGCATCCCCGCGAGCAGGTGGTCGCCGCCGAAATCCGCGGTGTTCACCTTGGCCACCAGCCCCGAATTGGCGAAGCCCGAGTCCCGCTTCTCATTGCTCATGCCGTTCACCACCACGCCGCCGGGTTCGCTGCTGCACTGGATCACCTCGCCTCCGGGGCACATACAGAAGCTGTAGGCGGCGCGGTTCAAGCCGAAGTTGCAGACCAGCTTGTAGTCCGCCGCGGGCAGGGAGGGATGGCCGGCGCTGGGCCCGTACTGGGAGCGGTCGATGAGGTCCTGGGGATGTTCCACCCGCACGCCCATGGCGAAGGGCTTCTGGCGCATGGCCACGCCGCGGCGGTGCAGCATCTCGAAGGTGTCCCGGGCGCTGTGGCCCGGCGCCAGCACCAGGGCCTCGCAGGGGACCTCCTCGCCGCTGGCCAGCAGGGCGGCACGCACCCGGCCGTGTGCATCGAAGGCCACATCCGCCAGCCTCGATTGGAAGCGGTACTGGGCACCCCGGGCCTCGGCCGACCGGCGGATGAGCACGGCGCAGCGGCGGATGACGTCCGTGCCCACGTGGGGCTTGGCCAGGTAGAGGATCCGCGGGTTGGCGCCGAAGCGCACGAAGGTCTCCAGCACATAGCGGGTGGCCGGGTGCCCGATGCGGGTGGTGAGCTTGCCGTCGCTGAAGGTGCCCGCGCCGCCCTCACCGAACTGGGCGTTGGCCTCGGGATCCAGCACCGCGTCCTTCCAGAGCCCGGCGATGGCCTTCACCCGCTCACCCATGGCGGGACCGCGCTCCAGCACGATGGGTTCCAGCCCGTAGTCCAGGAGGCGCAGGGCGCAGAAGGTCCCGGCAGGACCGCTACCCACGACCACCACCCTGGGTTTGCGCGGTGGCGCTGCCACCACGTAGGGCGCCGTGGCCGGCGCCGGATCCAGTTTCAAACCACCGGGGAGCGGGCCGAGCGCCAGGTCACGGTCTGTGTCGAAGCTGATGGCCGTGAGGAAGCGGATGGCGCCCTTGTGGCGGGCATCCAGGCTGCGGCGCTCCAGGGTCGTGGCGCGGTACTCGGAAGCCGCACCCCCCAGGGCGCGGGCCAGGGGTGGCGCGAGTTCCAGCGCCTCCTCGCCCAGGTTCAAGGGCAGGTTGGAAAGAAGGTAGCGCACGGTCGCCTCGGCGGAAGGAGTCCACGGGACTCAAGGCCAGGTTCCAGGGTAGCCGGACAGGGTCCGGCCCGTTTCCCTGGCAAGTCCCGACGGGCGCCGCGGAAAGACCTATCCTGTGTCTGGAAGGGGTCCCCATGGCCGAGCAGCCCTTGAACCGCGTGGTGGTGGCCGGGGGGACGGGTCTGGTCGGCCGGGCCCTGGTCAAGGCGCTGCTGGCCCAGGGGAGCCAGGTCACGGTCCTCACCCGGCATCCGGGCTCCGCCGTGGTCCCCACCGGGGCCAGGGTCCGGGGCTGGATCGGACTGGCGAAGGAGCTGGAGGGGCTCGACGCCGTCTTCAACCTGGCGGGCGAGGGCCTTGCCGACCGGCGCTGGACCCAGGGCCGGAGGGCGCTCCTGCGCGCCAGCCGGGTGGGCCCCACCGAGGAGATCGTCGAGGCGCTGCGGGCCTGCGCGCAGCGGCCCGCGGTGCTGGTGAACGCCTCCGCCATCGGCTATTACGGTCCCGGGGACGACAGCCCTGTGAGCGAACTGAACCCGGCCGGCAAGGGCTTCCTGGCGGACCTCTGCCAGGCCTGGGAGGGCGCCGCACTCCCGGCCCGGGACCTGGGGGTGCGGGTCCTGCTGCCCCGCCTGGGCGTGGTGCTGGCCCGGGACGGCGGCGCCCTGCCGAAAATGGCCCGACCCGTGCGGCTGGGCCTGGGCAGCCGCCTGGGGCACGGTCGGCAGGGCCTCAGCTGGATCCACCTCCAGGACCTGGTCGCCCTGCTCCTGGCGGCGGCCCGGAATCCGGCCTGGGGAGGCCCCTTCAACGCCACAGCCCCGGAACCCGTCAGCCAAGCGGCCTTCGTCCGGCTCCTGGCCCGGCGGCTGCACCGCCCGCTGCTGCCCCTGCCCGGCTGGCTCAGTTCCATCTCCCTCCGGCTCCTGCTGGGGGACCTGGGACGGGAACTGCTCCTGGAGGGCGCCTACGTGCATCCCGGGAAGGCCGAAGGCCTGGACTTCCCGTTCCGGTTCCCCACCCCCGAAGCCGCCCTGGATGACCTGCTGTGAAAGAGGAGGTGTTCATGGCCGTGCAGGACCTGACCGCCCCGCGAGGCGAGGTGTTCGCGTTCTTCTCGGATCCCGCCAACCTCGAGGCCCTCACCCCGCCCTGGCTGCGCTTCGAAGTGCTCACGCCGAGGCCCCTGCCCCGGGGCGAAGGGGCCCTCTTCGACTACCGGATCAAGGTCCGCGGGCTGCCCATCAAATGGCGCACGCTCATCGAGACCTTTTTGCCCGGCGAGTGTTTCGTGGATCGGCAGCTTGCGGGCCCCTACGCCCTCTGGCACCACACGCACCGCTTCGAGGATCTGCCGGGCGGCGGGACCCGCATGAGCGACACCGTCAGGTACCGGGTGGGCTTCGGATTCCTGGGATGGGTCCTCACCGCGCTATGGGTGCGCCGGGACATCTCGCGGATCTTCGAATACCGGAGGCAGGTGCTGGCCGCACGATTCAAACCGGTTCCAGGCCCCCGAACCGCGCCATGATGCGCTTGTCGCCACCCTGGTCGAAGCGCACGGTGTAGGTGAGGCCATCGCCCCGTCCCGAGGCCGCCAGGATGGTCCCGGCGCCGAAGCGCGCGCTCATCACCCGCGTTCCGGCCGGGAACGCATTCGGGTCCTTCAGCTCGGCCGGTTCGGAGGAGCGGCCGCCATTCGCATCGCCCGATGCAGCCGGTACCTCCCGCACGCGGTCGAAGAAGCTGCGGATGCGCTGCAGTTCCGTCGCCACCGAAGCGCCGCCGGCCCCTTTGGTGAAGGAGCTGCCGGGCCGCACGCCTTCGCCGGCCTGGTAGATCTCGGTGCCCCAGCGGATGGGCGCGAGCAGCGTCGCGACCGGGAGCTCCCGCAGGAAGCGGCTGGGCATGGACAGCATCTCGGTGCCCATGATCCGGCGGCGGCGCGCGGCGCTGAGGGTGAGACGCCGCTGGGCGCGGGTGATGGCCACGTAGAAGAGGCGGCGCTCCTCCTCCAGGCCCTCGGGCGTCTCCCGGGCGTTGCGGTTGGGGAAGACATCCTCCTCCAGGCCGATCACGAAGACATAGGGGAACTCCAGCCCCTTGGCGCAGTGGATGGTCATGAGGCTGAGCAGGGCGGCCTCCTCGATCTGGTCCGCGTCCGCGGCCAGCGTGATGCGATCCAGGAACTCCGGCAGGCGCAGCCCCAGGGATTCGGATTCGGCGGCGGCACTGAGGAATTCCTCCAGGTTGCGGATGCGGCCCTCGGCCTCCAGGGTGGCCTCGTCCTCGAGGCTCTGCAGGTAGCCGCTCTCCTGCAGCACCCACTTCACCAGCCCCGTCAGCCCCTGGGCTTCGCGCTCGGGCCCGGCCTGATGAAACAGCTCCAGGAACTTCCCCAGTTCGCGCTGGGCCCGGCCCTTCAGCTCGCCGGAGCGCAGCAGCAGGGCCAGCCCCTCCAGGGGCGTGCCGCCCTCGGGGATGGCCCCCTCGATCTTCCCGAGGGTGGTGGGTCCGACCCCGCGGCTGGGGGCATTCACGCAGCGGCGGAAGCTCACCAGGTCGAAGGGATTCGAGAGGAGCCGCAGATACGAGATGAGGTCCTTCACTTCCTGGCGCTCGTAGAACTTCACGCCGCCCACCAGCCGGTAGGCCAGGTTCTGGGCCCGCAGGGCCTCCTCCATCTGCCGGGACTGCCAGTTGGCGCGGTACAGCACGGCCGCCTTGGCCTCCGGATCCGCGTGCCGCAGCTCCTGGATGCGCTGCACCACCCACTCGGCCTCCAGCCGCCCCTCATCGGACAGCTTGAAGACGATGGACTCGCCGTCACCGAGATCCGTGATGAGCGCGCCCTTGCCCTCCACCCGCTGGGCGTTGTTGGCGATCACCTCCGAGGCAGCGTCCAGGATCTTCTTCGTGGAACGGTAGTTCTGCAGCAGCTCGATGCGGACCGCCTCGGGGAAGTCCTGCTGGAAGTCGAGGATGTTGCGGATGTCAGCTCCGCGCCACCCATAGATCGACTGATCCTCGTCTCCCACCACGCAGAGGTTGTGGTGGCGCCGCGCCAGGTGCTGCACCAGCAGGTACTGGGCCCGGTTGGTGTCCTGGTACTCGTCCACCAGGATGTAGCGGAAGCGCTCGCCGTAGACCGCCTGCATCACGGGGTCCCGGAGGAGGCGCTCGGTCCAGAGCAGCAGGTCATCGAAGTCGCAGGCCCGGTGGTTCTTCAGCCCCTTCTGGTAGAGGTCGTAGGCGTCCAGCACCTTGCGGGTCCAGGGATCCAGGGCCTCTTCCCGGGCCTCGTCCGGCAGCAGGCAGCGGTTCTTGAAGTCGCTGATGAGTTCCAGGACCTTCTTCGGATGGAACTGCTTCTCCGGCAGCTTCAGCTCCGCCAGCACCTGCTTGACCAGGCTCTTCTGGTCCGCGGGATCGAAGATGACGAAATCCCGGCCCACGGGGGTGCGCTCGCCCTCGCGGCGGAGGATGCGGGTGCAGAAGCTGTGGAAGGTGCTCACCCACATCTGCGCGGCGGGCACGGAGACCAGCCGCTGGACCCGCTCCCGCATCTCCTCCGCGGCCTTGTTGGTGAAGGTCATGGCCAGGATGGACCCGGGATGCACACCCTCCTCCTCGATGAGCCAGGCGATGCGCCGGGTGATCACCGTGGTCTTGCCCGACCCGGCCCCGGCCAGGATCAGCAGGGGCCCGTGGGCGTGGCGGACCGCCTCCCGCTGGGGGGCGTTGAGGTTGCGGAGCAGGGGGTGGTCGTGCGGCTCAGGGGCGGGGACAGGCATCCGTCCATGCTACAGGGCCCCTAGGGGGCTGGCGCGATGACCTTGCCCTTCTCGGCCTTGCGGAGGACCTCCTTGACCAGGTGCTGGATGTCCTCCTCCGTGAGCCGGTCCTTGAAGGAGGGCATCCTGAGGCCGAAGAAAAGGCCCTTGCGGATGGCCTTCGCCATGTCTGCGTCGCTCTCCTTGGCTGCCTCGTTGGCATTCGTGAAGTCGAAGCCCCCCAGTTTCTTGCCCTCGGGGCCGAGGCCTGAGCCATCGGGGCCGTGGCACTTCACGCAGTTGGCCGCGAAGAAGGCCTTCAGTTCATTCGGGGACCTGACCGGCGCCTGGGCGCGGAGAGCTGGGACCAACATCAAGGTCAGGATCAGCAGCGTGGCCCGCATGGCGACCTCCCGGAACGTTGAATCACCACTATGCTCCCAGTTCCGGGGCCCGCAACCTGCGCTCAGGGTTTTCTCCTCGCGTTCAGCTTCGGGAGGACAGCCTCCACCAGCCGCCTGGCCTCGGCCTCGCTGAGCTGGCGGCGGAAGCCAGGCATGGCGCCCTTGCCATCCAGGACCGAGCCCACCCGGTCCGTCTCCGGCGGCTTCCCCTCCCCGCGGGGAACCGCCAGGCTGCCCCCCCCGAGCCTGGCCCCATTCGGTCCCCGGCCCGATCCATCCTGGCCGTGGCAGACCGCGCACCGCTGCTGGAAGAAGGCCCGCAGGTCCCGGACCTCGGCGGACCCGGGCAGGCCATGAATCGCCAGCAGCAGCGCGGCGGAGCGGGGAATCATGGGTCGAAGCTACCACGGGGACCGGGCAGCCGTTAGGCTGGACCCAAGCGCCCGTGGCGGAATGGCAGACGCCGCGGACTTAAAATCCGCTGCCGGAAACGGCGTGCCGGTTCGAATCCGGCCGGGCGCACCAAGCAAACCAGTCGTGGCATAGCCTCCGCGCCGGGGCCCGATTTCGCGCCGTCCCCAGGACGGCGCTCCATCACCGTGGCGGTCGGCTAGGTCTTGAACCGCACCATGAGGGCCGTCAGGCCCTCGGCGGTGCGAACCAGGTCCTGGGTCGTGGCGGCATTGCTGTCCACGGTCCCGGAAAGCTGGATGGCCGCGCTGGCGTTCTGCACCGCCTGCTGGGCGCCCAGTTCCACCTGCCGGGCGACCTCCTCGCTGGCCTTGGCCTGTTCGCCCGAGGCGGCCTCGATCTGGGTGGACATGGCCGCGACTTCGGAGATGTGGTCCCGGATGGCCACCAGCGACTGGACCACTTCCTGGACCGTGGCCTTGCCCTGCACGACGGCACGGTTGCTGCCCTCGATGAGCGAGGCGATCTCCCTGGCGGAGGCATCGCTGCGTTCGGCCAGCTTGCGCACTTCCTCGGCCACCACGGCGAAGCCCTTGCCCAGCTGCCCCGCCGTGGCCGCCTCGATGGCGGCGTTCAGGGAGAGCAGGTTGGTCTGCCTCGCGATGTCCTGGATCACCTGGACCGCCTCGACCATCTGGCCCGTGGCCTCCTCGACGCGGTCCATGGCCCGGATGGCGGCCTGGCCCGAGGCATCCGCCGACTGGGCCCTCTGTGCGGCCTCGGTGGAGCGGCGATGGCTGGACTGGACATTGCCTGCGACTTCCCGCACCGAGGCGGAAAGCTCGGTGATGGCCGAGGCCATGCGGTCCGTGGAGGTGCGCTGGTCGTCTGCATTCCGGGCGATCTCATGGCTGGTGCTGGCGATTTCATGCGTGGCCGAGGCGATCACTTCGCTGTTCAGGCGCACCCGCTCCGCGTCGAACCGGATGCGGTTGATGGTGTTCTTCAGGTGGGCCTGCATGCGGCGCACGGTCACCATCAGGCTGGTCCGGTCCCCGGGCCGGGTGGGAATGTCCGTGCGCAGATTCCCATCGGCCAGCGCCCTGGCCAGGAGCTGTGCCTGCTTCGGATCGCCGCCCAGCTGATGATCCAGGATCCGGGCCAGCTGCCCGAAGGCGAGCAGCCCCGCCAGCACGCCGAGGATGGCGCCCCCCCCCAGCACCCACATGCCCGTGGCCGCCCCGGAGGAGATGCTGCTGAGCCGGGCATTCAAATCCCTGAGCTCACCCTCGCCCAGGTTGTTCGCCTGGGTGGAGACCTGGGTCCGGATGGCGGCCACATCCGCCCGGGTCCCCATGGAGGTCATGACACTGACCAGGGTCGTCAGGCAGAAGATGGCCAGAACGAGGGCCACGGCCGACCAGACCCGGCCACTGAGCCCCATCCCGGGGAAGGGCACCCAGAGCTTCGGCTCCGGGTCCTCCATGGGCTGCCCGGCCCGGGCCCTGGCGTACATGCGCTCCGCTTCCGCGATCTGGGACTGCGTGGGTTTGCTGCGGATGGAGACATACCCAACTATCTGCCCCTTCTCCTCGATGGGCGTCACGCTGGCGTCCACCCAGTAGAAATCCCCGTTCTTGCAGCGGTTCTTCACCATGCCCTGCCAGCCCTTGCCGGCCTTGGCCGTGCGCCACAGATCCTCGAAGGCGGCCGGCGGCATGTCCGGGTGCCGGACCAGGTTGTGGGGCTGCCCGATCAGCTCCGCCTCCGTGAACCCGCTGATGCGGATGAACTCCTCGTTCACGAAGGTGATGACGCCCCGCAGGTCCGTGGTGGTGACGATGAAGGCACCCTCCTGCAGATGGTGCTCCCTCTGGGTGACGGGCGTGTTGATGCGCATGGGGCTTCTCCGATGGCCAGCCTTCGACCCGACGCACCTGCATGCCGTCGAAGGCGGGTTACTCCCGTCGATTCGGACGAAGGCCTGGGGATCTTGATTTCCTGAAGGGTGTGGCAACCCCCCTAGGGCAGCAGTTTGAGCAGCGGGATCAGGATCCCGTTGAACCGCTTCCAGCCGGACAGGTCGCCGTGGGCGAGACGCCGGACCCTGACCCAATCGTACTCTGCGGCGGCCTTGGGCACGCCCTTCAGCATGAACGCGTAGGCCAGGATCCGCGCGGCCACGGCGGGGTCCAGGGCCAGGTCCGGCCGCTCCACCAGATCCTCACCGACCAGCTTGCCGTAGCGGGCGTACTCGGCCCGGCCCAGCAGGGGCACGAAACCCCGGCCGCAGAATTTCGCCCCGTCCCCGGGCTCGACATTGCCCAGGCTGCGGTCGAACTCGTACATCCGGCGGAAGTAGGCTTCGCTCCCGGGTTCCTTCTCCGGCGCGAAGAGGTAGCTCTCCGAGCCGATGCTGGCGATGACGGCGGCCTCCATGGCGGGTTCGAGGATCTTCAGGTCCGAGAGGGCGTCGACGATCATGGGCCAGTGCGCCTCCACGTTCGCGCGGGGCGCGTGGAGGATGGTGGCAATGGCTTCCGCCGTGAAGTGCATGACTGGCTCCCGGTGGGAAGGCTGCGTGCGTGGAGGACGGAGAGGGCCAATCTACCACGGGGCCGGGCATCATGGAGGCATGGCCACCCATCCCTTACACCTTGGCGGCTCTACGGCTGTGATCGCCAGCAGGGGCGCCGAGCTCCAGGCCCTCCGCCTCGGAGGCCTGGATCTGCTCTGGGATGCCGGGCCCCTCTGGCCCCGGCATGCCCCGCTCCTCTTTCCCATCGTGGGCGCCCTGGAGGGGGACGCCCTCCGCCACCGGGGGGAAGCCTATCCCATGCCCAGGCACGGCTTCGCACGGGATCGGGTCTTTACCTGGGTCCACCGCTCCGGAACGGCCTGCACCCTCGAGTTGAAGGAGGATGCCGAAACGTTGTCGGCCTACCCGTTCCCCTTCCGGCTGCGTGTTTCCTATGCCTTGGAACCCTCCGGCCTGCGCATGGAGCTGTTGTTGCTGAATCCCGGCCCCGGGCCCCTGCCCGCCAGCCTCGGGCTGCATCCGGCCCTCCGCTGGCCCCTGGTCCCGGGGGTCCCCAAGACGGCCCACCGCCTCGCCTTCGAGGCGGAGGAACCGGGGCCCCTGCGGCGCCTCGACACCCGGGGCCTCCTCGATCCCGAGTCCTATCCGACGCCCATCCTTGGCAGGGACCTTTCCCTCCGCGACGGGTTGTTCGCCGAGGACGCACTGATCTTCCTCCAGCCGAGGAGCCGGAGCCTGCGCTTCGAAAGCGGAGGTGGTCCCGCCCTGGCCCTGAGCTGGGAGGGCTTTCCCCACCTGGGGATCTGGACCAGGCCGGATCCCGGGCCGTCCTTCCTCTGCATCGAGCCCTGGGAAGGCCACGCCAGCCCCGCGGGCTGGGGCGGTGACATCGCCCACAAACCCGGCGGCTTCCTGCTCGCTCCGGGCGCCACGAGGAGGTGGTCCCTGGCCATCTCTGCCGGCCACTGAGCCGTTCAGGCGGGTTCCGCTCCCAGAAAGTGAGGGCTCGCCAGGGTGATCCTCGCCGGCACGAGCTCGCCGAACGGCAGGTCGCGGCCCGGCCCCACCGACAGGTGGATGGTCTTCCACTCGGCGCTGCGGGCCAGCCACCAGCCATGCTCCGTGGGGCCATGGGTCTCGATGCGCACCGGGATCACCCGGCCCAGGAAGCGGGTGTTGCTGGCCTGCGTAAGCTCAGCCTGCCGCAGCTGGAGCTGCCTCAGCCGCTCGGATTTCACCCCCATGGGCAGGTCGTCCCTGAGGCGCAGGGCCGGCGTGCCAGGGCGGGGCGAGTAGATGAAGCTGAAGGAGCCATCGAAGGCCACATCCTCCAGGACGCGCAGCGTGTCCGCGAAATCCTCGTCCGTCTCCCCGGGAAACCCCACGATGAAATCCGTGCTCAGGGTCATGCGGGTCCGCGCTTCGCCCAGGTAGCCCAGGCGCTCCAGGTACTCGGCCACGGTGTACTCCCGCAGCATCCGCTTCAGGACCCGGTCACTGCCGCTCTGCAGGGGCAGGTGGAGGAAGGGCACGACCTTGGGGTTGGTCACCAGCACCCGCGCCAGTTCCCGGGTGAAGTTCATGGGATGGCTGGTGGTGAAGCGGAGCCACTCGAGGCCCTCCACCTCGGAGACCCGTTCCAGCAGGTCCGCGAAGGTGCAGCCGCCGGCATAGCTGTTCACGTTCTGGCCCAGCAGCTCCACCTCGCGGTAGCCCCGGGCGACCAGGCCCCGCACCTCGGCCAGGACGTCCCCGTAGGGGCGATGCCGTTCGGTCCCCCGGGTGGTGGGGACGATGCAGTAGGTGCAGGCGTGGTTGCAGCCCTCGGTGATGGTGACCAGGGCCTTGGCCGTGTCGCGGCGACGGGTGACGGCCGGCGGGAAGAGGTGGTTGTCGGGGTACTCGGTGGTATCCATGACCCGGGCCCGGCCCGCCTGGACCTCGGCCACCAGCCGGGGCAGCTGCCTCAGGGCCATGGTGCCCAGCACGAGGTCGATGTGGGGGGCCCGCTTGAACAGCGCCGCCTGTTCCTGCTGGGCCAGGCAACCCGTGACGCCCACCACCAGGGGACGCCGCAGCTTCTCCTCGCGGAGGCGGCCCAGTTCCGAGTAGACCTTGTGGACGGCCTTCTCGCGGATGGAGCAGGTGTTCAGCAGCACCAGCTCCGCCTCCTCCACCGAATCCACCGCCTCGAAGCCCTCGGCCGACAGCAAACCCGACAGCTTCTCGCCGTCATGGTCGTTCATCTGGCAGCCCCAGGTCTGGATGTGGAACCTCATGGGCGGCCTCGGTCCTGGGGCTGCTGGATGAAGGGGACTACCCCCCGATCGCACCGTGCCCCGCACGGTGCTCCCGCTCCCCGGCTGCGCCGGATCGCGGAGGGGGCCCCGTTCTGACAGCCCCGGGTCTGGATGTGGAATTTCATGGCTTTACTTCCCCGACCGAGGTGGTTCGCTCCGTGACCCACATGGTCGCGAGGATATGGAACCTCATGGCTTCGCCATCCGGACCACGATGCCCTCCGGCGACGGCTGGATCGACAGGCCCAGGCGCTCGCTCACGATCCGCAACCAGAATGAGGGCAGATTCTTGGCCACGTCGGGAGGCGGCTCCGGGAGGAGCGCCGGAGGGAGCGGCGCATCGCCGAGCCAGGTCAGGGTCCAGCCCTCCGGGGAGGCCGCTGCCTCCAGCTGGACGGGCCCGGGGGTGGCCCATGGAAGAATCTGCCGGGTGAAGGCCGCGGCCCATTCCTGCAGCTCCGGCAGCGGCCAGGGAGTCCCATCCGCCCCCGAATCCAGCACCTCGATGGGGCACCGGAACATCGCCGACATGGGCTCCAGCCTGGCCTCGAGCCCCGCCTTCCATTCGCCCCAGGAAGTCATGCCCATACCCGGGTGGCGGTCCAGGGCGAGGGCCCGGGCCATGGTGATGAGGGTCTTCCCATCCTCGAGGGTGAATTCCAGACGCATCCGGTTGCGGGCATCCAGGGGCAGCCGGGGATCGCTCAGGTCCAGCACCCCCTGCAGACTGGCCAGGAGATTGTTGAAGTCGTGCAGCGCGGCCCGCCACAGGTCATCGGAAGTCATGCATCTCCCATCTGCACAAAACGCTTGAATAAAGTTACCTTGGAGTTGACCCTCTGTGCAGCCATCGAAGATCTCTAGGACTCCACATGCAGCAACCAAACAAGCGGCTGGGCGAACTGCTCATTGAGGGCGGACTCATCACGCCTGCCCAGCTCCAGAGTGCCATCACCCACCAGAAAATCGCCCGGGGACGTCTGGGCAGCAATCTGGTGGCCCTGGGCTACATCTCCGAAGAGGTGCTCATGGATTTCCTGAGCGTCCAGACCGGGGTGCCCCAGGTGGATGTGCGGAGCCTCCAGGTGGCCCCGCAGATCCTCAAGCTGGTGCCCCACCGCCTGGCCGATCAGTTCACGGTCCTTCCCATCGCCACGCGGGAACCCAAGACCCTGGTGCTGGCCATGTCCGATCCCTCGGATCTCAATGCCATCGACAGCGCCCGGTTCGCCTCGGGCCTCACGATCGATCCCGTGGTGGCCTCGCATAGCGCCCTCAAGAAGGCGATCTCGGATCTCTACCGCCAGTTCGATTCGCCCGGCGGTGCCACTACGGTGGAAATGGGAAGGGAATCCGTCCACGAGGACGCCCTTGCGGTCTCGTTCTCACTGGATCCCCTGCCCATGACCGTCCCCGGCCCCGTCCCCCAGGGACCCTCCAGCTTCCCGTCTGATCCCTTCTACGACAGGCCCTCGGCGCCGACCCAACCCGTGAGCATCGACCCCTTCGGGTTCTTCGATCCCGCTTCCACCAAGGCACCAGCCCGGCCCCCCGTCAGCCCGGACGTCGTTCCCAGTAGGGCCAGTGCCCAGGTCATCCGGCGCCTGGAGACCTACCAGACCCGCACCCTGGTCCTGGGGCTCATCCGGCTCCTCGAGCGTCGCGGCATCCTCGGCACGGGAGAACTGCAGTATCTCCTCGCCAACCTGGTCGAAGCGCGCGAGATCAGGGACGACGACAAGGTCGGCTAGGCCGTTCGCAAAGCGAATGCGATGACGGGATTAACAGGATGGGAAGCCGGATTAACAAGATTTCATCTAGATCTTAATCCTGTTAATCAAGCATTTAATCCTGGTAATCCTGTCCAGCTTTTTCAATTATCGACTTTGAGGATGGCCAGGAATCCTCGCCTCGCCGTGTCCCGGCTCGGAGCAGGGCATTCAGCCCTGCCCGCTCGCCACCCGACTGAGGCTCGGCCTGGGGATCTCCACGTTGCCGATGGACCTGACTCGGCCCATCCTGGGCCTCGCCCCTGCGGGATCATGCGCTGCGCGCACGGTCGGCCTCCGCTCCTGCTCCGGCCTCATCTCGGAACGGCGGTCCATCGGGGCCGCTCTGCTTCCTAATTGTCGACCTTGAGGATGGCCAGGAAAGCCTCCTGGGGGATCTCCACGTTGCCGATGGACTTCATCCGCTTCTTGCCCTCTTTCTGTTTGTTGAGCAGCTTCTTCTTCCGGCTGACGTCGCCGCCATAGCACTTGGCCAGCACGTCCTTGCGCCGGGCCTTCACGTTGGTACGGGCGATGATCTTGCTGCCGATGGCGGCCTGGATGGCCACATCGAACATCTGCTGGTGGATGACCTCCTTCATCTTCTGGCAGAGGGCGAGGCCCAGGGCCTGGCTCTTGCTGCGGTGCACCAGGAGGGAGAGGGCATCCACCGGCTCGGCGTTCACCAGGATGTCCATCTTCACCAGGTCCGACTCGATGTAGTGCTTCATGTGGTAGTCGAAGCTGGCGTACCCCTTCGACAGCGACTTCAGCTTGTCGTAGAAATCCAGAACCACTTCGTTCAGGGGCAGTTCGTAGATCAGCATCACACGATCCTGGCTCACGTACTCGAGCTTCTGCTGGAGCCCTCGACGTTCCTCGCAGAGCTTGATGAGGCCGCCCACGAAGTCCGTCCGGGTCAGGATGGTCGCCTCGATGATGGGCTCCTCGATCTTCGCGATCTTCTGGAGAGGAGGGAGCTTCGACGGATTATCGACCGCCGACTCGGAGCCGTCCGTCAGGTGGACGTGGTACCGCACGCTGGGGGCGGTGGTGATGAGG
>CAIMBM010000008.1 GCA_903839205.1 uncultured Holophagaceae bacterium | reverse complement strand
CACCTCCACCTCGATGGCCTCGCTGACCCCTGGAATGCGGGCCGTGCCCGTGAGGGCCGCGGCCAGGGCCTCGCCCTTGGTCATGCTTTCGAAACCCGCCCCGCGGCTGGCCTGGATGACCGTGGAGATCTGCTTGAGGGTCTCTGGATCCAGGGCCACCCACTTGCCCTTCCAGGCCACCAGGGGGTGCTTGAGGCTCGCCATCTGGGCGAAGTCCTCCACGCTCAGGGTGTCGTCGCCCAGCATCAGGGACCAGTCGGCGCTCACGCTGCCCTCGAGCCCGGCCTGGGCCAGGGGTTCGGAATCCAGCACGCTGCGGGCGCCGAGCCGGACCTTGGCGCGCAGGCGCTTGGCGCCGCCGAAGTCGGCCAGCCCCTCGGGGATGTGGACCAGGAAGCCCGCCTCCTTGAGCTGGGCCGCGCCGCGGGTGAGGAAGCCCCAGGCCTCCGTGGGCCGCAGCAGGAGATCCTCGGGCTTCTGGCCGGACAGGGCCCGCTCCAGGGCGGGGAAGAAGGGCACGGCCCGGGCCAGGCCGCGCAGGAGGACCTGGCGGGCCTGCAGCACTTCGGGTTCGGTGGAAGGTTCCCAGAGCTTGCCCACGCCGACGGCGGTGCCGGTCTCGGTCTCCAGGCCCACCCTGAGCGTCCAGCCCTCTTCGGCCAGGCGGTCGGCGTCCTGCACGGCCTGGAGGGTGGTGGGCACGTCCGGGGCCTCGAGGCGGAGGCTGGGCCGCAGCCACTGGGGCCGGGCGCCCTCGCTCCACTGGGCCAGTTGCTCGCCCAGGGTCCGCTCCGTGATGCCGGTGGTGGGGAATTCGGGCAGCTGGTGGGAGAGGGCCACCATGATGCGCTCGTCCCAGGGCAGGCGGTCGCGCTTGTGCCCGCGCAGGCGGTGGATGAGTCCCAGGCGGGGGTCGTCTCCGGCCCGCAGACCGCCTGACACGAAGCGCATGATGAAGTCCGCGCCGTCTTCCAGGAAGGCCGACAGCACGGCGTCCGCCGCGGGGGGCATGGCCAGGTCGTCCTCGATGTCGAAGGCGTCCAGTTCGCCGAGGCCCAGGGTCTTGGTGAAGGCCCAGGTGTCGTTTTCCGGGAAGGCCACGGCCGCCGGGGGCATGGCCTCCACCAGCTGGTGCAGGGCCGAACGGTCCGAGGGGCTGGTGAGGCTCACGCCCCAGCGGGCCTTCCAGGGATTCCCCCGGGTATCGAGCTGGGGCAGCATGGCGCCGCGCACCACCAGGGACTGGAGCAGACGCAGGGCCATGGCCCAGTAGCGGAGGGTCGGACCGGCGGTGCCGGGGCGCAGGGCCAGGGAGGAGAGCCAGGGATAGGCCCGCTGCCAGCGCAGGGGCACCGCGTGCATCTCGACCAGGGCGCCATCCGCGAGGAAGATCTGGGCCTTGGCCGGCGTCAGGCGCTCCCTTCCCTGGAGTTCGCCGGGCAGCATCCGGAGGGCCCGCACCCACTCGGCGGGATCCACCGCCTCGGGCATGCAGAGGAGGAAACCCCGGTCCTGGGGCCGGTACTGGAGAAAGGGATTCAGCATGAAGGGGCGGTAGGCTGTAGGCGGCAGACTGTGGGCGAGGAGGCCGGAAGATGAAACTGGGATTCGCAAGCGATCATGCGGGATTCGACCTGAAGGAACGGCTCAAGGCCTGGGCGCTCGAGCAGGGACATGACGTGGTGGATTTCGGCACAGATGGATTGGCCTCGGTGGACTACCCGGATTTCGCGCACCGGGCTGCGGAAGGCAAGGATCAGTGGGAACGCCTGGTGCTCGTCTGCGGATCCGGCATCGGCATCAGCATCGCGGCCAACCGCCATGCCGGCATCCGCTGCGCGCTGGTGACCTCCCCTGAGCACGCGGCACTGGCCCGGCAGCACAATGACGCAAACGCCATCGCTTTCGGCCAGCGGCTGACGGATCCGCTCAAGGCAGAATCATACCTCAGAACCTTCCTGGCAACACCATTCGAAGGAGGGAGGCACCAGGGGCGGGTGGACAAGATCGAATGGAAAGGTGGCTGCTGATGCGCCAAACCGAGGAACTGCGACCCCTGGACCTGGAGAAAGGCGTTCAGGTCCACGCCGCTGGATCCTGCCTGGTCAAGCTGGGCCGGACCCATGTGCTTTGCGCGGCCAGCCTGGAGGACCGGGTGCCGGGCTGGATGAAGGGCCGGGGCTCGGGCTGGCTCACGGCGGAATACGGCATGCTGCCGGCGGCGACCCACACCCGGTCGGACCGGGAGGCCGCCAAGGGCAAGCAGCAGGGCCGCACCGTGGAGATCCAGCGCCTGATCGGCCGAAGCCTGCGCCAGGCCGTGGACCTGGCGGCCCTGGGGGAACGCACCCTCGCCCTGGACTGCGACGTGCTGAACGCCGATGGCGGCACCCGCTGCGCGGCCATCACCGGCGCCTGGGTGGCCGTGGCGCTGGCCCTGCGGTCCCAGGGTCTGGAAGCGGCCCTGGTCCGCCAGGTCTCGGCCCTGAGCGCGGGCATCGTGGAATCCGGCGAGGGCCGGCGGGGGATGCTGCTGGACCTGGAATACCTGGAAGATCACCTCGCGGCCGTGGATTGCAACCTGGTGGCGGCGCGCCCGGTGAAGGGCGGGGACCTGGAGCTGGTGGAGCTCCAGGGCACGGGCGAGGGACGCCCCTTCAGCCGGGTCGAGGCGGCGGGGCTGGTGGAACTGGGCCTCCGGGGCTGCGCGGCGCTGATGGAGGCGCAGCGGGCGGCCCTCGCATGAGGAGACTCCTCCTGGTGCTGGGAATGGCCGCCTCGCTGGCGGGCCAGGCTCTGGAGGATGGACTGGCCGCGCCACGACGCATCGATGTTCAGGTCCAGCCCGCGGACATGGTGTTCCGCTTCACGCCCAGAGTGACCATTCCGGGCTCGCCCCGGGTGGCCTTGGCCCTCAGCGGGGGCGGGGCCCGGGGTCTGGCCCACATCGGCGTCCTCCAGCGACTGGAGGAGGTGGGTTATCCCATCGACAGCCTCACCGGCACCAGCGCCGGCGCCTTGGTCGGAGCCCTCTACGCCAGCGGCTTCTCCGGGCGGGAGATCGAGGATCTCTTCGGTCGCCTCGACCTGACCCGGGCCTTCCTGGAGCCCCTGTGGCGCAATCCGGGCGAGACCCTGGGCGAGCAGGAGGACCGGAACGACACCTTCCTGTCCATCGAGCGGCACAACGGCCATGTGTTCCTGGCCCAGGGTCTGCGAAGTGGCGTGGAGGTGCAGCACACCCTCCAGGGCCTGCTCTCCCGGGGGGCCTACTTCTCCGGCGGGGATTTCGACCGGCTCCAGCGCCCCCTGCGCGTGCTGGCCACCAACCTTGAGACGGGCCAGGGCCGGGTCTTCGGCAGCGGCGACCTGGTGGAGGCCGTGCGGGCCTCCATGTCCATTCCCGGGGGGTTCCGGCCCGTGGTCATCGACGGCCAGCAGTACGTGGATGGCGCCCTGGTGGAGAACCTGCCGGTCTCCACGGCCAAGGCCGCCTTCCAGTCGGATCTGATCATTGCCGTGGACGTGAGCGCGCCCCTGGAGAATCGGCCCGCCACCAACATCTTCTCCGTGGCGACCCGCAGCCTGGACCTGGTGGTGGAACGGCGCCAGTGGGAGAGCCGGGCCGAGGCGGACTTCCTCATCCGCCCCGACATCCGGAATGCACCCTTCCTCGAGTACGGGTCCGATACCGCCAAGCTGGTGCGGGAGGGCCGGGAGGCCTTCGATGCCCGGCGGGAT
>CAIMBM010000007.1 GCA_903839205.1 uncultured Holophagaceae bacterium | reverse complement strand
CTCTGACGCCGCGGGGCGCCCGGCGGGCTTCATCCCTACGGGCGGGGGGCGGCGGGCGTCGCGGTGCAGCGTCACGCTCGTCACGCGTAGTTCCTGCTACGCTTTGACTCGCGTTTCTCACCTCGCTCGCCCGGCGCTCCTCGCGCGGCGCCGTGGGGTTTTGTTACGACCTCTTAGTGCACGAGGAGGGTCCATGGCCCACCGCAAGGATGCCTATCCCGATAATTGCCCAGGCACCTTCTTCGTGGACCGCACCTGCATCGACTGCGGCACCTGCTACCAGTTCGCCCCGGCCACCTTCGCCGATGCCGGCGGCCATGCCCGGGTCCATGCCCAACCCGAGGGCGAAGGGGCAAGGCTGGCCGCTTCCATGGCCCTGGTGGCCTGTCCGGTGGGCTCCATCGGCTGCGAAGACCGGGCCGGAATCGCCGCAGCCTCCCGTGCCTTCCCCCATCCCCTGGCCGGTGATGTCTCGTTCTGCGGCTACACCAGCGAGAAGAGCTTCGGGGCCTGGAGCTACCTGATCCGCCGCGGAGAGGGCAATGTCCTCGTGGATTCCCCCCGGGCCGCGGAGCCACTCATGCAGAACCTGGAGGCCCTCGGTGGCGTGGCCATGCTGGTGCTCAGCCACCAGGATGATGTGGCCGACCATGGGGCCTATCACGCGCGGTTTGGTTGTGAGCGGATCATGCATCGCGGGGACCGCAATCCGGGAGTGGAACGGCTGGTGGAGGGGGTCACCCCCATTCCCCTGGCCGAGGACCTGCTCCTGATCCCCACCCCGGGGCACACGGCCGGCAGTGTCTGTCTGCTCTATCGGGACTTCCTCTTCACCGGCGACCACCTGTGGTGGAACCCGGACCAGGGCCGCCTCTCCGCCTCCCGGACCTACAACTGGCACTCCTGGGCACAGCAGCTTGACAGTCTGGAAAAGCTCCTCGCCTTCGATTTCACATGGGTGCTGCCTGGCCACGGCAGCCTTCACCAGGCGGAAAGCCCGGCCGCCATGAGAGCCGAACTGAAGGCCGCCATCCAGGTCCTCAAGGGCTCTTAGCCGTCCCGTTGGCTGACCGTGGGAAACTGGGGTGTTCCACCGGAGTCCACCATGACCATCGCCTCGGAAGCTCCCGTCGTCACCGCGCCCCGCGGCACCCACCTGCACTGCAAGGGCTGGGCCCAGGAGGCCGCCCTGCGCATGCTCATGAACAACCTCGACCCCGAGGTGGCCGAGCGGCCCGAGGACCTGGTGGTCTACGGCGGCCTGGGCAAGGCCGCCCGCAACTGGGACTGCTTCCACGCCATCGTGAAGGAGCTCAAGCACCTGGGCGACGACGAGACCCTGCTGGTGCAGAGCGGGAAGCCCGTGGGCGTGGTGAGGACTCATCCCGAAGCCCCCCGGGTCCTCATCGCCAATTCCAATCTGGTGCCGAAGTGGGCCACCTGGGAGGTCTTCCGCGAACTGGACCAGAAGGGGCTGATGATGTATGGGCAGATGACCGCCGGCAGCTGGATCTACATCGGCTCCCAGGGCATCGTGCAGGGCACCTACGAGACCTTCGCCGAGGCGGCCCGCCAGCACTTCCACGGAACCCTGGCCGGCACCTGGACCCTCACGGCGGGCCTGGGCGGCATGGGGGGCGCGCAGCCCCTGGCCGTCACCATGAACGGCGGCGTGGCCCTCTGCGTGGAAGTGGATCCGACCCGCCTCCAGAAGCGCATTGACACCCGCTACCTGGATGAGTGGACCGACAACCTGGACACGGCCCTGGCCCTGGTGCGCCAGTACGTGGATGCGAGGGAGGCGCGCAGCATCGGCCTCTTGGGCAACGCCGCAGAGATCCTGCCGGAGATCCTGAAGCGCGGCTATGGCCCCCAGCTGGTCACGGACCAGACCTCGGCCCACGACGAGTACAACGGCTACATCCCCGCCGGGCTGACGCTCGAGCAAGCGGCCCTCATGCGCCAGGACCAGCCCGAGGCCTACGTGCAGCTGGCCCTCGCCTCCATGCGGACGCACGTGGAGGCCATGCTCGAATTCCAGCGCCGGGGCTCGGTCACCTTTGACTATGGCAACAACATCCGCGCCCAGGCCCAGCGTGCCGGCTGCGAGAATGCCTTCGGCTTCCCGGGCTTCGTGCCCGCCTTCATCCGGCCCCTCTTCTGCAAGGGAATTGGCCCCTTCCGCTGGGTGGCCCTCTCCGGTGACCCCGAGGACATCGCCGTCACGGATGCGGCCATGATGGAGCTCTTTCCCGAGAACGAAGGCCTGGTCCGCTGGCTCGGGGCCGCCCAGGAGAAGATCGCCTTCCAGGGCCTGCCCGCCCGCATCTGCTGGATCGGCGCGGGTGAGCGCCACCTGGCGGGTCTGAAGTTCAACGAGCTGGTGCGGACCGGCCGGGTGAAGGCCCCCATTGTCATCGGTCGCGACCACCTGGACAGCGGCAGCGTGGCCAGCCCCAACCGCGAGACCGAGGCCATGAAGGACGGCTCGGATGCCGTGTCCGACTGGGCCTTCCTCAACGCCATGACCAGCGTGGCGGGCGGCGCCTCCTGGGTGAGCATCCACCATGGTGGCGGCGTGGGCATGGGCTACAGTCAGCACGCGGGCGTGGTCATCGTGGCCGATGGCACCGAGCGGGCCGAGCGCTGCCTGGCCCGGGTGTTGTGGAACGATCCCGCCACGGGGGTCTTCCGCCATGCCGATGCCGGCTACGAGACCGCCCGCGAGCACGCCGAGCTGATCGGATTGCACATCCCCATGAAAGGCTGACCATGTCCCGCCCCTGCCCCTGCACCTCCAAGCAGCCCTATGACCGCTGCTGCGGCCCCTTCCATGCGGGCACGGCGAGGCCCGCTACCGCGGAACAGCTGATGCGCTCGCGCTTCTCCGCCTACGCCCTGGCCAAGGTGGACTACCTGATCGCCACTCGTTCGGAGGCCAAGCGCGCCCTTGAAAATCGGGACGAACTTGCCCAGTACTGCAAGTCCGTCAGTTGCGTGGGCCTGAAGATCGTCCACAAGGAGAAGGGCGGACCGGCCGACGACGCGGGCATCGTCACCTTCCAGGCGAGCCTTCAGGCCAATGGCAGGCGCAGCCTCCACATCGAAACCAGTTCCTTCGCCAGGGAGTCCGGCCGGTGGGTCTATGTGGATGGCGTGGTGAAAGAATAATTTCTTACCCGTTTTCTACCATCCTGCTCAAAGCTACTGTCCATGGGCCCCGGGACCGAAGAGCATCCCGAGGTCGTGCATGGGTGAGGAGTCCAATTTGATGCGCCGCGCGGACCACGGGGCCAGGATCCTCGTGGTCGATGACGATGCGCTGCTGCGCAGAAGCCTGCGCGCCATGCTGGAACGCAGCCACTACCGGGTGGAGGCTGCCCAGGGCGGCGCCGAGGCCCTGGAGTTCCTGTCTTCCTTCAGGCCCGACCTGGTCCTCCTGGACATCCAGATGCCCGAGATGGATGGGTTTGAAGTATGCCAACGCATCCGCGAGCTCCCCGACACCCACCTGCTGCCCATCATCTTCCTGACCGGGGACGAGCGCCCCGAGGTCCATTCCCAGGCCCTGCGCGTCAAGGGGGACGATTTCCTGCGGAAACCCGTCCTTGCGGCTGAACTGATCATCAGGATCCGCAGCCTCATGCGGCTCAAGCGGCTCCAGGCTGAAGTCCAGACCGAACGGGACAACCTGCTGAGCCTCCATAAACAGCGGGAACAGCTCTTCGAGTTCATCGTGCACGACCTCAAGAATCCCCTCTCGGCCATCCAGATGGGCCTGGAGCTTCTGGACACAGGCGACCAATATGACCCCGCTGCCCCCACCCAGCTTCGCAGGCTTCGGGACACGGCCCACGCCATGGGGCGGATGATCCAGAACATCCTGGACATCGGACGTGCCGAGCAGGTGGGCCTGGAACTTCACAGGACCCGGATCCGGCTGGACACCTGGATACCCCGCTCGCTGCAGGACGTGGAATCCCGAGCCCGGCACCTGAACCATGAACTCTCCTGGCTCTGTCCCCCTGGACTCGAGATCGAGGCAGACCCGGAGTTCCTCCGGAGGCTCCTGCTGAACCTCCTCGACAATGCCCTGAAATACTCCCCCTCCGGCAGCCGGACCGAGCTCGAAGTCCGCCTGGACGGAGACACGGTGCATCTCGAGGTCCGGGACCAGGGTCAGGGTATCCCGGAGCACCTGCGCGGGAGTGTCTTCGGGAAATTCGTGCGCCTCGGAGATGGCGGGAGCATCCCCGGCTCCGGGTCGGGTCTCGGGCTGGCCTTCTGCCGAATGGTGGCCGAGGCCCACCAGGGGCGGATCTGGGTGGAGGCGAACCGGCCCAGGGGAAGTGTCTTTGTGCTGGAGTTCCCCCGGGTGGGCGCTGCCTGCCCCGAGGGCTGATCCCCAGGTCGTTCCGGTCCCATAGGAAGAGCCGGGTGGCCCTCAGTGGAGACCGGGATCCTTTTCGCCGGCGGCGATGGCGATGGCGAGTTGGTTCGGCTTGGGCGGCAGGGGACAGGTGGCGAAGAGGGTGAAGGCGCAGGGTGGGTTCACCGCCCGGTTGAAGTCCAGGATCACCTTCCCGTCCTTCGGCATGTCCGCATAGAGGAACCGCCCTGCGGGATAGGTCCCATGGGCGCTCGTGGCGTCCTTGAAGATGAGGAACAGTTCCGGATGCTCGGGATCCTCGACCACGGGTTCGAGGGTGACCTCCCGCCCGCCCACCTTGAACTTCAGCAGCCCGGGAACCGTCATGGATTCCGAGGTCCCCAGCACCGTGGGGATGGCGCGGACCTGGGGCGTGGGATATGGCAGGAATTCCGCCTCCACGCGCCAGGAGGGGTCCACCGGGTACCGGGGCACCCCGCGGAAGGCCTTGCGCGTGGGCGCCTCCGGGTCCTTGATGCGGATCCCCACCTGGCTCCCACGGCGGATCACGTAGAACCGTACCCTCCCGGCCTGCAGGATGTCGGGTTTGCCCTCCGCATCGGAGGTCAGGAGGGCCTCACCTGCCGGCCTCCCATTCAGGAGGATGCCGCAGCCGGGAATAGGCCGGAACCGTACGGTGACACCCTCCAGGATGAACTCTCCCGCCTTGGCCGGGACGGCCCAGTCCGGCAGCAGCACCGTGGATCCCGGCGCCGAACCCAGCGTGTTCACGCCGGGGCTCAGCCAATCGCGTCCGATGAGGCTCAACCAGCCGTCCTCGGCCTGCAGCCGGGCCATGCGTTCCGCATGCCATCGGTCCACGGACTTGATGTAGGCGTCCTGGGCCCCTGCCGACAGGCAGAGGCAACAAAGAATGGGAAGCGTCGGGAGGGGTCGCATGGAGATCATCCTACTGCGCAGGACTGGGCCCCCACCCCTCGAATCCTCCTAGGATGGTCTACGTCCATCGCGGATCCGGAGTCCCCATGCGCCTTTTCGTCCCACTCATGCTGGCAGTACTCTCGCTGCCCCTCGGCGCCGGCGAAGGCCCGCGCCGTCCGGTCCACACCTATTCCATCGTGGCCCGGGACCCGGTCACGGGGGACCTGGGTGTCGCGGTGCAGAGCCACTGGTTTTCCGTGGGTTCCGCGGTGCCCTGGGCCGAACCGGGCGTGGGGGCCGTGGCCACCCAGAGCTTCACCGAGCCCAGCTATGGCCCCCTGGGTCTCGCCTTGATGAAGGCGGGCAAGTCCGCCCCCGAGGCGCTGAGGGCCCTGCTGGCCGCCGATGGGGACCGTGAGGTCCGCCAGGTGGCGATGGTGGATGCCCAGGGCCGGGCCGCGGCGCACACCGGCGCCAAGTGCATCCAGGCCGCGGGCCACGAGGTGGGCGAAGGCTTCACGGTGGAAGCCAACCTCATGGACCAGGCCACGGTCTGGCCGGCCATGGCCAGGGCCTTCCGCAGTGCCCAGGGCGACCTCGCGGACCGGATGCTGGCGGCCCTCCGGGCCGCCCAGGCCGAGGGCGGAGACATCCGGGGCCGCCAGAGCGCAGCCCTCCTGATCGTCAAGGGCAAGGCCTCCGGCCAGCCCTGGAACGATCGGCTGTTCGACCTGCGGGTGGAGGACAGCCCGGATCCCCTGAGAGAACTGGACCGCCTCATTCGCCTGCGCCGGGCCTACCGGTACATGGACGAGGGCGACGGCTTCGTCACCGCCGGGAAATGGGGCGAGGCCAAGTCCGCCTACGAGGCGGCCGCCAGACTGGCCCCGGGCATTTGGGAGATGCCCTTCTGGCAGGCCGTGGCCCTGGCCTCAGGCGGCAGATGGGATGAGGCCCTGCCCCTCTTCAAGCGGGTATTCGCCGCCGAGCCCTTCTGGAAGCGGCTGGTGCCTCGTCTTGCCGAGGTGGATCAGCTGCCGAAGGATCCCGGCCTGCTGAAGGCCATCGAGGCCCAGTAGCGAGCTTTAGAGGTCGTAACAAAACCCCACGGCGCCGCGCGAGGAGCGCCGGGCGAGCGAGGCGAGAAACGCGAGTCAAAGCGTAGCAGGAACTACGCGTGACGAGCGTGACGCTGCACCGCGACGCCCGCCGCCCCCCGCCCGTAGGG
>CAIMBM010000006.1 GCA_903839205.1 uncultured Holophagaceae bacterium | reverse complement strand
GTCGGCGCGGGCATTGCGGGCCGGCAGGCCCAGGGTGGCCACGAAGCGCTCGCCCACGCGGTTGTCCGTGGCGGGGCCCGCGATCAGGTCCGGCCGGATGCCAAAGGCGGCCTGGAGGTGGTGAACGCCCCCGGCCGCCCCCACGGGATCGTTGGCGCAGAGGATGAAGGCGCCGCTGAGGGCCCTCAGCTCCGCATCCTCGAGGATGGCCTGCACGCCGTATTCGCCCATAATGCCGTCGCCGGTCTCGGCCACGATGACGTCCACGCCATGGGCCGCCAGCTCCGAGAAGATGATGCGGGACATCCCTGCGGCGCTGCCCGCATCCGTGCACACGCTGCCGGCGTCCGTGAAATCCAGGGCCACTTCGGCGCCGTAATCACGCATGGACAGCGCGTCGCGCATGAGGGAGACCCCCGTGAGCTTGCAGGCTCCGACCCGGTAGCCCGCCCGGCTGAGCTGGCGGATGGTGGCGCAGGCGGCGGCGGTCTTGCCTGAGTTCATGCAGGTGCCCGCCACGTAGACCACGGGGCAGTGCGGCGAGAGCCCCGTGCCCTTGAGGGCGCCCATGCGGATGTGGGCGGGCTGACCCGCCCGGGACTGGAATTCGGGAAAGACCAGCACCTGGCCCAGCACCTCCATCTCGAAGGGCTTGCCCACGTCCGGGTTGTGGGAGAGGCAGCGGCCGATGACGCCGCCCATGTTCAGGAGGTTCACGACGTCGCCGGTCTTCAGGGTGGCAGGCAGGACGCCCTCGTAGCCCTGGAGGGCGTTGCGGTGACCCAGGGCACCCACGAGGATGTCACCGTCATGCAGGGTGCTCATGCGGCCGTAGGGGTCCTCCAGCTGGTTGTAGGTGGTCTTCTCGCCTCTGATCTTGCAGGCGATGACCGAGCCCTCCTCCAGCATGAGGTCGCTCGACAGCGTCAACGTGCGGCCCAGCCGCAGGTTGCGGGTGACCGAGGCGAGCTTGTCGACATGGATGCGCATGGGGGCCTCGAGGTAGTCAGTTCGGCTTGGCTTTGAGTGTCAGGGTCTGCTGGACGCCGAAGATCTTGGCGAAGCCCGCGGCCTCGACGCCGGTCCAGAGCCGGTTGGCCTCGCCGTAGGTGGCAATGCGGGGATCCATCAGGGAGTAGGGCGACTGCACGCCTTCCACCACGAAGGTGCGCGGATGAAGGGTGAGGCGCACCTCGCCGCGCACGCGATCCTGGCTGGATTCGAGGAAGGCCTCCAGATCCCGGGCCAGGGGGTCGAAGAAGTGGCCCTCATGCAACAGGGAGCCGTAGAGGTTGCCCAGGGACTCCTTCCAGAACAGCTGCTTGCCGCTCAGCACCAGCTTCTCCAGCTCCCGGTGGGCCCCGATGAGCAGGTGCGCGGCCGGGGCTTCGAAGCCCACCCGGCCCTTGATGCCGAGGATGGTGTCCCCCAGGTGCACGCCGCGACCAATGCCGTAGGTGTGGCCGAGGGCGTTGAGCTGGGCGATGAGCTCGACGGGGTCCAGGGCGGTGCCGTCGAGGGCCACGGGCACGCCTCCGTCGAAGCTGAGGACGAGGGTCCGGGGCGGGAGGGCCCCGATGACGCCACCCGGGAAGGCGGCCTCGGGCAGGGTGGTCCAGGAGTCCAGGGTCTCCCGGCCCCCGATGCTGGTGCCCCACATGCCTTCGTTGATGGAGTAGTCCTTGGTCTTTTCCGGGAAGACCACGCCGCGCTGGGCGCAGTAGGCCATCTCCTCGGCCCGGGACAGGCCCAGGTCGCGGATGGGCGTGAGGATCTCCAGTTCCGGCGCCAGGGCGCGGAAGGCCACGTCGAAGCGCACCTGGTCGTTGCCGGCTCCGGTGGAGCCGTGGGCGATGGCGGTGGTGCCCATCTCCTTGGCCAGGTCGGCCACGGCCCGGGCCTGGCAGACGCGCTCCGCCGACACGGACAGCGGGTACATCTGGCCCCGCAGCACGTTGCCGTAGACCAGGTAGCGCAGGTAGCCCTCGAAGAGGCCGGCCCGGGCGTCCACGGTGGTGTGGCTGAGGGCGCCCAACCTCGGCGAGGCGGCCTCGATGCGGGCCAGCTCCTCGGGCGCGAAGCCGCCGGTGTTGACCGTGACCGTGGCCACGTCGTAGCCCTGCTCCTTGAGATAGAGCACGCAGAAGGAGGTGTCGAGGCCGCCGGAGAAGGCGAGAACGGCGAGCTTGCTCATAGAGGACCTTTCATCTGGAAAGCAAAAGGATTTACCACCAAGACACCAAGGGCACCAAGAACTGCAAGAGCAAGTGCCTTCGCTCCTTCTTGGTGTCTTGGTGTCTTGGTGGTGATCAGTTTTAGTTTGCCCATAACGCCTCCTCGGCCTGGGCGTGGATGACGCCCTTGGCTTCGATCCAGGCGCGGGCCGCGGCGAGGTCGGCGGACAACGCCTCGAGACCCAGGTTCCCGGCGCCGCCCAGGTGGGTGGCCGTGAGGGCCGCGCGATCCGGGACGAAGGTCCCCTCCTGGATCTGCTGGGCGACCTTGCGGTAGGCCTCGCGGAAGGGCAGCCCCCCCTGAACGTAGACGTAGGCCTGGTGGGCGGCGTAGAGCTCGTCCGTGCTGGCGGCCGCGGTGGCCTCGGCTTCCACCTTCAGGGCGGGGACCAGGCGGACGAGCACGCCGAACAGTTCCTCCGCCTGCCGCAGGCCCAGGACCACGGGGCGCTTGAGCAGCTGCAGGTCCCGGTGGTAGCTGGAGGGCAGGCCCGAGGCGAGCTGGTCCACCAGGCCGGCCGTGCCCCGCAGCTCGCGGCAGCGGCCCCGGGCCAGCTCCACCACGTCGGGGTTCTTCTTCTGGGGCATGATGCTCGAGCCGGTGGTGAAGGCGTCCGGCAGCTTGAGGTAACCGAACTCCTCGGTGCTGTAGAGGGAGACGTCCCACAGGAATTTCTCCAGCACGCCACCCGCGGAAGCGGCCCACTGCAGCAGGGCCACCTCGTGGCGACCCCGGCTGTTCTGCACGTCGATGGGGCTGCGCTGGACCTTGGAGAAGCCCAGCAGCCTGGCCGTGAGCTCCCGGTCGATGGGCAGAGGCACGCCGAAGCCCGCCGCCGATCCCAGGGGGCCGCGGTCCAGGCGCCGGTAGACGGACTGGAGGGCCTCCAGTTCCTCCAGGAGGCCCTCGGCGAAGGCGGCCCCCCACATGCCGAAGGTGCTGGGCATGGCGCGGCGCAGGTGGGTGTAGCCGGGCAGCGGGACGGACTGATGGGCCCTGGCGAAGGCCACGAAGGCGTCGGCCAGGTCAGCGATCCGCAGCCCCAGTCGGAGCAGCGCGTCTCGCAGGAAGAGGCGGAAGGCGAGGATCACCTGGTCATTGCGGGAACGGCCGAGGTGGATGCGCTGGCCCACGGCGCCCAGGCTCCGGGTGAGCTCGGCCTCGATGGCCGTGTGGCAGTCCTCCAGGTGGGCCGGGATGGGGAAGGCGTTCTGGCGGGCCAGGTTGGCGATGCGCTTCAATCCCTGGACCAGGGCGGCGGCATCGGCGGCCTCCAGCAGCCCCGTGGCCGCGAGCATCCGGGCGTGGGCGGCACTGCCCAGGGCGTCGAAGGGCAGCAGGGCCAGGTCCGTGTCCGGGTCCTCGCCCACCGTGAACCGGTGGATGGCCTCGTCCAGGGGCACATCCTTGGCCCAGAGCCTCGAGGGATCCCCAGCTGGCGCAGGTGCCGTCCGGGAGCTAGGGTCAGCCTTCATTGGGGCACCTGCAGCTTGAAGAAGGTGGGCACGAGCCGGGCGTAGAAGGCCGCGCCCGCTTCGAGTTCGGGGAGGGTCAGGTACTCGTTGGGGCTGTGGCTGCGGAAGGTGTCGCCGGGGCCCACCTTCACCGTGGGGATGTCCCCGAGCAGGGCCCAGTCCGAGGTGGTGGCGGAACCCACGGGGCCCGCCTTGCCCGCCGCCTGGAGGGCCGCCCGGACGATGGGATGACTTGGGTCCGTGCTCTTGGGCAGGTAGCGCTTGGAGTGGATGGCCACCTCGCTTTCCAGCTGCCGCTGGAAGGTGGCGGCCAGGGCGTCATGATCCTGTTCGGGACCGGTCCGGAGGTCGATGAGGAACTCGCAGGCATCCGGCACCTGGTTGTGCCGCAGGCCGCCCTGGACCTGGGTGACCTGGGCCCTCTGGGAGCCCAGCAGCGGGTGGACGGGGAAGTCCATGGCGGCCACGCGGCCGATGTCCCGGGCGGCCTTGTGGATGGCGTTCTCGGCCCCCAGCATCTGGGCGTTGGCCACGTGCCCGCTGTGGCCCCGGGCCGTGCACTTGAGCACCAGCAGGCCCCGCTGGGCCGCGCAGACGCGCAGGCCGGTGGGTTCGCCCACCGCGGCGCCATCCAGCCGGCCCAGGTGGTCGAGGATGGTGGTGATGCCCTGGCCCCCGGTCTCCTCCTCGGCACTGAACGCGACGACCACCTCCCCGTCCAGCTCCTGCCCGGCCAGTTCGAAGGCCGCGAGCAGGATGGCCGCCACGCAGCCCTTGGCGTCGTTGGCCCCGAGTCCCTGGAGCCGGGTCCCGTGCCAGGCGGGGGTGAAGGGATCGCCCTCCCAGCCCGCGCAGGGAGGCACGGTGTCCAGGTGGGAATTGAGCAGCAGCCGGGGTCCGCCCTTCCGGCCGAGGGTGAACCAGAGGTTGTGGCCCAGGCGCTGGACCTCGAAACCCTTCTTGGCCAGGAGATCCTGCACCAGGTCCGCCAGGGGGCCTTCTTCGCCGGACACGCTGGGGGTGCCCACCAGCAGGGTGAGGAGTTCCGCGGGGCTCATCCGGCGACCGCCGCGGGGAGGGTCCGGACGATCATGGTGCCGCTGCCTTCGTTCGTGAACACTTCCGCCAGCAGGGCGTCCGGCACCAGGCCGCTCACCAGGTGGACGCTCAGGACGCTGCCCTCGAGGGCGGCCTTCACGGCGGCGATCTTGGGCCGCATGCCACCGCTGACAACGCCCTGGGCCTCGTAGCCGGCCAGCTCCTCCAGGGTGGCGTGGGGGATGAGGGAGGAGGTCTTGGTGACGTCCTTGAGCAGCCCAGGCACCGAAAGCAGGAAGAAGAGCTTTTCGGCCCCGAGGGCCGAGGCCAGGCTGGCGGCGATGGTGTCGGCATTGGTGTTGTAGATGGCGCCGTCCTCGCCGCCGGAGAGCGGGGCCACCACCGGCATGAAGCCGCCCTCCAGCAGGTGGCTGAGCACCCCGGGGTCCACGGCATCGATGTCACCCACGAGGCCGAAATCCACCAGCTGGGGCTCCGTGGCACCGTCCGGCACCACCGCTACCGGCGGGCGCCGGTGGGCCTTCACCAGGCCGGCATCCAGACCCGACAGGCCCACGGCGGGGACGCCCGCGGCCTGGAGTTCGGCCAGGAGATCCATCTGCACCTGCCCGGCAAAGACCATCTTGGCGGCGTCGAGCACCTCGGGGCTCGTCACGCGCCGGCCCGCGACCTTCCGGACAGGGATGCTCATGGCCTTGCAGATGGCGTCCAGCTCGGCCCCGCCGCCATGCACCACCACCACGCGGATGGAGAAGGACCAGAGCAGGGCCAGCTGCTCGCAGAGCGCCTTGCGGACCTTGGGCTCTGTCAGGACCTCGCCGCCGACCTTGACCACGAAGGTCTTGCCCCGGAACAGGCGGACGTACTGGGAGGCCTCCTTGAGGGCGGCGTAGGGATTGGGGGACAGCGGCATCGCAGACTCCGGATTCAGGAATTCAGAAGGCGGTGGATCATGGCCCGCTGCACGTGGAAGCGGTTCTCGGCCTCGTCCACGACCCGGCTCCAGGGGCCGTCGAGGACGCTGTCGTGGACCTCGAGGTTGCGGCGCACCGGCAGGCAGTGGGTGAAGATGGCCTCCCGGGCCGCCTTCTGCATGTGGGCGGACGTGGGCATCCAGGCGCCCAGCTCGGCCATGGGTGCGGCCTCCAGGCCAGACGAGGTCGAAGGCCCCCAGGCCTTGGCATAGACCGCGGCGCTGCCCTCCAGGGCCGCGTCCTGGTCGTTGGTGTAGACGATCTTCCCGCCCGTGGCAGCGGCATAGGCCTCGGCCTCGGCGCGGACCTCGGGCGCCAGCTCGTAGCCCTTGGGGTGGGCCACGCGGATCTCCGCCCCGCAGGCGGCGGCGGTGAGGAGGAAGGAATTGGGCACGGCCTTGGGCAGGGGCTTGATGTGGGGTGCCCAGGTCAGGGTGACGGGCACCTTCGTGCTGCCATGGGCCTCCTGGATGGTAAGGAGGTCCGCGAGGCCCTGGTGGGGGTGCTCCCGGGCGCTCTCCATGCTGAGCACCGGCACCGTGGAGAAGCGCCGGAAGGCGTTGATGACGGGATCCAGTTCGTCGGTGGCATCGCCCTCGCCGCCGCTGAAGGTGCGCACGGCCAGCAGGTCCACGAAGCGGCCCAGTACGGGCACCCCTTCGCGCACATGCTCCTGCCGGTCGGCATTCATCACGGCGCCGTCGCGGTCCTCCATCTTCCAGCTGCCCGCCCCCACCTCCAGGACGATGGCGTGGCCGCCGTGGCGGAGCATGGCCGCCTCGAAGCTGGCCCGGGTCCGCAGGCTGGGATTGAAGAAGACCATGCCGAGGATGCGGTCCATGAAGATGGCACCGGGCTTCTGGATCTTCCACGCGGCCGCCTGGGCCAGGATCTCCTTGACCCCCGCGGGGCCCAGGTCCGAGATGCGGGTGAAGTGGTTCATGGCTGCTCCGGCACGAAGGAATGAATGGCGGTGATGAGCGCGAGGAGGGCTCCGTCGCTGACGTTGAGGGGGGGCATGAGGCGCAGGACGGCAGGATCTCCAGAGCCCCCCACCAGGATGTGGCTGGACAGCAGGTGCTTCTTGAGGGCGGCCGCGTGGGCGCTGCGGAGGCCCAGCAGCAGGCCTTCGCCCTGCACGGCCGAGACCACGGAACCCGCCAGTTCTTTCCGCAGCCGGGCAGCGGCGGCGGCGGCCTGGGGCATGAGCCCCTCAGTTCCGATCACGTCCAGCGTGGCCAGCAGGGCGGCGCAGGCAAGCGGTCCACCTCCGAAAGTGCTGCCCAGGTCGCCGCCCTTGAGCCTGGAGGCCACGGCAGTGGTCATGAGCAGGGCCCCCATGGGCACGCCGGAAGCGAGTCCCTTGGCGGAGGTGATCAGGTCGGGCCGGACCCCGTAGAACTGGGCGGCGAAGGGCGTGCCCATGCGCCCCATGCCCGTCTGGATCTCGTCGAAGATGAGCAGGGTTCCCGAGTCGTCGCACTTCACCCGAAGGGCCTGGAACCACTCCCGGGCGGCGGTCTTGATGCCCGCCATGCTCTGAATGGGTTCGACGATGATCCCCGCGACATCCGAGAAGTCCGCGTCCCGGAGGGCCCCGAGGTCGCCGAAGGGCAGGCGCAGGCAGGGCACCAGCTGGTCGGCGAAGGGCTCAGTGATCTTGGGATCGTCCGTCACGGACAGGGCCAGCAGGGTGCGGCCGTGCCAGCCGCCCTCGAAGGCCGCCAGCCGCTTCCGGCCCGTGAGGAGCAGGGCCATCTTCAGGGCGTTCTCGTTGGCCTCGGCCCCGCTGTTGCAGAAGAAGACCGAATCCATGCCGGCGAAGGTGGTGATCCGTTCGGCCGCCGCGTCCCGCACGGGCAGGGCGGCCGCGGCCGAGTAGAAGAGGAGGGAGGCGGCCTGGTCCGCCAGGGCCTTCACCACCTTCGGGTGGCTGTGCCCGGTGGCGCAGACGCAGTGGCCCCCATAGAAGTCCCACCAGGCCCGACCCTGGTCATCGAAGACCCGGTCGCCCTCGCCCTTCACCAGCGGGAAGGGATAGGGGGCATAGGTGGGGAGCAGGGCGGGGATCGGAGCGGCGGTCGGCATGCGGGGATCCTGGAAAGGGCTGCAAGAGGGAGGTGCACGGCCCAGGAGCAGAATGCATATTATGCACCCCCTGGAGGTGACTTCAAGACAATATTCCGGTAAATTCCAGATGAATCAATCGTGGATCTTTTCAATTCATGCAAATTTATGCATAATTCTCGCATGGACCTGGACTCCCTCATCCTCGAATTGCTCGATGGCGCTCCCATCGCCGACCAGGGCGACCTGCTGGCGCGTCTCGCGGCCCAGGGCCATGAACTCACCCAGTCCACCCTGTCCCGGCGCCTGAAGCGGCTGGGGGTGCAGAAGGTCCATGGATTCTACCGGCGCGTCGAGGCCGGCGCCCAGGCCCTGCCGGGGGTCACCATCACCGAGGCTCCCCCCAACCTGCTGGTCCTGCGCACGGCCCCGGGCTTCGCCCAGGCCCTGGGCCTCAGCATCGATGCGGATCCGGTGCCGGGCCAGATGGGCACCCTGGCCGGCGATGACACGGTCTTCGTGGCCGTGCTCCCCGAGCGGCGGGAGGACGTGAAGGCCCACCTGCTCCGGGTGCTGGCGGCGCGCTGAGGGTCTCCTGTCCTACACTCGAAGGGTCCCTTGGAGCCTGCATGGATCGGTTCGGAAGTTCAAAGCTGCGCATCGGCTGGGTGCTGGTGTGCCTGTTCGTGACCGGCCTGGTTCTCATGGCGGTGCAAAGCGGGCCGAAGGATGCGGCTGCACAGATCCTCCTGTTCGGGACGGCGATCCCACTGGGGCCGGACTCCCTTCGTTCCTACGTCATCTTGAACATCCGGGAAACGATGTACTGGGTGGTGTCCCTTGTGATTCTGCTGGGCGCCTTCGGTCCCGTGAGCCAGTGGACCGCCGCCGCCGCCCGCGGGGAGCGGTTCAAGGGCTTCTTTGCGGGCACGGGACTGGGTTTTGCCCACGGGCTGTTCCTCTCCCAGGTCGCCCTGGTGCCAGTGTGGGCCCTGAGCTGGCGGCTCATCGGCCAGGCCTGGCCGCCCGAACTGCTGCGCGCGGATTTGCTCGGATTGCTGTTGGGCCTCCAGATGCTCCTGTGGGCCGTGCTGCTGTCCCGGCTCTTGAAGTCCAGCGCGGGGCTGGCCCTCCTGCTCACCCTGCTGCTCCGGGAACTGGGACCGCGCCTCAGCTTCTTCCTGGATTTCGGCCAGGACATGGGTTGGAGCGCCGCCCAGGTGAAGGTCCTGGAGGTATTCGTCCGCCTGCTGCCCATGGCCCAGCTGCCCTCGGATCCGTTTTCTCCGCTGGCCCTCCCCCTTTCCATCGGCGGTCCGCTGCTGCTGGGGGCCCTGGCCATGCTGCTGCCGGCGGGAAGCCGGAAGTAGGGGATGCGCCGCCGCCTGAGGCCATTCCTGGTCCTGCTCCTGCCCCTGGGCCTGCTGGCGCAGGGCGCCCAGAATTCCGTGGAGCTTCGCCAGAAACTGGCGGCGATCCAGGGCCGCCTGGGCCAGGTGGACCAGCAGTTGGCCTCGCTGAAGAAGCGTCGCAAGGGGGTGCTGGTGGAAATCCAGGGGATCTCGCTGCAGCGGGACCGGGCCCGGGCGCAGGTGGAGGGGGCCCGGCTGCTCCGCGACCAGGCCCAGAACGAGGTGCAGAGCATCAGCCGGGAGCAGACCCGCATCCAGGGCGAAGTGCTGCGCCTCCAGGAGGACCTGCGAAAGCAGGTGCGCTGGATGCAGGCCCTGGGACCCTGGGGCGACCTCGGTTTCTACGTCACGTTCAAGGACCTGGAAGCCTGGCTCGTGCGCGGGCGCATGCTCGCCTGGGCGAGGCTCCAGGAACGGAAGAAGCTGGATCGGATCCACCGGCTCCAGGGGGATCTGGCCACCAAGGAAAAGGCCCTGCGGGAAGTTCTCGGGCGACTGGCCACCGAGGAGCGGGAGGCCGCCCAACTCCAGGCGGCCCTCCGGCTCCAGGAGGACAAGCTCAACACCTTCCTCGACACGCTGCAGCAGGATGAAGCCGCCCAGAAGCAGGCCCAGGCGGAACTGGCCGAGGAGGCCGTGCAGCTGGAACGCCTGCTGGCCGGGCTCCTGGGCAAGCCCAAGGGCGAGGCCTTCGAGGCGGCCGTGGCCTTCGCCACGCTCCGCGGCGACCTGCCCCAGCCCGTGGAGGGCACCCTGGCCCTGGGCTTCGGCGAGCACCTGCATCCGCGCTTCCACACCAAGACCACCCAGAGCGGGCTGCTCGTCGCCGCCCGGGCCGGGGCTCCGGTCGCGGCGGTGGCCGACGGCAAGGTGGTCTTCTCCGACTACTACCAGAGCTACGGCCCCATGGTGATCCTCGACCACGGGGGCGGCTGGTTCACGCTCTACACGCATCTGGTGGGCCTCGACCTCGCCAAGGGGCAGGTGCTGAAGGCCGGAGAGCCCGTGGGGGCCGTGGGCGACACGGTGGACGGCCCCCGCCTGGGCTTCGAGATCCGCCACCAGGCCCAGCCCCAGGACCCGCAGAAGTGGCTGAAGAAGCGGTATCGCTAGGATGAGAAAGCGGATCCCCGGCTCTGCCGGGGATCCGCGCGGGGGTCCGGGGGTGTTCGCGCAGCGTAGCGGAGCGTGGAACCCCCGGAGAGCATTCAGCGCACCACGCTGCTGGCGTTGAAGAGGGGCACGTAGATGGCCAGCAGCAGGCCCAGGACGATGACGCCCATGAAGAGGATGAGCACCGGACCGATGAGGCTGGTGACGGCGGTGGTGGCCTTCTCCACTTCCTGATCGAAGAAGTCGGCCACGTGGTCGAGCATCTCGGGCAGGGCGCTGCTCTGCTCCCCCACCCGGACCATCTCCACGGCCAGGGGATCCAGGACCTTGGCCTGCTCCAGGGCGAGGTTCAGGCTGCTGCCCGCCCGCACCTTCTCGGTGATGGTGAACAAGCCCGCCTTCATCCGCTCGCTGGGGCTGGTGCGCTGCACCACCTCCAGGGCCTGCACCACGGGCAGACCCCCCGAGAGCAGGACGCCCAGGGTCCGGCAGAAGACGCTGGAATGGTACATGCGGTAGAGGGTGCCGATCTTGGGGACCGCCAACAACATGCGCTCGGCCATCTTCCGTCCCGCCTCGGAAGTGGCCATCCAGCGGATGAGCACGGCCAGCCCAATGACGCCGATCCCCTGGAGCCATAGGGTGGAACTGATCACCTTCCCGGCGCCCAGGAGCATCCGGGTGAGGAAGGGCATCTCGATGTCGCCGCCCGCATAGAATTCCGCGAAGCGGGGCAGCACCACGTTGAAGATCACGCCCAGGGCCAGGATCAGCACCAGCACCAGGAAGGTCGGGTAGAACAGGGCCTCGATGATGCGGCGCCGGCTTACCTGGGCGAACTTCTGGAAGGACAGCCAGCGGGCCAGGACGTCGGGCAGGGTGCCGCTGCGCTCGCCCGCCACCACGTTGCTGCGGTAAATGGCCGGAAAGGACCCCGCCTGCTCCATGGCCTCGGAAAAGGACATGCCCTCGCGCACCAGCTCCACCACCTGGGTGAGGCTGCGGCGCAGCTGGGGGTCCTTGCCGTGGCCCACCAGGAGCTCCAGGGACTGCAGCAGAGGAATGCCCGCCTTCAGGAGGGCCAGCAACTCCTGGTTGAACAGCACCAAGGATTCCGTTTTCAGCTGGGCCCGGCTTCGGAAGGCCGTGTCGGTCCGGGTCACCTCCAGGGGGAAGCCCCCTTCGGCCAGCACCCGGGCGCGGAGGGCTTCCGCATTGTCCGCCTCGAACTCGCGCACCAGCACTTCGCCGTTGTAATGGGTGAGTCGGACCGAGAATCGCATAGGCCTTCGAGGATACCGGAGATCCCGGGCATGGGTCCCTGCGGTAGCCTGCATGGGTCCGGAGGCCTCGTGCCGCGACTCCCCCTCATCCTCATGCCGGCCTTCGGGCTGGTCCTGGTGGCCCAGGCTCCACCGGCTCCCCTGCGGGTGGACGAGGCCCTGCCCGTGGACCTGGACCTCCGTGCGGCCGATCCGGCGGCCTTGATCCCCCGGGACAACCGGGACGGGACCCTGGTCGAAGCCGCCCGGCTGCGGTGGGGCCCCTTGATCACGCCGCTCAGGGACGCCCCCTCAGTCCGCATCCGCCTGCCCCTCGGGGAGACCCGGATCCCGCTCCTGCTCGCTGCAGCCCAGGCACTCCGGGCCCAGGCCCCGAACCAGCGCCTCTACGTGGCCTTCGATGCCGAGGCGGCCCCCACCCTGGAAGAGGCGGCCTGGGGCGCAGTGGATGGCGGGGCCCTGATTCCCGCGGACCTGGGTCTGGACCCGGCGGTCTGGAGGCGCCGGCTGGCCCGGGCCCAGGAGACCTTCCCCGGCCGGCCCTGGACCCTGTGGGTGCCAAAGGATCCGGGTGCCCAGGCCTCCGCGCTCCTGGGGGATGGTGGCCGGCTGGTGGTGCCTCCGGGCGGTCCAGCCGGCGGACTTGCCGGCCTGGTCCCCCCGGGCTATGTGGAGGTCGAAGGCGGGGAGGGCGACCTCACCTTGCGCAACCGGGCGGGGGCTTCCCGGCGCTGGACCTTCGCCGGGGGAGCCTGGGCCCCGGCCCCGCTGCCCGGGGACCGGGTCGAAGTCGCCATCACCACGGCGGCTGCCTATGACGTGGGGGCCCTGCTGGCCAAGGTGCGGGCGGCCCAGCTCCGGACCCGGGCGGCCGCGCGTACCCTCCAGGCCAAGGCGGACCTGGACCTCCACCTCCAGGGGGACCGGGGCCCGGGCGGGGACCTCGGATTCACGTTC
Source organism: uncultured Holophagaceae bacterium (assembly GCA_903839205.1). Classification (GTDB taxonomy): domain Bacteria; phylum Acidobacteriota; class Holophagae; order Holophagales; family Holophagaceae; genus Geothrix. The sequence goes on along the minus strand of CAIMBM010000006.1, from coordinate 17,682 downwards.
AGCTACTTCGAGCGGGCCGGGGAGTGGCCCGAACTCCTGCAGAAGGAGGTCCGGTTCAACGGCGTGAAGGCCAACCTCACAGGAGAGGTGCAGCTGCCCCTCATCGAAAGCCGCCAGTCCGTCTCCCTGCCCGTGGCCCTCAGCCTGGCCGAGAAGTACCGCTACCGGGATGGCGGTGCCCCGGTGCCGGGACGGCGGCTGCTTCGTTTCGAGCCCGTGAGCCCTGATCCCCTGGCCTACACCGGCGAACTCGAAGTGGAGGAAGCCACCGGGCGGGTCCTCATCGAACGGCGCGAGCGGACGGGCCTGCCCGGCACCGTCAAGAGCGAGCGCGAGATCCTCACCTACGGCGAGGTGGCCCCCGGCGTGTGGAGGCCCGTGGCCATCCGGACCTTCGAGCGCTGGGTGACCACGGGGGGCGTCATGCAGGTCCAGCGGCGACTCACCTACCGGGACTTCAGCCTGAACAGCGACCATTTCCTGGCGGACCTGGCCGGGGCCAGGGCCTCGTCGGCCACCATGCTCAAGGTGACGCCGGAAGGCGCCCGCTACTTCACGCGCCAGGGCGACGGGTTCCGGAAGATCGAAACCGAGGCCAAGAGCAGCGGCCGGGCGCTGGCGGGCGTGGTGCTGGTGGACCCGGGCCTGACCCCGCCCGTGGCCGCCCTCCCGGGCCTCGTCTACTTCGACTACAACGCCCTCGGCCGGGGCATCCAGGTGAACGCGCTCACGGCCGGTGTGTTCAACACCGCCAGTGCGGCCATCCCCCGGGGCCTGGGGAGCCTGGATGTCAGCGCCGACGCCTCGGCCCTCCTCCTGAAGACCACCGAGAGACCGGTGCAGGACGGGAAGCTCGCCGACGCGGACGGGGTGGGGAGGCGCTTTGGCAAGGTGGGCCTGGGCCTGGGCCGGGACCTGGGGCTCGGCTTCCGGATCGAGGGCCGGACCGACCTCGAGTACGACGCCTACAGCGAAGGGGCCACCCAGTACCGGACACCCGGCTTCGTCCTGCCGCCGTCGGGCCTCACGCGCCTCGGTACTCTGCAGGGCTCCTGGCTCTTCCGGGGTTTCCAGGCCCGTGGGTTCTACGGATGGGGGAAGCGCCCGGAGGGCACCTATGGGACGCTCTCGGATCCCCAGTCCGTGCCCGAGGGCGGAGATTTCCGTCGCTGGGGAGGGAGCCTCGGTCTGGACCGTGAGGTGCAGCCGGGGCTCTGGTTCCACGGGGAGGCCGGCTGGGCGGGGGGCCATGCCTTCGACCGGTTCAACGCCCTGGATGTGGGGGGGCTGGGCTCGGCGGTCCACATCGCCGGCATCCGCTCCAACGCGGTCTCGGCGGACCAGGTGGCCTACGCGAAGACCGGCCTCGCCATCCCCACGGGGCCGAACCTCCGCCTCACCGTCAGCCTCGAGCATGCGGAGGTCCGCAGCCTGGACAACGGGAGGACCTATGGCCTGAGTGGCCTGGGCTTCACCGGGGACCTGCCTGGCTTCTGGTGGTTCACGGCCGTGCGGGTGGACCTGGGTGTGGGAGTGCAGAGCGACATCGCGGGGGTCACCTGCCTGAGCGGCTACGTGGCGCTGCTGAGGGTGTTCTGATCCCGGTCCATGCGGGATGCAGTATCCTGTCGGAGAGCCTTCCCCGAACCCGCGCGATTCATGTTGGTCCTTGAGCTGTGCCACGGGCCCAGGGGGTGGCTCCTGCTTCGGAGGGGTCTGCAGATGCTCGATGTGGCACTGGTTCTCCTGGCTGCCTGCAGCTGGATCGGTGCCTCCCTCCTGTCCCTGAGCGGGAAACTGGATGAGCGGTGGAGCCGCTGGTTGGGGCTCTGCGGAGCCCTGGTGGGCATCCTCGGCGCCGGACACGGACTCCTGGGCGGGGTTCCCTCGCGGCTCGACTTCCCCTTCTGGCATGGGACCGCCCGCCTTGAATCCGATGCCCTGTCAGCGGCCTTCCTGCTTCCCCTGCACCTGGTGGCGGGCCTGGGTGTGGCGTACGGGAAGGAATACTGGCCCCTGAACCACCTCCGGGGAACGGGCCGGTCGCTGCGCTTCCACTTTGGTCTGCTCGTGGCGGCCATGACTTGCCTCCTGGTGGCCAGGCATGGCCTGGTGTTCCTGCTGGCCTGGGAAGTCATGGCCGTCTGCGCCTTCTTTCTGATTGGAACAGACCATGAGCTTTCCGAGGTCCGCCATGCCAGCTGGGTCTATCTGGTCTGCACCCATACCGGGACCGCCCTGCTGACTGCCATGACGATCCTCCTGGCCCGCCGCAGCGGAAGCCTGCTCTGGCTGCCCATCCCCGCCGGACCCTCCCCCCTGGATGGGTGGATCCTGCTGCTGGCCATCCTGGGTTTCGGATTCAAGGCGGGCTTCCTGCCCCTTCACTTCTGGCTGCCTTCGGCCCATGCCGGCGCACCCAGCCATGTTTCGGCCATGCTCTCGGCGGTGATGCTGAAGATGGGGATCTACGGAATCCTACGCGTCTCCGGCCTGCTGCCCGCCATCCCCAGGGGGTTCGGAGCTGCCCTCCTGGCCCTGGGGGCCCTTTCGGCGGTCTACGGGGTGGGGAACGCCCTGGCCCAGCGGGACTACAAGCGGCTGCTCGCCTATTCCAGCATCGAGAACCTCGGCATCATCGGCATGGGGGTGGGCCTGGGGTTGGCGGGCCGGGCCAACCATGATCCATGGCTGGTCGCGCTGGGCTTCGGCGGCGCGGTCTTCCATGTCTGGAACCACGCGCTCTTCAAGAGCCTCCTCTTCTTCGGTGCCGGTTCGGTTCTGCACGCCACCGGCACCCGGGACATGGAAGCCCTGGGGGGCCTCGCGTCGCGCATGCCCCGGACGGCCCTGCTGCTCTTTCCGGCGGTGCTGGCGGTCTCCGCCCTGCCGCCCTTCAACGCATTCCTCAGCGAATGGTTCCTCTACCGGGGGATCTTCGCCTCCCTGTCGAGCGGCTACCTGTGGTCGGCGGCGCTGGCCCTGGTGGCCCTGGCCTTCACGGGCGGGTTGGCGGCGGTGGCCTTCGCCAAATTCTACGGGATCCTCTTTCTGGGGACACCCCGCAGTCCCGCAGCCAGCCATGCCCACGATCCGTCCCGGGCCATGCTGCTCCCCATGGCGATCCTCGCCTGCCTGTGTCTGGGCACCGGACTCGCTGGGCCGCTGCTGCTGCCCAGCCTGGACCGCATCGTGGCCGTGGCGGCCCCCGGCGGCTCGGTGCCACTGGGGCCTGGCCTGGGGACAGACCTGCGCTTCCTGGTCGGGGCCGAGACCCTCTTGTTGGCAGTGGCCTTCACGGCCTACCTCTGGTGGCGCCGAGCCCTCGTGCCGCCCGGGAGAGCCGAGTTCCGTCCGCCCACCTGGGACTGCGGATATGCCCTGACCCTGCCCCGGGCCGAATACACCGGCTCTTCCTTCTCGGATGCCTGGGCCCCGGTGCTGCCGGGCCTGAAGGCTAGGATCCGCCGGCTCACGGGGAACTTCCCCAAACCCGTCGCCTTCCGTTCCGAGTTCCGGGATGTGGTCGGCGAACGGTACCTGGGCCCCCGCATGGAGCGGCTGGCGGCGCGCCTGCTTCGGTTCCGACGGCTCCAGCCCGGCTACCTGTCCGTGTACATTCTCTACGTGCTGCTGGCCCTCCTGGGCGCCTTCCTCTGGATGGGCCTTCGCGGGAGGCTGCTGGGATGAGCCTCTACCTCATCGCCGTGGCGCTCTTGATGTGCTCGGGTGTCCCGGGCCTCTTCCTGCGACGCCGGGGGGGCGAAGTGGCCGCCGGATTGATGAGTCTGGGCGCCTTGATGGGCCTGACGGCAGCGGTTCGGGTGCTGGCGGGTGGGCCCGTGGCGACCCTGGTACTTCCGCCCGCACCTCTGGCTTCGGCGGGACTGCTCACCCTGGACCCACTCGCCGCCCTGTTCGCCCTTCCGGTGTTTCTCCTCACTGCCTGTGCCGCCGTCTATGGCATCGGCTACTGGGACAACCACCAGGAGCATGCGCGCACCCTGCGTCTGGTGCTCGGCCTGCTGGCGGCCTCCCTCGCCTTCCTGGTCGTCGCCACCCATGCCCTGCCCTTCCTCCTCGGCTGGGAGGGGATGACGATCTCGGCCTTCCTCCTGGTGCTGACGGAGGACCGGCTCCCGGAGGTCCGGCGCGCGGCTTGGCTCTACCTGGTATGCACCCACACCGGGACGCTGGCCCTGTTCGGAGCCTTTGCGCTCCTGTCGGCCGCCACGGGGCAGTGGACCTTTTCGGCGCTGCCCCTGGGCTTCGCGGCCTCGGGACGGGGCACGGCCCTCTTCCTCCTCTGCCTGTTCGGCTTTGGCTTCAAGGCAGGGATCATGCCCCTCCACCTGTGGCTGCCGTCCACCCATGCGGCCGCCCCCAGCCATGTCTCCGCCGTCATGTCCGGCGTGATGATCAAGATGGGGATCCTGGGCCTGGTTCGCCTGCTGTGCTGGATCCCGGATCCACCCTTCTGGTGGGGCGCCGTGCTCATGGGTCTGGGTGCCCTCTCGGGGGTCCTCGGAGTGGCCTTCGCCCTTGGCCAGCACGATCTCAAGCGGCTGCTGGCCTACCACTCCATCGAGAACATCGGGATCATCCTTCTGGGCCTGGGCCTGGGCGTCCTGGGCAAGAGCACCGGACACCCGGTGATCCAGGTCCTGGGCTTTGCCGGGGCCCTGCTGCACGTGCTCAACCACAGCCTCTTCAAGGGCCTGCTCTTCCTTGCGGCCGGGTCGTTCATCCACGCGACGGGGACCCGGGACCTGGAGCGGATGGGGGGGCTGGGGCAGCGGATGCCCTGGACCTCGGGCGCATTCCTCCTGGGGTCCTGGGCCATTTCCGGCCTTCCACCCCTCAACGGATTCGTGAGCGAATGGTTCATCTACCTGGGTTCCTTCCGGGCCCTGGGGCTGTTCCGGTGGCCATGGTCGCTGCTGGTCCTGACGGCGCTCGCCCTCATCGGGGCCCTGGCCTTGGCGTGCTTTGCCAAGGCCCATGGCGCGGTCTTTCTGGGGGCCCCCCGCAGTGAAGCGGCTGGCGGGGCGCATGAAGCACCGCGCAGCATGCGGGTGCCCATGGGCATTCTCGCGGCTGGCTGCGCCCTCATCGGCCTGGCCCCGATGCTGCTGGCGCCCGCCCTGGATCGCGTGGTGGCGGCCCTGGGCGAGGGCACACGGGTTCAGCCGCTCGCCCCCCTCGCCCATCTGCCGAGCCTCAGCCTCCTGGCCCTGGTGCTGCTGGGGTTGGCCTTCCTGTTGTGGCGCTGGCTCAGGCCCCTGGACCCAGGGCGGACCCTGCCCACCTGGGACTGCGGGTACGCCGTCTCGAGTCCCCGCATGCAGTACACGGCCTCTTCCTTCGCGGATGGCCTTGTGGCGGGCCTGCGCTGGGCGCTCTGGCCCAGGTCCCGCGGCGGGAAAGTGGCGGGTTGCTTTCCCGCTGACCATCCCTTCGAAAGCCACGTGCCCGACCTGATCCTGGACCGGATCACGGACCCGGCCTTCCAGTCCCTCTCGATGGGTGCCGTGCTGTTGCGGTTTCTCCAGGGAGGGAAGGTGCACATCTACCTCCTCTATGTCCTGCTCACCCTGCTGACGCTCCTGCTCTGGATGGTGGCCTGAGATGTCCCTGCCTTCGCTTACCGTTTCGGCCCAGTGGGTGCTCCATCTGCTCACGCTCCTGCTGCTCCCGCCCTTGATACCGGGCCTGATCAACAAGGTGAAGGCGGTGATGGCCGGGCGCAGCGGACCGCCCGTGCTGCAGCTCTACTACGATCTTGCCAAGCTGGCCCGGAAGCAGGCGGTCTTCAGCCGCACCACCACCTGGGTCTTCCTGGCGGGCCCCGTCGGGACCGTGGCGGCGGGGTTGGTGGCAGGGCTCCTGGTGCCCTTTGGGCATACAGGGACGCCCCTGTCCTTCGAGGGGGATGTGATCCTATTCGCCTACCTGTTCGGGCTGGCGCGCTTCCTCACGGTGCTCTCGGCCCTCGACACCGGCTCGAGCTTCGAGGGCATGGGCGCGGCCCGGGAAGTGGCCTTCTCGGCCCTGGCGGAGCCCGCCCTCTTCCTGGGTTTCGCGGCCCTGGCCAAGGCCTCGTCCAGCCTCTCCCTCTCCACCATGCTGCTGGGCTCCGGGCTTGGTTCGGGCCGCATGGCCGGGCCGCTGATCCTCGTGCTGGTGGGCTGGGCCATCGTGTTCCTGGCCGAGAACGCTCGGATCCCGGTGGATGACCCCAACACCCACCTGGAACTCACCATGATCCACGAGGTCATGGTGCTGGACCACTCAGGCCGGCCCTTCGCATTGGTGCTTTATGGGGCAAGCCTGAAGCTCCTGGTGCTCGGCGCCCTGCTCATGGATCCGGTTCTGCCCCGGGCTCCCCAGGCCTGGCAGAACTGGCTCCTCTTCGGCGCTGGCCTTGGTGCCCTCGCCGTCGCCGTGGGCCTGGTAGAGAGCATGTCGGCCCGGTTCCGGATGACCAAGGTGCCGCAGTTCCTCCTCGCTGGGATCCTGGCCTCCGCCTTTGCCTTCCTCCTGCTGCTGGTCTAGGGAGCGCCCATGTCGCCCGATCTCCTCATCGCCCTGACCATCCTCAGCAATTTCGTCCTGGTGGCCACCAGTCGCGTGAACAAGGCCATCCAGATCGCGGTGGTCCAGGGCATTCTGCTGGGCCTCATTCCCCTGGCCATGGGGCTGGGCAGGCACCCCCACATTCTCCTCATGGTCGCCGCCACCATCGCCGTGAAGGGCTGGCTCATCCCCTTCCTCCTGCGCCGGGCGCTGCGGGAGGTCCACATCCCCCGGGAGGTGGACCCCTATGTCGGCTACACCGTGTCCCTGATGCTCTGCGCCCTGGGCACCGGCCTGAGCCTGATCCTGGCCCACATGCTCCCCCTCAAGGGCGGAACCAAAGAGATCCTGCTGGTACCCGCGGCGCTCTCGACCCTCTTCACGGGCTTCCTGATGCTGGTGTCCCGACGGAAGGCCCTCACCCAGGTGGTGGGCTACCTCATCCTCGAGAACGGCATCTACCTGTTCGGCCTGCTGCTCGTGGAGGACATGCCCCTGCTGGTGGAGACGGGCATCCTCCTCGACCTGTTCGTGGGGGTCTTCGTGATGGGCATCGTGATCAACCACATCCGCACCGCCTTCGACTCCACGGACACGCGCCACCTGGCCGAGCTGAGGGACTGACCCATGGCCCTGCTGCTGATTGCCTTTCCCCTCCTGATGGCACTGGCCGCCTTCCTGGTGGATTCCTCGAGGCTCCGGGCCCGGATGCTCCCGGTGGCCGGCACCCTGCATCTGGTCCTCCTGCTGGTAGCCCTCCGCCATTGGGACGCCCTTCCCGCCGGCGCCTGGCTGGGGCTCGATGCCCTGGGTGCCTGGGTGCTCCTGGTCATCAGTGTCCTGTTCTGCATCTGCGCCTTCTATGCGCCGTCCTACCTCGTCCTGCGGGCCGACCGGGACAGCCGCATCTTCTGCGTGAGCCTCCTGGCCTTCCTCGGGCTGGCCTCCCTGCTCGCCCAGGCCCGGCACCCGGGGGTGGCCTGGGTCGCCATGGAGGCCACCACCCTCGTGACGGCCCCGCTGGTCTACTTCAATCGGAACCGGCACTCCCTGGAGGCCACCTGGAAGTACCTGCTCATCGGTTCCGTGGGCATCGCCCTGGCCCTGCTCGGCACCCTCTTCCTCGCCTATGCCGCCCATTTCGGGGGCCTGGAAGAGCCGCTCCACTACACCCGGCTGATGGAGCACGCGGACCTGCTCTCCCGGCCCTGGTTGCGGGCCGCCTTCGTCCTCTGCCTGGTCGGCTATGGCACCAAGATGGGCCTCGCACCTCTGCACACCTGGAAACCGGATGCCTACGGGGAGTCTCCGGGCATCGTCGGAGCCTTGCTGGCGAGCGGGGTCACCAGCTGCGCCTTCCTGGCCCTGCTTCGCATCTATGGCGTCATGGTGGCGGCCGGGGAAGTCAGGTTCGCGCAGGAGCTCCTGGTGGGTTTTGGGATGCTCTCCATGGCCTGGGCCATGGTGTTCCTCGTCCGGCAGATGGACTTCAAGCGGATGCTCGCCTATTCCAGCGTGGAACACATGGGCATCCTGGTCTTCGGCGTCGGGATCGGGGGTGTCGCGGCCCGTTTCGCCCTGTTCCACCTGGCTGCTAATGCGCTGGTGAAGACGGTCCTGTTCCTTGCGGCGGGGAACATCCACCGCAGCTATTCCAGCAAGACGCTCCCCCAGGTCACGGGCGCCATCCGGCGCACACCGGTGTCCGGCTGGCTCTTCCTCCTCGGCTTCCTGGCCATCACCGGCCTGCCCCCCTTCGCCCCCTTCATCAGCGAGTTCAACATCGCCGCGGGTGCCATCACCGGCGGGCACCTGCTGGCCGGCGTGGCCTTCCTGGTGCTGCTGGCCGGGATCTTCATCGCCATGAGCGAGACGGTGCTGCAGGTGGTCTTCGGCACGCCGAGTCCCCAGCGGGTGAGGACGCCCTACTCCGATACGGTCGCCACCACGGCTCCCCTGGTCGCAGCGCTCGGACTGGCGGCCCTCCTGGGCGTCTGGCTGCCGAGACCCATGTTCAAGCTGCTGGAACAAGCGGCGGTGAGCGTGAACGGATCCATGGCGCCGATGGAAGTCCGCGTCGGGCCTAGGCCCGCGCCGGTGCTCACCGTGGAGGTCTCTCATGACTGACTTGGCCATGCGGACGTTGCGCAATGGACAGACGGTAGGCCTGCGGGACCTGCCCGAGCTCACCCTCTCTTCCTTCCGGGAGGCCATCCTCGAGGGCACGCGGGGCGGAGCCCGCCTGGCCTGCCTTTGTGCCGCCTCGGACCTTCGCCTTTTCGCCATCCTCGCCGACGATGCAGGGAAACAGCTCCGAGTGGCCTGGACCCGCCTTGCCGAGCCGAAGTACCCCTCCCTCACGCCGGAGTGTCCCCAGGCCCACCTCTTTGAGCGGGAGCTCGCGGAACAGTTCGGAATCGTTCCCGACGGCCATCCCTGGTTCAAGCCCGTGCGCTTCCACCTGCCCTGGTCCGACCAGCCCAGCCCCTGGGGTCGGGATGCGGATTCCCTGCCTGCAGTCATGGACTTCTTCAGGGTGAGCGGTGAGGAAGTGCACGAGGTGGCCGTGGGGCCTGTGCATGCAGGTGTCATCGAGCCCGGCCACTTCCGGTTCCAGTGCCACGGGGAGACGGTCTTCCATCTGGAAATCGCCCTCGGGTTCCAGCACCGCGGCATCGAGAGGGCCCTGGTGGGCGGGCCCCATCCCCTCAGTCTCAAGCAGGCGGAGACGGCATCCGGAGACAGCAGCATCGCGCATGCCTGGGCCCACTGCAGGCTCCTGGAATCCCTGGCGGGGGTGGAGGTGTCCCCGCGGGCCGACCGCGTGCGGGGCGTGGCGCTGGAACTGGAGCGGGCCGCCAACCACGTGGGGGATCTCGGCGCCCTCTCCGGCGATGTGGGGTTCCTGCCCACGGCGTCCTTCTGCGGCCGGATCCGAGGCGACTGGCTGAATCTCAGCGCCGAAGTCTGCGGCAGCCGCCTGGGGCGGGGCTGGCTGAAGCCCGGGGGCCTGTACCAGGACCTGGACCCGGCCCTGGCCACCCGCCTCCTGCCCCGACTGATCCGGAGCTGGGCCGACACGCGGGATGCGGTGGAGCTGCTGTGGGGCGCCGCCTCAGTCATGATCCGCTTCGAGGTGGCGGGCCGGGTCGACCCCATCCAGGCCCGGGAGATCGGCCTGGTGGGCGTGGCTGCCCGGGCCTGCGGCGTGGAGCAGGATGTGCGCTGGGACCATCCCTTCGGACCCTATGGGGCCCATCCGATCTCACCCTCGCTGGCGGAGAGCGGGACGGTCCACTCCCGGGCCTGGATCCGCTGGCTGGAACTGATCGAAAGCCAGCGTTTCCTTCTGGAGGGACTGGCCGAACTGGCGGGATCCGACCCGGACCCCCGGACCGGACCCCTCCCCCCCCTGGCGCCCGACAGCCTCTGCGTGTCGATGACCGAAGGGTGGCGCGGCGAGGTGCTGCATCTGGCCCTCACCGATGACCGGGGGAGGTTCTCGCGCTACAAGATCGTCGACCCCTCCTTCCACAACTGGTTTGGCCTGGCCCTGGCCCTGCGGGGCGAGCAGATCTCTGACTTCCCGCTCTGCAACAAGAGCTTCAACCTCTCCTACTGCGGCCACGACCTATGATCCACATCCTGCTGTCCCGCTGGCGCCAGGGTCATCGGACCCTCCCCTATCCGAAGGAAGTGCCGGCCCTCCCGGAACGATTCCGCGGCCTGCCCAGGATCCAGGCGGAGAAGTGCCCGGAGGGTTGCCAAGCCTGCGCCGAGGCCTGCCCCACCGAGGCCATCGAACTCAAGCCCGGGGGCCCCTCGGTGAACCTGGGCCGCTGTCTCTTCTGCCCCGATTGCAGTGACGCCTGTCCCGAAGGCGCCATCGAGTACACCGGGGACCACCGTCTCGCCGCCAGTTCCCCGGAGGATCTGCTCGTCTCACCGGGGCATGACCATCGGCGCGCCCAGGCCCTTTCGGCCGAACTCATGCGGGTGCTGGGCCGCTCCCTGAAGCTGCGCGTCGTGAGCGCCGGCGGCTGCAACGGTTGCGAGGTGGACGTCAACGTGCTGGGGACTCTTGCCTGGGACCTCGGCCGGTTCGGGATCCAGTTCGTGGCTTCGCCGCGCCACGCGGATGGCCTTCTCGTCACGGGCCCCGTCACGGGGAACATGGAACTGGCCCTTCGCAAGACCTATGATGCCGTGCCCCATCCCAAAATCGTGATTGCCGTGGGGGCCTGCGCCCTCCAGGGCGGACCCTACTTCCGCCAGGCGGAGCAGCTGGGGGGTGTCTCGAACGTGCTGCCGGTGGATCTCTACATCCCGGGCTGTCCGCCCCACCCCCTCACCATTCTCGATGGGCTCCTGCGGCTCATCGGCAAGGTCAAGGATGACGATGCGTTCGGAACTTCATAGCCATCCGGTCGGAGTTCGTCACGGTGCTCGGGTGGCGTGACCTCCTCGCCGGGGCCCGACTGCGTGGACGACTTTGGGAGGGGCCTATCTTAGCGTGATGCCCAGCCTGGCAGGGGCCGGCTCGGAACGCGGCCATGCCGCGCCCCGCGCCACCTGCCTAGGCTTCGCCCCGGCGGTGGGTCAGGCGTAGAACCCGCGGAACCGCATGGCCTGGGCCACGCGGTCGAGGGCGAGGATGTAGGCGCCGATGCGGGGGTTGGTCTTGTACTTGTCGGTGGTGGCGAAGGTGGCCTGGAAGGCATGGGTCATGTAGTCCACCAGGCGTTCGTTGACTTCGCGTTCCCGCCAGTAGAACCCCTGGCGGTTCTGCACCCACTCGAAGTAGCTGACGGTGACCCCGCCGGCATTGGCCAGGATGTCGGGTACCACCGAGACGCCGTGTTCCAGGAGGATGGGGTCGGCCTCGGGGGTGGTGGGCCCGTTGGCGCCTTCCACGATGATCTTGGCGCGCACCTGGGCGGCGTTCTTCTCCGTGATCTGGTTCTCCGTGGCGGCGGGGACCAGGATGTCCACCGCATGGGTGAGGAGGGCTGCAGGTTCCATGGGCTCGGCACCCTTGAAACCGGTCACGGTCCTGGCCTCGGACCAGTGCTTGAGCAGGGCGTGGATATCCAGGCCCCGGTCGTTCTTGATGGCGCCCTTCAGGTCACTGACGGCCACGATGCGGGCCCCGGCTTCATGGAGCAGGCGGGCCGCCTGGCTGCCCACATTGCCGAAACCCTGCACGGCCACCGTGGCCCCGGCCAGGGGTTTGCCCAGCCGCTGCATGGCTTCCCGGGCGGTGATCAGGATGCCCCGCCCGGTGGCCTCGGTGCGGCCCAGGCTGCCGCCGAGGCCCAGGGGCTTCCCGGTGACGACGGCGTTCTCGATATGGCGCACGTGCATGGAGTAGGTGTCCATGACCCAGGCCATGGTCTGGGAATCCGTACCCATATCGTTGGCCGGTACATCCCGGTCGGGGCCGAGGATGTCCATGATCTCGGCGATGTAGCGGCGGGTGAGGCGTTCCTTTTCCCCCGCGCTCAGCCGGGCAGGATCACAAATGACGCCGCCCTTGCCGCCGCCGAAGGGCACATCCACCACGGCGCATTTCCAGGTCATCCAGGCGGCCAGCGCCCTCACCTCGTCGAGGGAGACGTTCAGGTCATAGCGGATGCCCCCCTTGGCCGGTCCCCGGGCCGTGCTGTGCTGGACGCGGTAGCCCGTGAAGACCTCCCAGCGGCCGTCGTCCATGAGCACAGGCAGGCTCACGATCATGGAACGGTTGGTGGCCATGAAGACCTTGAACAAGGCGTCGTCCAGGCCGTAGAGCTGAGCTGCCACGCGCAGCCTGGCCTGCATCGCTTCGTAGGGATTGATCAGGGTGTTGGGCATGGAGGTCTTCTCCTAGGATTCTGGGCGAATCTCGGCAGGCAGTTCCAGTTCGCGGCCGGTGTTCCACAGGCCTTCAAGGTTGTAATGCCGGCGGGTCTCCTCGTCCATGACATGAACCACGAGGCTGCCGAAATCCAGCAGGACCCAGTTGCCGTTGGCCTCTCCCTCCCGGGAGATGGGCCTTTCGCCGGTCAGCTTCAGGGCGTCTTCCACTGCTTCGGCGATGGCCCGATTCTGACGGTCGCTGCCCCCGCTCATGAAGGCGAAGGTATCGGTAAAGCTGGCGATGTCTTTCACGTCCACGAGGCGGATGCGGAAGGCTTTCTTGGACCGGGCGGCGTCGACGACGGTCGCGAGCCGGGAATCAAGGGTCATGCGGGCTCCAGAGCAGGCTAACGATACAGGTTTTCGGATCGGATGGTACCTAGAACTTGGGGAGGTACTCCCCCGGGATCCTCGAGTGGTGTGGCGCGGAGGCGCTCCCGGAGGTCGGTGGACGCCAAATCCAGTTCGGTGGCGGGCAGGGCGACGAGTTCGCCGGCTTTCCCGCTCCAGCTGGCGGAGGAATGGAGGCCTGGCACCTGCGGCACCAGGAAGGGGGCGCCCGGGCGCGGGGCCACGGCGGCCGAGGCCAGCTCGAAAATCCGCTCCACCCTGCGCCAGCTGGGCAGGCCCGGGAGCTGATCGCTGCCCATGATGAGAATCCAATTCGCGTCTGGTTCGCGTCCGGAGAGATCCTCCAGGGTGTCCACCGTATAGCTGGCGCCGCCCCGTTCGACCTCGACGGTCTCCACACGGCACCGGCTGTCGAATGCTACGAGGGCCTCGTTCAGGAGGCGGAGGCGGGAATCGACAGCCGGGCCGCCAGGATCGGGCTTGTGGGGGCTGAGGGCGGTGGGCACGAAGCGGAGTTCGTCCAGGTCCAGGTGATCCAGGGCCAGGCGCGCCAGGCGCAAGTGACCTTCGTGCGGGGGATTAAAAGCCCCTCCCAGGAGACCAACCCGCTTCATCGGTGGCCTCCAGCTATCGCACAACGCTTCGTGCGCTGTGCTCCCGCGCCCTCGCTGCGCTCGATTGCGGAGCCGGAGCCTCCGTGTGGCGGGTTGAAGGCCCCGCCCAGCAATCCGATGCGCACTACCAGGCCTCTCCATCCGTCCCGCTGTGGGCGATCACGGATGCGGAGGCGCTCTTCAGGGCGGCATCCACGTCAAAGGCCAGCTCGCGCAGCCCCTCGCCGGTGACGCCCGAAATGAAAATGGGCTTCTGGCCGCGCTCGGCGCAGAGGGCCAGAAAGGCCTCCCGCCGGGCCTCGTCCTGGAGGGCGTCGAGCTTGGTGCCCACCAGCCAGCGGGGCTTGGCGGCCAGGATGGGGCTGAAGGCCTGCACCTCGCCCTCGATGATCCGGATGGCATCGGCGGGCTCTTCAATGGGGTCCGAGAGGTCCACCAGCTGAAGCAGCATGCGGGTTCGCTCCACATGGCGCAGGAACTGGATGCCGAGGCCCGCCCCCGCGGCGGCGCCCTCGATGAGGCCGGGGATGTCCGCGATGACCCAGGAGTCCATGCTGTCGCCGCCGAAGCGGTCCAGGCTCACCACGCCGAGCTGGGGCTCCAGGGTGGTGAAGGGGTAGTCGGCGATCTTGGGCCGTGCCGCGCTGAGGCGACTCACCAGGGTGCTCTTGCCGGCGTTGGGGAAGCCCACGAGGCCCACATCGGCGATGAGTTTCAGCTCCAGGTCGAGGCTGCGCTCCTCGCCATCTTCGCCGGGCTGGTGGTGCCGGGGTGTGCGGTTGGTGGAGCTCTTGAAATTCGTGTTGCCCAGCCCCCCCCGGCCACCCCGGGCCACACAGACCTCCTCGCCGGGGGAGAGCAGTTCGGCCAGCACCTCGCCGGTGTCGCTGTCCTTCACCACGGTGCCCAGGGGCACCTCCAGCCAGATGTCCAGTCCGTCCTTGCCATGGCGCATGCAGCCCTCGCCCTGGCGGCCGCGCTCGGCGGTGAAGTCCCGCTTGCTGCGGTAGGGATTGAGGGTGTTCAGGGCCCGGTTGGCGCGCAGGAAGATCGAACCGCCCCGGCCCCCGTCACCGCCGTCGGGCCCGCCCTCAGGGGCGAACTTCTCGCGGCGGAAGCTCATGGCGCCGGAACCGCCGTGGCCGGCCGCGAGGCGGAGCTGGACTTGGTCGAGGAACATGCTTGGGCCTTAGGGGAAGAATGAGCACAGGCCGGGCTCCGCCCGGCCTGTGCGAGGGGGTTCCGGGGGTGTGCGCGCAGCGCGGAACCCCCGGAGAAAAGTCATCCTTCGATGGGATCGATGTGGATGAAGCGGCCGCTCTGGCCCTTGTCCTGGAAGCGGACCTTGCCCTCGATCTTGGCGAAGAGGGTGTGGTCCTTGCCCATGCCGACGTTGATGCCGGCCTTGAACTTGGTGCCGCGCTGGCGGACGAGGATGGAGCCGCCGGGGACGAGTTCGCCCCCGAACTCCTTCACGCCAAGGCGCTGGGAATGAGAATCGCGACCGTTGCGGCTGGAACCGACGCCTTTTTTGTGAGCCATGGAAGTACCTCTTCAGCTGGGGAATCGAATGATCAGTGAGTCGCTTTTCATCACTAGCTATGTCGCGCAGCGAAATGGCTAGGCTTTGATGGCCTTGATGCGGACCTCGGTGTAACCCTGGCGGTGGCCCTGGGTGCGCTGGTAGGTCGTGGTCTTCTTCTTCTTGAAGATGATGACCTTCTTGGCGCGGTCATGGGTGATGACCTCGGCCTCGACGGTGGCACCGCTCAGTGTGGGCTGGCCCACCTTGAGGTCGCCGTCCTTGTCGATGAGGAGCACCTGGTCGAACGTGAAGGCCTGCTTGGGATCCTTCTCCAGGGTTTCGACCCGGAGGATGTCGCCCTCGGCGACGCGGTACTGCTTCCCGCCGGTCTTGATGATTGCGAACATGGAAACCTCTTTGGTTGGGGCACATGGGCGGCAGTCCATCGGACGCGCTTGGGAGCCCATGGCCAGGGCAAGGCCCATCAGTATGAGGGGGAAAGCCTGTCGGCTCAAGGGAAATTCACCTGCCCCAGGGCCGGTGGCTCTCCGGAACGCCAAGTGATGGGATGATCGAGGTCCGGAGATACCCATGGGCCGTGACTTCCAGACCTTCCTGAACCAGCTCGAGGCGGCGGGCGAGCTGAGCCGGGTGCGGCCAGAGGTGGACCCCTACCTGGAAATGGGGGCCATCGCCGACCAGGTGTCCAAGCAGCCCGGGGGAGGGAAGGCCCTGCTCTTCGAGAGACCCGTCGGCAAGGCCATGCCTGTGGCCATGAACACCTTCGGCAGCTTGAAGCGCATGGAGATGGCCCTGGGCGTGGACCAGGAACCCCGGGGCCTCGATGCCATCGCCGACCGCATCGAGAAGCTGGTCCAGGAGGCCATGCCCAGGCCAGGGACCGGCTTTTTTGAAAAACTGGCCAAGCTGCCCATGCTGGCGGAGGTCGGGAACTGGATGCCGAGGACGGTCCGGAAGGGCATCTGCCAGGAGATCGTCCTGAAGGGCGACCAGGTGAAGTTGACGGACCTGCCCGTGCTCACTACCTGGCCTGAGGATGGCGGCCCCTTCGTCACCCTGGGCCTGAGCCACACGCGAAACAAGCAGTCCGGCCACCGCAACATGGGGCTCTACCGGCTCCAGGTCTTCGATGACCGCACCCTGGGCTTCCATACCCAGCTGCACCACGACGGGGCCCGGAACCGCCACGGCTACGCCCGGAACGAGCGCATGCCCGTGGCCGTGAGCTTCGGTGGGGATCCGGCCCTTACCTATGCCGCCACCGCGCCCCTTCCCCCCTTCATCAGCGAGGTGATGTTCACGGGCTTCCTGCGGGGGGCGGGCATCGACATGGTGCCCTGCGTGACGAGCGACCTGGAAGTGCCCGCCGACAGCGAGATCGTCATCGAGGGATACGTGAATCCCGGAGAGCTGCGCCGGGAGGGCCCCTTCGGCGACCACACGGGCTACTACTCCCTGGCCGATGACTACCCTGTGCTGCACGTGGAAGCCATCACCATGCGGAAGAGCCCGGTGTTCCCGGCCACCATCGTGGGCCGTCCGCCCCAGGAGGACGCCTACCTGGGTCTGGCGACCGAGCGCATCTTCCTGCCCCTCCTGCGCATGGTCCTGCCCGAGATCCGCGACATGCACCTGCCCGCCGCCGGGGCCTTCCACAACCTGGTGATCCTCTCCATGCGGAAGGAGTATCCCGGCCATGCCCAGAAGGTGATGAACGCCATCTGGGGCACGGGCCAGATCATGTTCACCAAGGGCATCGTGGTGGTGGACGAGGACATTGACCCCCACGACCTGAACGAGGTGCTCTTCCGGCTCACCAGCAACGTAGACCCCAAGCGCGACATGCTGTTCACCGAGGGGCCGCTGGATGTGCTGGATCATGCCGCGGACCGCTTCGCCTTTGGCAGCAAGGTGGGCATCGATGCCACCCGCAAGAACCGGCCCTGGGATGGCTATGCCCGGGAGTGGCCCCGGGACCTGACTCTGCCCGACGAGATCCTGGACCGGGTCCACCGGCGCTGGAAGGAATACGGCCTTTGATGGGAGGCGTGGACCGGGGTGGCGAGACCTGGGAGGCGGATCAGAAGCGGAAGGTGACGGCCCCCTGGAGGCAGTCTGCCCTGAACCTGCTGGACACGGTGGAATGCAGCCACCGGACCTCGGTTCCGAGGTTGTTGTCCCACTGGTAGCCGAGGCCGGCGGCCGCGCCAAGCTTGGTGGTGGCATTGGTCAGGTCGGTGCCGGGATCCTGGTGCTGAAAGGACCAGCGCATGGCCGACAGGCCGGCGGTGAGGTAGTAGCCCTCGGGCTGGCCGGAGAGGAAGTAGAGGTAGTCCCCGCCGAGGCCCAGGCAGGAGGCGCTCTGCTTGTTGGTGTTGACGGAAGCCTGCTGGTAGAGACTGTAGTCCAGGCGGGGGCGGAACATGCGGCCGTCGCCAAGGTCGAAGGTGCCGTGGACGCCGATCCCAATCCCAAGGTTGTTGTCCACATAGGGTTTGAGATCGCCCATGGGGAGGTTCACCAGACCCTGCACGCCATATCGGGTGGGCTCCGCCCGGGCGGACAGGGCCGCGGCGGTCAGGAGGACGAGGGTGGAAAGGGATGAGATCTTCATAAATCCTCCCAGGCTGGCGGCCCTGGCTGGACCCACCGAAGCACCCGGGTCCATCTTTCCACAGATGGGTAGGGCAAGCGCAG
>CAIMBM010000005.1 GCA_903839205.1 uncultured Holophagaceae bacterium | reverse complement strand
TCGCGCTTCTCCAGCACCTCGATGGCGTCCAGGATCTCCCGGGTGGTGAGGCCGAACTTGGCGTGATCCCCGGCGCTGGTCTCCCACTTGCCGGAGCCCTGGGCGTTGAGCTTGGCCCGCAGCCCGATGAGGGGCTCGACCCTGAGCTCCTTGGCCACCTTGAGGATGAGCGGCAGCTCGGTCATCTTCTCGACCGTGATGACGACTTTGCGGCCGGCCTTGCGGGCCAGCAGGGCCATGCGGATGAAGGATTCGTCCTTGTAGCCGTTGCAGAGCACCAGGGCCTCGGGATGCAGGTCGATGCTGAGGGCGATCATGAGCTCGGGCTTGGACCCGGCTTCCAGGCCGTAGTGGTACTTGTTCCCGGCGCGGACGATCTCCTCGACCACTTCCTTGGTCTGGTTGGTCTTCACGGGATAGACGCCCTGGTAGCCGCCCTCGTACCCGAACTCGATGATGGCCCTCCGGAAGGATTCGTTGACCTCGATGACCCGATGGGCGAGCACCTGGGGGAACCGGAGGTTGATGGGGGTCCGGAGGCCCTTCTTCTTCAGGTGCTGGACGATCTCGTAGACATCGCAGCTGAGGGACTCGTCCTTGGTGGGCGTGATTTCGAGGTGGCCCTTGGCATTGATGCCGAAGTAGCCGTTGCCCCACTCGCGGATCCCGTACAGGGTCGCGGCGTCCTGGACCGTCCAGTGCTTCATGGGCATCCGAGGGGCCTCCTCTAACCGGGGCGGCCACCTTTGGCCGGAAGTTTGTTTATATGGAAAAAAGCCCAATACCGCCAATGAAATTCTCAGCAACCGAGAATCTGGTCCAGGCTGGCCCGCCAGTGGCGGTCCCGCACCCGCCTCAGGGCGGTCCTTCGGGTGAGTTTCCGCCACTGGGCGGCCCCCCGGGGGAGTGCTTCCGCGGAGCGCGTGTGGAGCGGACCGGCCCCGCCCCAGAGGGCCGGGTCACCCCAGAGGGGGGCCCGGTTCCAGGGGCAGACCTCCTGGCAGGCATCGCAGCCCGCCGCCCACCGGCTGGTGGCCAGGGCGGCGCGGATGTCAGCGGGAGGCTCCGTCTCGGTCTCGACGGTGTAGGTGGTGAGGCAGCGGGCCGGGTCCAGGCGGAAGGGCTCCAGGGCGCCGGAGGGGCAGGCCTCAAGGCAGGCGGTGCAGGCGCCGCATTGTTCAGTGGAGAACGGCTCGTCCAGGGGCAGTTCCACGGACAGCAGCAGGACTCCCAGGAAGCCCCAGGAGCCTCCCTTCCCGGCGATGAGGAGGGTGTGCTTGCCCTGCCAGCCCAGGCCCGCCCGGGCGGCCAGCTGGCGCTCCAGCAGGGGGGCCGTGTCCACACAGACTCGGCCTTCCAGGCCCGGCCAGCGGGTCTGGGCGGCTTCCAGCAGGCGCGCCAGGCGGGGCTTGAGGACCATGTGGTAGTCCGGCCCCCAGAGGTAGCGGCTCAGCTTGAGGCTGCCCGGGGCGGCCCCGGGGATCGCGTCGGGCCGGGCGTAGGGGAAGAAGCCCACCAGGGCCGTCCGGGCCTGAGGGAAGACAGACCGGGGGTCCAGGAGGACGGCCGGGTCCAGGTAGGGCAGGAGGCGGCCTCGTCCCTCCTGGAACCAGGCCCGGAGGCGCCCTTCCTCTGAACGGAAGACGCTGCAGGGGGCGAATCCCACCCGGGCAAATCCGGCCGCCAGGGCTTCGGAATGAAGCCAGGTCTTGAATGCCAGCGGATCAGGGTGTTCAACTGGCACCTGAAGGTCCCCCCATGGATATCCTCACCCTCGAACTGCTCGATGTCACGGTCTTCCAGGCCCTCCTGGAACTGAAGGGCCTGCTGGCGGACCATCCCGGCGAGGCCCTGCGCATCCGGGGCGAGGATGCCCTGCTTCAGGTGAACGTCACGGGGTTTCTCGAGAAGCAGGGCCGGACCGTCCGGCCCCTGCGGCAGGGGAACCGGTGGGAGCTGCAGGTGGCCCAGGCTGTCCGTCCCGTGCCCCAGGCCCCGCCTGCGGCACCCACACCCTGCCCCGTCCTGCTGCTGCGGGGGGCCTTCGCGCCCGGGGACAGGGCGTTGGGAAGGCGTCTGCTCCTGGAGACGCTCGCCCTCCTGGAACCGGGCACGCCCTGGCTCTGCCTGGCCCACCAGGCCGTGGAGCTCCTCGACGACCCCGGCGCCGTGGCCATCCTGGAGGGTCTGAGGGCCAGGGGCATTCCCGTTCATGTGTCGGTCTCGAGCCTGGCCCACGGGGGCCAGGAGGACGCCGGGTTCGACCTGGTTCCCGACACGGGCTGGCAGCGGCTCCTGGCCAAGGGCAGGGTGACCGTCCTGTAAATGGAGTTAGGCTGGAGCCGGAGCCGAACGCCCCTCATGAACCTTCCCAACCTCCTTTCGCTCGCGCGGATCCTGATGGTTCCGATCCTGGTCGTGGTGCTCATGACCAAGGTGACGAACCATGAGGTGATCGGCGTACTCGTTTTCTGGGTGGCTTCGATCACGGATGCGCTGGATGGCTACCTGGCCCGCCGCTGGAAGCAGGTGACGACCCTGGGCAAGCTCCTGGACCCCCTGGCGGACAAGCTGCTGGTGTCCGGGGCCCTGATCTCCCTGGTGGAACTGAACCTGGCGCCCGCCTGGATGACCTTCGTCATCGTTGCGCGGGAATTCGCCATCACGGGGCTGCGCGGCATCGCCAGCGAAGAGGGACTCACCATCCCCGCCGGACCCGTGGGCAAATGGAAGATGGGCTTCCAGGTGGCCGCCATTTCCTGTCTCATCCTCGGCCCGCGACTCGACTACTGGCTCTACGAGTGGACTCATAAAGAGATCTTCCACTTCTTCATCCAGCTGAACCGCCCCTACACCTTCTTCTGGGGCATGGGCGTACTGCTGCTCTGGGGTGCCGTCATTCTGGCCATCTGGAGCGCGATCTCCTACTTCCACGATTTCTGGAAAGTGGTGGGACCCCGCATCATGGCTGAGAACAGCCACCTGACTGGAACCAAGGAATCTGAATGATCCGCAACCACCTCCTCGCAGGCCTTTTCTCGGTATCCCCTGCGGGGCTACGCGAGACTCCCGGCGGGGGCTGGTCCACGTGCCGACAGGATGGGCGACAATGATCCGCAAGTACCTCCTCGCAGGCCTTTTCACCCTGCTCCCCCTCGTGGTGACCCTGTGGATCCTGGAGAGCATCTTCACGGCGCTGGTGGGACGCTTCCGGGAGCCCCTGACCTGGGTGGCGCACCAAGTCCATGTGGCGGATCCGCCCACCTGGGCCCTGGGGTTCTTCTCGGCCCTGGCCACCCTGCTGCTCCTCATGGCCGTGGGTGCCCTGATGGGCAACTTCGTGGGCCGCCAACTGCTGGCGTGGCTGGACGAACTGATGATGCACGTGCCCGTGGTGAAGACCATCTACGGGGCCACCCGGCAACTGATGGGCGCCATCCAGTCGGGGCAGGGGGGCAGTTTCAAGGAAGTGGTGCTCGTGGAATGGCCTTATCCAGGGTCATTCACCCTGGGTTTCATCGCCAGCCGCGACTGCTCCTGGGCGGTTCCCGAAGGCCGGACCATGGTCGCAGTCTATGTGCCGACCTCTCCCAACCCCACTTCCGGTTACGTGGTCATGATCGAGGCTTCTAGGGTGCGGTCGGTGAACCTCAGCGCCGACCAGGCTCTGACCTGGGCCGTGAGCGGCGGCGTGGTGGTGCCAGATCCGCCCCGGGGGCCGGTGAGTGGACCCCCAGCCTGATGTCTCCCGCCCCCCAGGTGGCTTCCTCTGACCTGGCTTACAATTCGAGCATCTTGATGGGGTGGCCCGATGACCTTATTGTCCTGGAATCCTGCCTGGGTAACGGGCGTCCCGCAGATCGATGAGCAGCACAGGGAACTGCTCAGGCAGTTCGAAACGCTCCTGGTGGCCATCCACGAAAACCGTCCGGAGGAGCGGATCCCGGAACTGCTCGCCTTCCTCGCCGACTACGTGAATACCCACTTTTTCACCGAGGAAGAACACATGCGAGGCACTCGGTACCCCGGCTACGTCGCACACAAAGCGATTCACGACGACATGCGCGCCCAGGTAAGGGGGTTGGTCGAAGGCTATGACACGGATCATTCGATCATGAACGATCAGGTTCTCGTCTTCCTGACGGACTGGCTCATCGGCCACATCCAGGATCATGACCGCCAGATGGCCCAGCATCTCCTCCGCTTCAGGGACCAGACACCCGGAAGCCCGCTTTGAGCCGGAGTTTCCATTGAGCCCTGGCACGGGGTCCCTAGAGAAGCCCCTGGCGGGCAAGCGGATCCTGGTCACGGGGGCCGGAAGCGGCATTGGCCGGATCGCCGCGAGGCTGTTCCGGGAGCGGGGTGCGGAGCTAGTGCTGGTGGGACGGCGACTGGCCGCCCTCCAGGAAACGATGCCGGAGGCCCACCACAGCGCACTGGACCATGCAGACGAGGCGGCGGTGGCGGCCTTCGCCTCCGAGTGCCCCCCCCTGGATGGCATGTTCCTGGCCGCGGGCGAACTCCGGACGGGGTCGGTGCAGGGGACCCCGACGGTGGATTTCGAGGCCATGCTCGCGGCCAACCTCCGGGGGCCCTGGCTCCTGGCCCACTACCTGGGTCCCAGGCTGAGGGAAGGGGCCAGCGTGGTCCTGGTGGGTTCGAACATCGCCCTGCGCGCCATCCCGGACAGCGCGGCCTACAGCGTGGCCAAGGCGGGTGTGCACATGCTGGCCCGGGTGCTCGCCCTGGAATGGGCGGCCCGGAGGATCCGCTGCAATGCCATCGCGCCCGGGCCCATCCACACGGGCATGCTGGATGAGCGCCTGGCGGCAAGCTCCAATCCTTCGGCGGACCTGGCAAGTCTGGCGGGCGTGAACCCCCTCAGGCGGCTCGGCACCGAAGCTGAGGTGGCAGCCCTTGCCGCCTATCTGCTCGGGGATGAGAGTGCCTGGACCACTGGAACCGTGATCCCCATCGATGGAGGCGCCGACGCGGCCTACTAGGTCGTCGGCCAGGGATTCTGCGCCATGCGCTTCAAGGAATGGCGATACCAATGCACACTGCCTCCATGTCCGACATTCCTTGGCCTGCTCCGCCTTCCGGCATCTGCACGGTCCCGCCATCCCTGGAAGTGGAGGTCGCCATCCTTGGCGCCGGCATCCACGGGGCGGCCCTGGCCCGGGAACTGACGCTGCGGGGCGTGTCCTGCGCCCTGGTGGACCGGGGGGCCGTCGGGGGCGGCACCAGCCAGTGGTCCAGCCAACTGCTGCATGGCGGCATCCGATACCTGCTCACCGGCGACATCCGGCAGATGCGGGAGGGTCTGGTCGAGCGGGCCACCTGGGCCCGCATCGCACCCCACCGCTGCCGCTGGGAGGCCTTCTGGATGCCCCACCGTTTCGGAGTGGAAGGGCTGGCCCACCGATTCGGCATCGGACTTTACGACCACTGGGGCGCCGAGCGGCCGGGTTGGCCCCAGGGGCTGGAACTGGGCCAGGTTCCGCGGACGGCCTTCAGGGCCGACCCCCGCAGCGCGGGGGGGCCTTTCCGTGGCGCCACGGCCTATGCCGACCTCATCACCTGGGACCGGGCCCTCACCAGGGATCTGGCTGCGTCCAGCAGGGCGGTTCCGCTGGACTTCCATGAACCCGAACACTTCGAGGAAGGCCAAGAGGGATTGAAGGCGCTGACGCTGACGGATCGCAGAGACGGGACCAGGCGGCGACTCTCGGCACGCCGCTGGGTCTTCGCCCTGGGGCCCTGGACCGATGGGGCCATGTCCACCTGGTTCGGCGAGACCAGAAAGCGCCTGCGGCTTTCTTCAGGCATCCACCTCTGGTTCGATCCGGTGCCTGGCTGCGCAAGCCCTTGGGCCATCCGCCGACCCGGGGGGCGCATCCTGTTCATCATCCCCCGGGACGGCCTGCTGCAGGTGGGCACGACGGAGCGGGAAGTCGAGGAGGGCTGGGTGCCCATCGCCACGGGCGAACGGGAGGAACTCCTTGGGGCCCTGGAGGCGAACCTGCCCGCCATTCCCTGGCGACAGCTACCCATCCGTGGGGAGGAAGTGGGTGTGCGGCCCCTCCTGTCCGCCGGTGGCGCCACCGCCCGCCTCAGTCGCGGAGCCATGCTCCAGCGCCATGACCGGTTACCTAATCTGACGCTGGTCCTGGGCGGGAAGCTCACGACGGCCCGGCTGCTCATGGCCCAGCTCGCCACGGAGCTCACCGGCCTGCCCTGCGAAGCCTCTGTCACGGAGCCTCTGAGCCTTTGGGATGGACACCCCGCGCAGATCCGGTAGAATCGTTCTTTCAATGCGGTCCCGTAGCTCAGCTGGATAGAGCATCAGACTACGAATCTGAGGGTCGGGCGTTCGAGTCGCTCCGGGACCACCACTGAAGCCAG
>CAIMBM010000004.1 GCA_903839205.1 uncultured Holophagaceae bacterium | reverse complement strand
TTGAATCTGTGTCATCTGTGGAATCTGTGGATTGATCATTTTCCTTGGAGTTCCCGTGCGCCTCAATGCTTTGGCCCTGCTGCTCGTCCTGCCCGTGCTGCATGCGGACGAGGGCATGTGGACCTTCGACAACCTGCCCACCAAGAAGATGCAGGCGAAGTACGGGTGGGCTCCTGATCAGGCCTGGGTGGACCATGTGCGCTTGTCGGCCGTCCGCTTCCCCGAGGGTTCCGGATCCTTCGTGAGCCGAGATGGCCTGGTCCTGACGAACCACCATGTGGGCCACCACTGGACCCAGTCCGTCTCCGACGCCCAGCACGACTATGTGAAGAACGGATTTGTCGCGGCCGGCCGGGAACAGGAAATCCGGGTACCGGGGCTGGCGCTGTTCACCCTCCTGGAGATGGAAAACGTCACGGAGCGCATCGACCAGGCCGTTCCGGTTGGAGCCGACGAGCCCGTGGCGGCGAAGGCCAGGGCCACGGCCCTTGAGGCCCTCGTCAAGGAACAGGGCGCGAAAACCGGTCTCGACTGCCAGCCCGTGTCCCTCTACCAGGGTGGCCAAGTGTGGATCTACCGCTACAAGAAGCACACGGACGTGCGGCTGGTGATGTCTCCCGAGTACAGCGTGGCTCAGTTCGGCCAGGACTGGGACAACTTCAGCTGGCCCCGACAGGACCTGGACTTCAGCCTCTTCCGGGTCTACGAGGACGGCAAGCCCTACGCGCCCCCCCACCACCTCGCCTGGGGCAGCCAGGGCATCCGCTATGGGGACCTGACCCTCACCGTGGGACATCCGGGCCGCACCTCGCGGCTGGAGACGCTGGCTCAGATGGAGGCCAAGCGGGACGTGACCAATCCGCTCCTCATGCGGACCCTGGACCGCGGCCGGGCCGCGCTCCACGCCTATGCGGCCCAGGGGAAGGAACAGTCGCGCCTCGTCTCGGACCAGCTCATGGGGATCGAGAACAGCTACAAGGTGGCCGTGGGGGAGACGGATGGACTGAGGGATGCGGCCGCCATGGCCAGGGTCGCCGAGGCCGAAAAGGAGCTCCGCGCCAGGGTGGATGCGGACCCCAGGCTGAAGGCGCTGGCCGGCCAGAGCTGGACGAAGATCGAAGAGGCCGTCGCCCAGCAGAAGGCCATCGCCCGGGAAGTTTCGCTGGCGGGCTCCCTTCGCGGCGACCTGCTGGGTACGGCCCTTGCGCTGCACCGCTATGCGGCAGAGATGGCCAAGCCTGCGGGGCAACGATCCCCACAGTATCAGGATGAGAAGGCCCTCGCGGTCCTGCGGGGGCGGGCGCGGGGGGACAGGTCCGTGGAGGCCGGGCGCGAGTTCCTGGCCCTCCAGAGCCTGATGGTTTCGGCTCTTCAGGAACTCGGCGCCGAGCACCCCATCACCCAGCTCCTGCTCGGGGGCAAGTCCCCCGAGGCTGCGGCCAAGGAGCTGGTCGCAGGCTCGCGGATCGGGGATCCGTCGGTACGCCGGGCCCTGGTTGAGGGCGATCCCAGGGCCATCCTGGCAAGCAGCGATCCGGCCCTGGACCTGGCCCGTCGGCTGTCCCCCAGGCTGGAGGCAGTCCAGCACCGGCAGCAGGCGCTCCAGTCGGTGATCACGGAAAATCTCACGCGGATCGCGAAGGTCCGGTTCGCCGTCTATGGCACCTCCACCTACCCCGATGCCACCTTCACGCTGCGCCTGTCCTACGGATTGGTGGAAACCTATCCGAGCGCGGGCACCTTGGCCCAGCCCTTCACCACCTTCGCCGGCATGTACGATCGCGCCGCGGCCTGGGGCCCGAAGGCTGAGGAAGGCTCCTGGGAGCTCCCGGCCCGGTGGCTTGAGCGCCGGGACAAGCTGAACCTGTTCACGCCCTACAACTTCATCTCAAGCAACGACATCATCGGCGGGAACTCCGGCAGCCCCGTGGTGGACAAGCGGGGCGAGCTGGTGGGGCTGGCCTTCGACGGCAACATCGAAAGCAACGCGGGGCGTTTCTACTTCGACCCGCGCATGAACCGCTGTATCTCCGTCGACACCCGGGCCATCGTGGAGGCGCTGGACAAGATCTACGACGCCAAGGGCCTTGTTTTGGAACTGAGCGGGAAATAATGACTTCTCACCACGAAGACGGGAGCAGTCATTTTGTCTCGTGCGTTGGCGAGGCCGATGCCGAGAGGACCACGAAGGAGACCTGTTTCTCTTCGTGGTCTTGGTGGTCTTGGTGGTCTTCGTGGTTTCTTCTTTCTCTCCGGAGTCACCCATGCGCCTGATCACTCTCGCCCTGCTGCTTGTCCTGCCCACGCTGCGGGCGGACGAAGGCATGTGGACCTTCGACAACATCCCCGTCCAGCAGATCAAGGCGAAGTACGGCGTGGCGCTCGACACGGCCTGGTTGAAGAACCTCCAGCTCGCCACGCTCCGCTTTCCCGGCGGCACCGGCGCCTTCGTCAGCCGCGATGGGTTGGTGGTGACGAACCACCATGTGGGGCGCAGCGCCATCGCCCAGGTCTCCAGCGCCCAGACGGATCTCGTGAAGGACGGCTTCGTGGCCAACCGCCGGGACCAGGAGCTCAAGGTTGCGGGCCTCGAGCTGATGATGCTGGTGTCCACGGAGAACGTCACTGTCCAAGTGAACGCCGCCGTGAAACCTGGTACGGCCGACAAGGATGCCCTCACAGCCCGCCGCAACGCCCTGGCTGAAATCCGGAAAGCTGAAGAAGCCAAGACGGGGCTCACTTGTGAACCAGTCACGCTGTACCAGGGCGGCGAGTACTGGCTCTACCGCTACCGCAAGTTCAAGGACGTGCGCCTGGTGGCGGCACCGGAGGTGCAGGTGGCCAGCTTCGGCGGCGACCCGGACAACTACACCTACCCCCGCTGGAACCTGGACTTTTCCCTCTTTCGCATCTATGAGGAGGGCCAGCCGTACCGCCCCGAGGTCTTCCTGCCCTTCACTCAGACACCCCTGAAGGCCGGG
>CAIMBM010000003.1 GCA_903839205.1 uncultured Holophagaceae bacterium | reverse complement strand
CCGGACGCCGGTGAGGGCCGAGTTGGTGTAGGCGTCCATGGCGACGTTCAGGCCCACGTGTTTCATGGACACCAGGGCCCGGTGTCCGGCGTAGCTCACGCCCAGGGCCAGGTCGTAGGCCACCTTCTCATTGGCGGCCCAGCGGGCCACCCGCCCGGCGGGCTCGGCCTGGATCATGGCCTCGACGAACTCGAATCCTTCCGTAGAGGGCGTGCCCGGATACCCGAACGCGCCCTTGATGCCGGCGTCGAAGGCGGCGCATCCCACCACTTCCACGCCCAGCGCCAGGGTGCTCTGACCCATGCAAGCCTCCATCTTTTCAAAGCAATAAGTATGGTGAGCACCCCCAGTGCCACGGGTCACACGGGGCCCCCGCCCCGCGAGCTGTGCAGGGTGTCACAGGCCCTTGCCGACCCCCGGCAAAGGGAGGGGGGAACCCGGGATCCCTTGCCTAGTGCCCCAAGTCACAACTTTGTCTCACCTCCTCCGTTCCGGGCGGTACATAGAGAAGGAATTCAACGGAATTTTACCATTCAATTAGTTTATATAATGTTTAAAGTCAATATTTACAAAATCATCAAAAGCGTCACACGAATGTTATCGTCTAGGTCTAATAAACCATAGATGCATGTAGTAAAAATGATTCACTCTCTTGAGGTCGATTGAATTCCGGCCTAGTGTCGTTCTTGACCCGTACATCTGCTACATCCCCGTCGATTCCAGGAAGCTCTGCAAGGCACCACCCACCACTGGAACCAAGCTGGAATCGGCTTTCCCGCACCACTCGTCTTTTAGAACGGCCCAGCGCACTGCGCATTGCGAGATGAGGCGAATCATGAAACGACACACCTACGTGGCCCTGCTCGCCACCCTGCTGTCTGCCACTGCCTGGGGTCAGGAGGTCAGCCTCTATGGCACCACCATGGCGGAGATCTGGAAGCAGAACATCCCCGGCTCCGAGCAGGCCACCTACACCGCCGCGACCCAGTACCTGGGCATCGACGCCACCAAGCTGGGCTCCGACAACCTGTCGCTGCACCTCTTCGGCTGGGGCGTGAAGGACTTCGGCGATTCCAGCCCGACCATCTACAACGGGTCGCCCAACGGCAGCTACTCCGGTGGCTACCTGAGCTTCGGCTACCTCCAGTACCGGTTCGACCAGGCGAACGCCGAGATCAAGGCCGGCCGTTTCGCGATCAACCAGGGCACCGGCTTCGAGCAGGTGGATGGGGTCAGCGCCCGGACCGACCTCCGCGGCGGGTTCAGCATTTCCGCCTTCGGCGGGAGGCCCGTCCTCTACCACACGCAGGACCTCTCCTCCCAGCTCAACTACGACTTCCAGAAGGATTTCATCTTCGGGACCCGGCTGGCCTGGCGCCTCCCGCAGGTCACTGAGATCGGTCTGTCCTACCTTGAGGATGGCACCCACGCCGCCCAGAACCTGCCGCAGCCGACCACCGAGGACTTCACCCGCCGGCAGGTGGGCCTGGACCTCCTGCTCACGCCCACCACCTCCTTCGACCTCCGCGGCCGGACGGTGTTCGACGTGGCGAAGCACCCCGAGGTCGCGCCGGGGGCTCCCGCGCACAACGACATCGCTGAGCATGACTACTCGGCCACCTGGAGGATTGGAAGCCAGGTCGCCGTGACCGGCAACTTTGCTGAGCGGAACTTCTTCGCCTACTTCGCGGGCTCGAACATGCCCTCCCTGTTCAGGCAGGACGATCACGACATGTTCCGCGGCTGGGGCGGCAAGGTCACCTGGACCACCGAAGCCAACTTCCAGCTGGTGGGCGACTACCGCCACACGCACCGCGAGACCTTCGGCGACTCCAACCGCCTCGGCGGTGAGATGCGCTGGACTTTCAATGAGAAGGCCGTGCTCTTCGGCCTGGGTGGCCACATCGTGAATGCCGTGGACACCAAGTTCGTGGATCCCTCCACGCCCTACCTGAGCCTCAGCTACAAGGAAGCACGCATCTGGACCCTGGTCACCAAGGGCCAGTTCTCGGCCAGCCTGGATGGCATCCTCCAGCGCTACGACAGCGGCAACCCCTACCTGGCCGGCGTGCAGAACGTCTACGAAGTCGTGGGCTCGCTGGGCTACCAGGCCACCGCGAACATCAAGGTGTCCGGCGATGTCACCTACGGAACCAACCCCGTGGCCAAGCATGAGACCCAGGGGCTGTTGAAGGCCGAATATCGGTTCGGCTCCGCTAAGAAGGGAGGTCAGTGATGGCCCGAAACACCATTCTCCAGGTCCTGGCCCTTGTGCTGGGCCTCGGCATGATGACGGCCTGCGGCCTCGTGTCACCCGAGGCGAGCTTCACGCCGACCCACAACTACGCACTGGGTGCAGGCCGGCCCATCTGCACGGAATGCCACAGCAACGACCTGGCCAAGGGTGCCCTCAAGACCTACGCCACCTTCGACCACACGCCCGCCTTCGTGAAGAACCACCGCTTCCAGGCCACCCAGGATTCCAACACCTGCGCGGTCTGCCACGCACCGTCCTTCTGCATCGACTGCCATGGCGGGAAGGTGCCCATGAAGCCCGCGAAGCTGCTGGCCGACCGTCCTGACCGCGACACGCCGCACCGGGGGGATTTCCTGACCCTGCACAAGATTGAAGGGAAGCTGGATCCGTCAAGCTGCTACAGGTGCCACGGCCGTGCCAACAACGACCAGTGCCGCGCCTGTCATCGGTAGTCATCCGCTGAGTATCGAAGGGGAACACCATGAACAAAATTAAATGGATGGCGGGTAGTTGTTTCGCGATGCTCCTCGCGGTCCTCACCTGGGGCTGCGCGGGAAGCGCCGGTCCCGCCGCGCCGCTGAGCACCGCCTCCGGCCAGCATCCCGCCAACTGGCTCCAGGTCCACTATGTGGGCTACTCCCAGGACCCCGACCAGTGCCGGACCTGCCACGGATCCACCACGGATCCCACCCAGGCCGGCGGCATCTCCGGCGTGAGCTGCTTCGGCTGCCACACCAGCGGCCTCGTCCTCCATCCGCTCTCCGGGTGGGCCGACCACCTGCAGCACGGCCGCAACGGCGCCCAGCTGGCCCCGGTGGCGACCAATGACACCACCGTGCCGGTCATGGCGGGCTTCAGCCACTGCCAGAAGTGCCACGGCCCGAACTACACCGACGGCATCGCCGTGTCCTGCAAGTCCTGCCACACCACGGCGCCCCACCCGCCCAAGCCCTGGGACGACCCCAGCTGGGTGAATTCTTCCCATAGTGCGACCGATCAGGCCAATGCTCCGGCCTGCGCCCAGTGCCACACGGGTGGCGCGAACTCGGACATCAAGCCCCTCACGCCCGCCGCGGCGGGAGCGGCCCCGGGCTGCTTCAACGGCACCCTCTGCCACACCAACGCCTTCCCCGCAACCACCGCCGCTGCTGGCAAGACGCTGACCCACTGAGGACTCCGATCGGAATCCACGGCCTTCAGCTTCCCAGGAGGTGCCCCATCCCATCTATGAAGCCACACTTGCAACCCCACCCCGCTCACCCACACTTCACCACCTGAATAGGGAGAACCGAACATGAAGCATCGTCCTCTGAAACAGCTCTGCGGGCTTCTGGCCACCGCAGCGGTCGCCCTCGTGCTGATCGGTTGCAACGGCAGCGCCGGGCAAGACGGCAAGGCCGGCACCAACGGCATCAACGGCACCAACGGCACCAATGGCACCAACGGCACCAACGCCATGGTCGTCATCAATGCCGCCAACCTGACCCCGGCCGAGTGGGGCGCCACGTCCTTCCAGGGCGCCGTCAGCAGCGTCGACATGAGCAAGGGCACGCCCATCGTCAACTTCAGCGTGACCGACGCCAACGGCACCCCCGTCGTCGGCCTGGGCTTCACCTCCCAGTCGGCCACGGCCAAGTACCCCGGCTATGCCAACCTCGCCTTCTCCATCGCGAAGCTGGGACCCGGCACCGGCCCCGGCACCACCCAGTGGGTGAGCTACATCGTCACCTCCTCCCCCACCACCACCACGTCCTTCACGCCCTCCAAGCCCTCCACCGACAACATCGGCACCCTGGTGGACAACGGCGACGGCACCTACCAGTACACTTTCCGGCGTGATGTCACCCAGGTGAAGGCCATCCTGGACGCCGCCACCTACACCGCCCCTAACGCCGAGGCGGACCTGGGCGATGTCTCCTACCAGCCGACCCTGACCCACCGCGTCGCCATTCAGGTGGGCGGCACTGCCCGTGGCACTGGCACTAACACCCCCACCGCTGTCGCTGGTGCAACCGCCGTCGAGATCCTGAATCCCGCCAACATCACCTATGACTTCATCCCCGCCACGGGCAAGGCCATTGCCGCCACGGACACGGGCCGGACCGTCGTGAATGTGGCCGCCTGCAACGCCTGCCACACCCGCCTGGAAGTCCACGGCGGCAACCGCGTGGACCCCAACTTCTGCGTGGTCTGCCACACCGACCAGCGGAAGTACGGCAGCGCCAACTCGACCATCGTCGCTGGCGTCGTCACGCCCCCGACCGGCAGCACCAGCAACACCAAGATCAATGGCCTGGCGGCCGGCAACTTCCCCGCCTTCATCCACCAGATCCATATGGGTGAGAATCTCTCCAACACTGGCTACAACTACGCCAGCATCGGTTTCAACGGGATCCGCTATCCCCAGGACATCCGCAACTGCCAGACCTGCCACACCAACCAGCCCGCGAGCGCGGTCCTGGATGCGCCTCCCGTGGCGCCCCAGACGGCCCAGGGCGACAACTGGATGAACGTGCCCAGCCGTCTGGCTTGCGGCGCCTGCCACGACAACGTGGACTTCACCCAGACCCATGGCAGCAACGTGCCTGCCACGGACACCGCCGACGACCACCTCTGCAGCCTCTGCCATACCGCCGCAGCGATCGCCGTCTACCACACGCCCGTATGGACGCCCTTGCAGGCCGGCACCAACATCGCCCCTGCCCATGGCGGCATGCAGAGCAACAGCTACCAGGCCACCAATACTGCCAACCTGCCCAAGGGCGCTCACACCATCAGTTGGAACCTCATCTCTGCCAAGGTTACCGCTGGCGTGCCGAGCCTGACCTTCAGCATCCTGATGGACGGCAAGGCCATCACGCTGAACGCCCCACCCGCAACCCTCCCGGGCACGACCACGCAGGTCGATATGTTCCCGGCCAGCGCGCCCTTCGTGAACAACCTGTTCGGCGCCAATACCAATGCGCCTGACTTTATCCTGATCGCGGGCCTCCCGCAGGATGGCATCACGCCTGCCGACTACAACTTCCGGGCTACGCCTACCCTGAAGAGCATCTGGAGCGGCGCTGCGGCCGCCGCCACCCTTCCGATCACATGGAAGGACAATGGCAATTCGACCTATACCATCACCGCCACGGGCTACACGCTACCCGCCGGCACTGGCGTGGTTTCCATGGGTATCGGTCTCGGTATGCTGACTGAGACGGACCTCACAGCCGCTAAGTCGGATCCCAACCTCATTTCCAGCTTCAATCCTCCTGTGGCACCTGCCGTGAACTCGGCTCCGTTCACCCAGATGGACTTCACCTACAACGCGAACAGCTACACCGCACTTCCGACCGGCGGACTGATCATTCCCAGCCGCGTCCAGTTGATGAACGTGGCCGGTGCAGGCTTGGGCAAAATCCCAGTCCTGTCCCGCCGCACCATCATCAAGGTTGATGCCTGCAACATCTGTCACGGCACCCTGGGGGCCTTCACTGCCACCACTACGTCGAACAACTTCCACAGCGTTGGCATCGGCGACGGTAACGACGGCGCCAGCTGTGTCATCTGCCACAACACCACCGGCATTGATGGCACGGCCTTCTCCTACAACACCAAGACCTGGATCCACGCGCTCCATGCCGGCACCATGCGCGACAACCCCTACACGCCTGAAGCTCAGGGTGCCCAGTTCTACAACATCGTCTACCCGGGTCTCCTGAACAACTGTGAAGCCTGCCACGTGCCCGGCTCCTACGACTTCAGCAACAGCACCAATGCAGCCCAGATCCCCTACCTGCTGTGGGAAACCGTCGCCAAGGGCACTCTCGCCACTGCCCCCACGGCCTCTTATCCTCTACAGAAGGTCAGCGGTGGCATCACCACCAATTACTCGATTCCCACGAGCGTGTCCCAGGCTGCCGCCCTCGGCGTCGCCTACGCCGCTCCCGCCACCCCCGTGACTGGCACCGCCACCACGGCGGGCACTGGCTACTACTCCCCCTGGATCTCCACCTCGGCGACCTACGGCTCCAACGCCGCCTGGAGCGCCCCCACCACCAACGGTGGAGCCTGGACTTATGTTCCGGCCTCTGTTGCCACGCAGACCACGACCTTGACGGCTCCGACCACCGGTCTCACCGGTTCCCTGGTCACGTCGCCGATCACCGGCGCCTGCTCCGCTTGCCATGATACCCAGCAGGCCGTCGCCCACTTCCGGGGCAACGGTGGTGTGTTCTACGGCGATCGGTACGTCCTGGGTGGCAACACTCTGGGCACGCCCGTCAACGTCGGCACTGTCGCGGCTCCCAAGTACGACTGGCCCACGGGCAATCTGGTCGCCAATGAGCAGTGCCTGATCTGCCATGGCTCCGGTGCTGTCGCGGACATCAAGGTCGTCCACATGAACTTCAACTAGCCTGACTCCGGGGCCCGGTTCGCCGGGCCCCGCTGGTCACCAAGCAGGGACCCGGAAGCCCCCAGGCTACCGGGTCCCTTTGCATGGGGTACCGCGGCTTGACGCGCAAGAGGGACTCGATCAAAACTAGGCTGGTCGTCTGGAGATTTAAGATGAACAAGAACATAGTCAAAACAATGATTGCCCTTGCGATAGGCATGGTCTTGGCAGTCAGATCCTTCGCCCAAGATAAGGTCGCACCAGCCCCAGAGAAAGTCCCTTCCCAGGCAGCCCAGGACAAGGACGCCAAGGCCTTGCGCCTGGAGCGGAAGCGCGCCATTGAGGCAGCGAAAGCTGCCAAGGCGAAGGCCAGGTCCCAGGAGAAGCAGCGCGCGGCCAAGGCCGCTGCCGAGGCCAAGTCTCTCGACCTCAACCGGGCCAGCAAAGCCGAGTTGAAGAAGCTTCCGGGCATCACCGACGCCCTTGCGGACGCAGTCATCGCCCATCGCCCCTACCGGTCGAAGGCCGATCTCGTGACCAAGAGCGTCCTCCCGATGGGGGTCTACCAGGGACTTCATGATCAGGTGGCGGCGAAGTACATTTCCTCGAAATGATCCTGGTTGGGATCGCGAAGCTTGAGCCCCCAGCATGGGGGCTTTTTTCGTTGGGATCCGCTCCCCGGGGCGAGCGCCCAAGGCATCGACGCTCGTCGTGCCCTAGGTCACAAAAGCATCAGCACTGAGGTGCCAATAAAAACCATATGAAACAAACAATGGCTTAAAAATACCAATAAAAATAATTATAAAATAAAATATAACAACAAATAAAAATACTTCATTTGTTGTCACGCCTCAGTCATTACAGAAGTTTTTTTAATTATAGAAGCAACAAGGAAAATCATCTTTCCTCTTTTGAGTTGAAGATTACGAGCCTAGCTTTATATGCGACCCACTGATCCTCTAGTTCGCCTCGGTCTTCTAGCCATCCCCCCCACGCAGGAACCTCACAACTCGCCTCGAAAAGAACCTACCCGCCCACGTTTCACCACTCACCAACCAGGAGATCCGGCATATGAAACACCGACCTCTCAACCAACTCTGCGGGCTGCTCGCCTCCACCGCAGTCGCTCTCGTCCTGATCGGCTGCAATGGATCTTCGGGCGCGAATGGACAGAACGGCATCGCCGGCCTCAACGGCACCAACGGCACCAACGGCACCAACGGCACCAACGGCATTGTTACCATCAATGCCGCCAAGCTGAGCGCCAGCGACTGGAGCAGCCTCAGCCTCACGGGAGCTATCAAGAGCGTCACCGTATCCGGCCAGCCCGTCGTGACCTTTTCTATCACCAATAGCGCGGGCGTAGCGATCACCGGCCTGGCCCAGAAGAACGCTACGGGCAATTACCCCAACTTTGGCTTCAGCATGGCCAAGCTGGTTCCAGGAGCCAACGGCAGCCCCAGCCGCTGGGTGAACTACTTCGTCGTGCAGACCCCCGCGGCTGGCCAAGTCGCTGTGCCCGGCTTCGATGATCCGGAAAACAGCGGCGTGATGATCGACAACAATGATGGCACCTACACCTATACCTTTGCCCTGGACGTCACCAAGGCAAAGAGCTACGCGGATGCAGCAACCTACACCGGTGCCAACGTCGAGTCTGATCTGGATGATCTGACCTTCGTCCCCACCCTGACTCACCGACTGATCATCACAGCGGGCGGGAACCAGTTCGGTTCCACCACCCCGATTGGATCGGGTGCCAACCTCTACTATGACTTCATCCCTTCCACCGGCATGCCTGTGGCCGCCACGGACACGGATCGGGTCATCGTCGACACCGGCTCCTGCAACAACTGCCACACCAAGCTCTCGATGCATGCGGACTTCTTCCCCGCGATCACGGACACCCACCTCTGCGTCGTCTGCCACACGGATCAGCTGAAGTACGCCAGCGGTGAATCCCTGCCCACCTCCGGCACCACCCTGGTTGCCAATGGCTATTACGGCAGCACCCAAAAATTGTACGGCATGGCGCTAGCCAACTTCCCGAACATGGTTCACAAGCTCCACATGGGCGAGAACCTCTACTACCAGGGCTACAACCAGTTCCTGCTCTACAACACCGTCACCTATCCCCAGCACATCGCCAATTGCCAGATGTGCCACACGGGCGTGGCTGTCCCAGAGAATTCAGATGTGACGCCCCTGGGCGGCAACTGGAACTCAGTTCCCAGCCGCCTGGCTTGCGGCGCCTGCCATGACGCGGATAACTTCATCACCGGCGCCAACCACGCTGGCGGGGCCCAGGCCGACGACTCGAAGTGCGTGAGCTGCCACAGCGCTGCCGCCATCCAGGTCTACCACACCCCGGCTGCCGCGCCCGATCTCACCAACGGTGGCCTCACCGTGGCCCAGGGTGGCGTGGCGTCGAACACCCACACCAACGCCTCCTACGTGGCAGCTGACCTCAACAACCTGCCCGCAGGGGCCCACTGGTTCAAGTGGAATATCAAGTCCGTCTCCGTCAATGCCAGCCGCCAGCCTGTTTGGGTCTTCCAGTTCCTGCAGGACGGCGTCACTCCCGTGGTCTTCAACACCTGGACGGCCGCTCAGACCCCCGCCGCCGAGATGATGACCGGCTACGCGGGTAGCCCCAACCTCTACATGGCCTTTGCGGTTCCGCAGGACGGCCTCCCCAAGCCCGCCGACTGGAACTCCAGCGTCAGCGTCAACCTCCGCAAGCTCTGGCGGGGTGGCGCCGCCGCCGGGTCCACCTTTACGGGCCCCGATGCGAACGGCTTCTATACCGCCACCCTAGCGGGCGTCACCGTCCCTGCAAATGCCACGATGATCACGGGCGGCATCGGCTATTTCTACGGCGTGGTCGCCGCCGGCACCACCGGTGATGGTGCCACCGATTCCCTCCAACTCACTCAGACCAACCTTCCGGCCTTCCCCTTCAATGTCGCCGTTATTGGCGGCACCAGCCAGGCGGCTCCTTTCCAGGGCGGTCTCTGTGTGCCTAACCCCAACCAATACATGGCGGTTGGCGGCTCGGCCAACGTGTCCCCTCGCCGGTCCATCGTCACCACGGCAAAGTGCAACGCCTGCCACCTGAACCTGGGTGTCTTCACCAGCAGCGTCTTCCATGATGGCCAGCGCAATGATTCCCCCACCTGCACCTTCTGTCACAACGTCAACGGCGTGGATTCGGGCTGGGGCTACAACATCAAGGAAGTGGTGCACTCCATCCACTCCGGTAGCAAGCGCACCACCCCGTACACCTGGCAGACGTCCCACGAATACTGGAACGTCACCTACCCCGCAATCCTCAACAACTGCGAGGCCTGCCACGTCCCGGGCTCCTACGACTTCAGCAACAGTACCAATGCCGCCGCTCTGCCGAAACTACTCTGGACAACCATTGCCAGCGGTACCTTTACCGCTACCGCAACCCCTCCGGCGCTTGTAACCCCCTCGGCCTATGACTCCACGAAGACCTACGTGTCTCCGTTCGTCACGCCTGGCGTGAACTACGGCCAGGGCCTCCAGATCAACTCAACCACCGCCGTCAAGTCTAGTGGCATCACCTGGATGGGAGTAGCTGCAACCATCCCTGTGGGTGGGACGCTTGAACCCGAACCGACCACTTTGGTGAACTCGCCGATCGCCTCGGCTTGTTACGCTTGCCACGACTCGGCCACTGATCGGGCCCACATCGTCGGCAACGGTGGCTATCTAAACGTGGCCCGTAGCACCGTCACGACCTCAGTGGCCGGCGTCAACACGGTTCCTATCGTGAATAACGAACAGTGCCTGATCTGCCACGGCAGTGGCGGCATCGTAGACATCAAAGCCGTCCACATGAATTTCTAAGGGTCCGACCTCGGGGCCCGGTTCGCTGGGCCCCAGGAGGTCGCCATTACCACGAAGGGACCCGGCAGCCCACGGGCTGACGGGTTCCTTTGCGTTAGGCCCTGTGGATTGACGCCCAGGTGAAACAGGATTGAGATTGTTATGGTTATTGTGGGGTAAATCGTGAATAGAAACATAATTAGGTCGATTCTTGCCCTTGCGGTGGGGTTCGGCTGCGCGGCCTGGTCATCCGCCCAGGAAGGGAACGCCCCGGCCAAGCCGCAGCCCGCCCCGAAAATCCTGTCGGAGGCTCAGCTCAAAACTCAGGCAAAACAGCCTTCGGTCAGGACCAAGGCCAAGGCTGCCGCGGCGGCCAAGGCCAAGGCCGCGGAGGTGGCCAGGGCCCTCGACCTCAACCACGCCACCAAGGCAGAACTGAAGAAGCTCCCGGGCCTCACGGACGCCTACGCGGACGCGATCCTCGCCGGGCGGCCCTACAGGACCAAGGCGGATCTCGTCGTCAAGCACGTACTCCCCATGGACCTCTACCAGACCCTGCGCAGCCGGGTGAAGGTGACCCTCAAATAGGGCCCCGCCCGAAGGGGAAGCCCTGGCTCGAAGCCCTCTCCCGGAGGGCTTCCTTCTTGGTTGGATTGCTTCCTGGTCGCCCCGGGGCTGCCGGAGTGATGCAGATCACAAGGATGGTTGACACATTAGATTACCGGAAGATCATCATTGGTAAGACGTGTTCTAGCAGGCTCTTTCTCGGAGGTCAGGATGTTGCCATTATCCCAGACCACGGGTTATGCGGTGCGGGCCTTGCGGTGCCTCCAGGAACCGGGCGGCCTTCCGGTCCTGGTGGAAGAGGTGGCCGAATACACCGGCATTCCCCGTTCCTACCTGTCCAAGCTCATCCACAAACTGGCCAAGAAGGGCCTGGTGGTGGCCCGCCGGGGGCACCATGGGGGCGTGGTCCTGGCCCGACCCTCGACCGAGATCACCCTGGAGGACCTGTCCGAGGCCATCGACGGCGTGGCCTGGCGCAAGCGCTGCCTCATGGGCCTGCTGGGCTGCGGGGGCGATGCCCCCTGCGTGCTGCACGACTTCTGGCAGGAGACCCTGGAACAGATCCTGGCCCGCCTGCGCTCGGTGACCTTGGCGGACCTGGTGCAGAACCACGATGACGGGGTGGACCGCTTCCGGGCGAACCATGGCCTGGCGGGGCCCCTGAGCGAACCGCCCCAGGGCGCCCCGACCGTCCCCTTGGCGACGGCCAGCGGCCACTGAGCCGTTCCTCCAGAATCCCGGACGGTTTCCGGCTGGGTTCTCCCCCAAAAACACAGGCCGCCCAGCGGCGGCCTGTGAGGGGGGCAGGGCGCGTTCAGACCTTCTTGGCGACCCGCTTGACCGCGGGCTTCTTGGCGGCGGGCTTGGCGGCCTTCTTGGCGCGGGGCTTGGCCTTCCGCTCGGGCAGGGCATCCGCGAGACGCCAAGTGCGGCTCTGGTGCTCGAAGGTGCGGATCTCCTCGAGGGAGATGTCCTTCAGGCAGCGGTGGATGTGGTCCCGCTCCGCCTTCCAGAAGGTGTGGGAAGGGCAGGCCCGTTCGTCGGAGCAGTCCTTGAAGCCGAGCAGGCACTGGTTCCGCCACTCGGAGCCGTCCACGGCCTCGGCGATGATGTCCAGGGTGATCTCGTGGGCGGCCAGGGCCAGCACCACGCCGCCCTTGTTGCCGCGCTTGGCCATCACCAGGCCCACCTTGGCGAGCTTGTGGATCATCTTGGAGAGGTAGGGGCGGGGGAAGCCGGTCTGGGCCGCCACATCCACCACGAGGGTGGGCTTGCCGCCCGGATCCTCGAGGCAGCTCATGGCCAGGACCGCGTAACCAGAGGACTGGGACAGAGGAAGCATGGTCACCTGCACGGAAAGGGTTATTG
>CAIMBM010000002.1 GCA_903839205.1 uncultured Holophagaceae bacterium | reverse complement strand
TGACGCCGATCTTCATGCGGATCTGGTTGATGAAGACCACGCAGGTGTGGGTCTTGCTGATGGTGCCGGTCATCTTGCGCAACGCCTGGCTCATGAGCCGGGCCTGCAGGCCCACGTGGCTGTCGCCCATCTCGCCGTCAATCTCGGCCTTGGGTACCAGGGCCGCCACGGAGTCGATGACGATGATGTCCAGGGCGCCGCTACGCACCAGCTGGTCGCAGATCTCCAGGGCCTGTTCGCCGCTGTCGGGCTGGCTGATGAAGAGGTTGGCCACATCCACGCCAAGCTTCTGGGCGTATTCGGGGTCGAGCGCGTGCTCGGCGTCGATGTAGGCGGCGAGGCCGCCCTTCTTCTGGGCCTGGGCCACCATGTGGAGGGCCAGGGTGGTCTTGCCGCTGGCCTCGGGGCCGTAGACCTCGACGACCCGGCCCTTGGGGACGCCGCCCACGCCCAGGGCCGCGTCCAGGGCGATGGACCCGGTGCTGATGACCTCGATGCCCTCGGAGGGGCTCATGCGGTCGCCCAGCTTCATGATGGAGCCCTTGCCGAAGGCCCGCTCGATGTCAGCCACCGTGCGGGTGAGAGCTTTGAGGCGATCGTCCTGCTCGGTCGCGGCCATGGGTTCCTCCAGAAGGATGCTTCCAGGATGGGGCAAAAAGCGAAAAAAACAAGAAATCTTTTTTCACGCTTCCGGCCAAAGTGGCCGAAGAAAGAGGGGCATGTCCATGGATTCCCCCACGCCCCCCCATTCTGATGCGGCCCTGACCCCAGAGGCCCGGCTGGCCCTGGTCCAGGCCGAGGCTGACCGCTACCGCGCCCTGGTGGACGACCTGAAGGAAGTGGTCTTCCAGATCGACCGGCAGGGGCAGTGGTCCTTCCTGAACCCGGCCTGGACCGAGCTCACGGGCTTCCCCATCGAGGCAAGCCTGGGCAGTCCCTTCCTGGAATTCCTGCATGCGGCGGATCGCCCCCGCTACCTGAACCTCCTCAGCTACACCGTGGATACGGGGCAGGCGGTCTTCGAAGGCGAGTTCCGCCTTCCGGCCAGCAGCGGGGACGTGAAGTGGGTGGAGGCCCACCAGCGGATCGCCTTCGATGCGAACGGAGTGGTCCTGGGCGTGTCTGGCACCCTGAAGGACATCACCGAGCGCAAGCACACGGAGATCGTCCTGCGGGTGGCCACCAGCCGGCTGCGGGCCCTCATCGAGAACATGCAGGCTGGCATCCTGGTGGAGACCGAAGGGCGGAAGATCGCCCTCCTGAATGAGACTTTCTGCAGCATGTTCCAGGTGCCCGTGCCCGCCCAGGTGCTCGTGGAGAGCGACACCCGGGAGCTGCTGAAGGAATGCCTGCCCCTGCTGGTGAACCGGGCTGGATTCGTGGCCCGCGTGGAGGCCCTGGGAGGGGCGCAGAAGCCCATGCAGGGCGAGGAGTTCGAGCTGAGGGACGGCCGCATCATGGCCATGGACTTCGTGCCCATCGCCGTGGGGGACGAGTACCTGGGCCACCTCTGGCAGTTCCACGACATCACCGACCGCCGGCGGGCCGAACTCAAGCTGGAAGAGGCGGCCCGGGAACTGGCCCTCGCCCGGGACCGGGCCCTGGAACTGTCGGGCCTCAAGAGCGAGTTCCTGGCCAACATGAGCCACGAGATCCGCACGCCCATGAATGGCATCATCGGCATGACGGGCCTGCTGCTGGATACGCCGCTGGGGGGCGAGCAGCGGCAGTATGCCGAGACCGTCCGCTCCTGCGGCGAGGCCCTGCTCACGCTCATAAACGACATCCTGGACTTCTCCAAGATCGAGGCGGGCAAGCTGGAGTTCGAGGCCCTGGACTTCGACCTGCTGTCCGTCATCGAGGATGTGCAGGCGGTCCTCGGCGTGAAGGCCCAGGCCAAGGGCGTGGAGCTGGGGATCTTCCTGGACCCGGCCACGCCCCTGGCGGTGGTTGGTGATCCGACCCGCCTGCGCCAGATCCTCACCAACCTGATGGACAATGCCCTGAAGTTCACCCATGAGGGCTCCGTGGAGGTCCGGGTCCGGCCCGAGCAGGGGGAGGGCGGCCAGGCGCTGATCCGGATGGAGGTCCGGGACACGGGCATCGGCATGCAGCCGGAGGTGGTGGAACGGCTCTTCACCTCCTTCTTCCAGGGCGACAACTCCACCACGCGCAAGTACGGCGGCACCGGACTGGGCCTCACCATCAGCAAGCGCCTCACCGAACTCATGGGGGGCGGCATCGGGGTGACCAGCGCGCCTGGCGAGGGCAGCACCTTCTGGGTCACGCTCCGCCTCGGTCTCCGGGCCCATCCATCCCCCGTTCCTCCGGGTTCGGCCCAGGTGCTGGTGATGGGGTTGCCCCCGTTCGC
This sequence comes from uncultured Holophagaceae bacterium, assembly GCA_903839205.1. GTDB lineage: Bacteria > Acidobacteriota > Holophagae > Holophagales > Holophagaceae > Geothrix. The sequence continues at coordinate 2,656 of CAIMBM010000002.1, read as the reverse complement.
GGGGCGCCTGATCCGGGAGCAGTACGCGGCCTGGGGCGTCGAGGCCTTGTTGGCCCCCCGGGAGGCCGAGCCCGCGGTCTGGTTGCGGGCGGTCGCAAGGCCAGGCGCCTTGATCCTCAGCGGCACCGACACGCTGGACTCAGCCCTGGCGGGGGCGGGAGACGGATCCATCGTGTTCGTGAGTCCGCTCTACCAGCCGGAACTCCGCGAAGCCGCCGCCCGGAGGGGCGTGCAGACCTTCCTCACCCTGCCTGCCCGTCCCAGCCACCTGCGGGGGCTCCTGGATCCCGCAGAGCCCACGGCCAGCAGCCCCGCTTTCCGGGCGCAGCACCGGTCCCAGGCGGGACCCACGCAGGTGCGGGTGCTGCTGGCCGAAGACAATGCCGTGAACCAGAAGGTGGCGCTGCTGATCCTGAAGGGGTTCGGCATCGAAGCCGATGTCGTGGCCACCGGGGTCGAGGCCCTGGATGCCCTCGTGGGCGTGTCCTATGACCTGGTCCTCATGGATTGCCAGATGCCGGAGATGGACGGCTTTGAGGCCACCCGGCGCATCCGGGAGCGGGAGCGGGGCAGCCGTCGGCTCCCGGTGGTGGCCATGACCGCCAATGCCATGGTCGGGGATCGGGAGAAATGCCTCAAGGCCGGCATGGACGACCACGTCCCCAAGCCCGTCCGGGTGGAGGCCCTGCATGCGGCCCTCTCGCGGTGGCTGCCACCAGGGGCGCTGACGCCCAGGGCCGGGGGGGCCTGAAGTGGCGAAGTCCTCCGCCCTCCTCGAAGATGGCCCGGCCATCCGCGGGATCCTCCAGCGGCTCTGTCTGGCCGGGGCCCGCCTGGAGGTGGCCTACAAATCCCAGCGGGCCGGCTTCCCGATCCTCACCGAGGACGGTGAGCACCTGGCCTTCCGCATGGCTTTCGAGGAGATCGGCGCCTGGGGACTGAGACCTGGAGAGTACCTGGCGATCAAGCTCAAGGACCGGGGGTTGGATTACGAGTGCGTGGTGTCCCATGCGGGCCAGGAGGTCCAGGACCGCGTGGAGGCCTGCCTGGTCACCATCCCCCGCGTGCTCCGGCGCTCGGATATGCACCGCCTGGCGGATTTCATCCCGGACCGCGAGGGGGCCCAGGCCCATGCCGCCACCTTCACCAACACGCGCAACGCGCTCATCGACGGCACCGTGCAGAGCTTCGGCGAGGAAGGCCTTGAACTTGTCCTGAGGAACACCAAGCAGGACATCCGGGAGCTCCTGCGCATGGGTGAAGAGTCCCTGCTGGATGTCCCCCTGGAGGACAACCTCCGCCTGCGGGCACCCACCACCGTGGCCTATTTCGGCGAGAACCTCGTGGGCCTGCGCTTCTCCAAGCAGGCCGACACCAAAATGCTGGACCGGTACCGCTCCTGGGTCCAGGACCAGCAGGTCCGCCAGGCCCAGCAGGACCGGGAGGCGTTCTCCCCCCAGGGCTTCCAGGAAGCCACGGCCCGCCTCAACCGGGCGGCGGCGATGCCCATGGTGAAGGTGCTGGTGGACCGGGATCCCCTGGTACTGCTGCTCACCGAGAAGGAGGACTTCGCGCACCGCCTGGGGGAGGCGCTGAGCCGGAAGTTCGGACTCGCCATGCTCGATCACATCAAGGGACCCGTGAAGGCGCAGCTCAGGGACCTCGGTGTCGGGGAGGAGGGCTGGGGCAGGGTGCGCCTGGTCGTGATCCACAACCAGCTCCGCCTGGCCAGCCCGCTCGAGCTCTGCCGCCAGCTCCTGGACCAGGAGGGTTGTCCGGTGCCCGTGGTGCTTGCGGGTACGGAGGAGGATGAGGCCAAGAAGCGCCACCACGCGCTCACCGCGGGCGCGGTGGACTATGTGGCCGTGGAACCGTTCCGCATCCTCGCCATCCTGCGGAAGCTGGACGAGACGCTGAGGCTGTTCGAAGGAACCTGAACGAGGCGCTGGTCGTGCTCAAGAAATGCTGGAACCCAGAGGACACAGAGAGCAGCAGAGGGTGTAGGGAACTGCAGAGGCAAGCTGGGAATCACCCGGCCCCGTCCCTGTGAATCACCGTTGGCAGCGGAAGGATGCAGTTGTGCTTTCCTCTCTGTCCTCTGTGGGACTTCTGCGCCCTCTGTGTGCCGCCTTTCATCCTCTTGAATTCCAGGGTGTTCCTTATTTCAGTTGGACATCCCGGCCGCGCCAGTGGTTCACGCCGCGGAGGCGGTCGGACAGGGCCCAGGCTGTGCCCGCGGCGAAGACCACGGCATTCAGGGGCCAGAGGGCCCCGAGCAGGTCCATGGGGCGACCGGTCATGCGCTGCTGCACATCCCCCACGAGCGCGGGCACCAGGAGCCAGAGCAGGAGGGCGAGGATGGGATGGCCCGCGAAGGGCAGCCAGGCCGGCGCCAGGCCGACCACCAGGGCCGCGGGAAGCAGGAGGGGCAGCAGCCACCAGGCAGGCAGGGCCGCGGTGTTCTTCCGCATGGCCCGGACGAGTTCAAGGAGTCCGTGGTACATTCTCAGGTGCAGGTCCGGACCGCCCTGCGCCACCCGGTTGACGAAGCCCGCCGCCTTCACGCGCCGGGCCAGCATCATGTCATCGATGGCCTCCAGGGGCGCAGCGGCATGGCCGTCCACGGCATCGTAGGCCTGGCGGCGCACCAGGGTGA
>CAIMBM010000001.1 GCA_903839205.1 uncultured Holophagaceae bacterium | reverse complement strand
TCACCCTGGTGGACCAGACCAACCCCAGCCACACGGCCCTGGCCCGGTTCATGGCCGGCGAGGGCTTGCTGCGGCCCCTGCGCCGCATGGAGTCCTACCCCTGGGGCATCAAGCCCCGGAACCGCGAGCAGCAGTTCGCCATGGAACTGCTCCTGGACCCCACCGTCCAGGTGGTCACGCTGCTGGGCAAGGCCGGGACCGGCAAGACCCTGATGGCCATGGCCGCGGGCCTGCAGCAGGTGGTGGACGATGAGGCCTACGACAAGATCCTCGTGAGCCGGCCCGTGATGCCCATGGGCCGCGACCTGGGGTACCTGCCCGGGGACATCAGCGAGAAGCTGCGGCCCTACATGCAGCCCATCTACGACAACCTCGAGTTCATCGTGGGGGCGAACACCGAGGCCCGGCGCCGCACCACCATGACCGCCAGCCAGCTGGAGGAGGCGGGCTACCTCAGCGTCGAGCCCCTCACCTACATCCGGGGCCGCAGCATCCCCAAGCAGTACCTGGTGGTGGACGAGGCCCAGAACCTCACACCGCACGAGGTGAAGACCATCCTCACCAGGGCCGGCGAGGGCACCAAGGTGATCATCACGGGGGACCCCCACCAGATCGACAACCCCTACGTGGACGCCAGCACCAACGGCCTCAGTTTCCTGGCGGAGCACTTCAAGCACCTCGACATCTCCGGCCACGTGACCCTCCAGAAGGGCGAGCGGAGCAAGCTGGCCGAGCTGGCGAGCAACCTCCTCTAGGAGCCGTCATGGCGGATTCATCCTGGGACAACGGTGGCCGCGGGGTTCCCGTCCGGGCGGGGCTGCCCCTCTGGGGCAAGATCGCCCTCGGCTGCGGGGTCACCTTCCTGGTGGTCCTCATGACCTGCATTGGCGGGGTGGCCTATCTCGGGCACAAGGCCAAGACCGACCCGGACTGGTTCAAGCAGAAGGCCAAGGGGGTCCTCAGCCTCGCCCTCGACAAGATGCGCCCGGACTGGGAAGACTTCCGCACCGTCGTGGAGCAGCTCCGATCGCCGGAGGGCTGCCAGGCCCTCTATGCCGCCAACCCCGGCCTCGCGAAGACCTGGCCCAGCCAGGCGGACTTCCTGGAGGCCGCCTCCCGGTGGCACAAGGAGATCGTCTCCGCCCCGGACCTGAGCCCGGAGGTCATGGAGCACGGCGGCCTCCAGATCAACCGCGATTTCAACGGGCGCGTGCGCGTGGGCTGGAGCCCGAGGTCCGGCCGGGCCGTCTACGTCACCTTCGAAAGTGTCCGAAAGCCCGACGACAAGGGGCCCCGGAAGGTCGCCGAGCTCGACGTCCGCTAGAAACCTGCAAGTCTCTAGGCCCTTCCGCATTGAGCCTGCAGGGGTTTTCAGCCAAGATTCAGGCATGACTGCTGCTTCCGGTTCCGTCTCCGATGCCCTGGCCCTGCTTTTGAAGGGCTCCGTGACCTGCCACAAGGTCGAGCAGCTGGAGGCGAAGCTGAAGGAAGGCCGGCCCCTTCGGATCAAGACGGGCTTCGACCCCACGGCCCCGGATCTGCATCTCGGCCACGGGGTGCTCATCCGCAAAATGGCCCAGTTCCAGGAGCTGGGCCACGAGGTCACCTTCCTCATCGGCGACTTCACGGGCCTCATCGGCGATCCCACGGGCAAGAAGGCCACCCGGCCCCCCCTCAGCCGGGCCGAGGTCATGGCCAATGCGGAGACCTACAAGGCCCAGGTCTTCAAGATCCTCGATCCCGTGAAGACCAGGATCCGCTTCAACAGCGAATGGTTCGGCAACCTGGCCGGAGAGGGCTGGATCCGCCTGGCCTCCCGGTTCACCCTGGCCCAGATGCTCGAGCGCAACGATTTCGCCAGGCGCATGGAGGCCCGCGAACCCATCGCCCTCCACGAGCTGCTCTATCCCCTCACCCAGGCCTACGATTCCGTCGCCCTGGAGGCGGACGTGGAACTGGGCGGCAATGACCAGCTCTTCAACCTCATGCAGGGCCGCATCCTCCAGGAGGCCTCGGGCCAGCAGCCCCAGGTGGTGCTCACGGTGCCCCTGCTGCTCGGCCTCGACGGAGTCGAGAAGATGTCCAAGTCCCTGGGCAACTACATCGGGTTCATGGAGGATCCCGATACCCAGTACGGCAAGGCCATGAGCATCAGCGACACCCTCATGTGGGACTGGTACCTGTTGCTCACGGACCGGCTGCCCGCCGAGATCGAGGTCCTCAGGCGGGGCCATCCCATGGATGCCAAGAAGGCCCTGGCCCGGCAGATCGTGTCGGACTTCCACGGGCCCGCCACCGGGCGGGACGCAGAGGAGCGCTGGATCCGCCGCTTCTCCGAGCGCAGCCAGGAGCAGGCCCCCGAGGTGGCGGTGTCCGCCACCGAGGGTGAGGTTCCCCTGGCCCGCCTGCTGGTGGAACGGGGCCTGGCCGGGAGCCGCAAGGAGGCGGAGCGCCTCATCGCCCAGGGCGCCGTGAGCCTGGACGGGCAGAAGTCCGCAGATCCAGCCCTGAGGCTGGCGCTGCGGTCCGGCCAGTCGGTCCTGGTGAAAGTGGGCAAACTCAAGCTCGAGCGATGGATGGTCACATGAGTCTTTCGGCCCTCACGGATCTCTTCGCCCGCCATCGGGCCCGCGCCACCGGTCTCTGGAGGCTGGGGCAGGAACCCCACCGCACGGTCTTCATGGAGGCCGGGGACATCGTCTTCGCCGCCAGCACCCATCCGCTGGACCGGCTGACCCACCTGCTGGTGGAGCGGGGCCGGATCACCCAGGCCCAGCTCGACTACGCCATGGCCAACCTCAATCCGGCCATGTCCATCGGGAAGAACCTCATCGAGATGGGGTTCATCACCCAGCGGGATCTCCTGGATGTCGCCCGGGCCCAGGTGGAGCGGGTGGTCTGGGCCAGCATCGCCACCGCCGGCGAGACCCCGGCCTTCGAGGCCAAGGATCTCGACGTCACCACGGTCCGCCTCCCCTTCGACACCCCGGCCATGCTGCTCACGGGCGTCCTCAACCTCATGGACCGCGAGCGGGTCCTGGAGGAGCTCGGGCCCTTGAACCAGGTGGTCGTCCTGGAAGGTCGCCGCCACCAGGAACTGACCCTGCCCCCGGACCTGGCCAAACTGCCCAGCCTCCTGGACGGCAGCCGCACCCTGCTGGAACTGAGCCGGGAATCCGGCGTGGAGCCCTTCCGGCTGGGCGCCTTCATTCTCTTCCTCCGCGAAATGGGCTGGGCACGCCTCCATGAGCTGCCCCCCCTGGATCGAAGGGCCCTGGAGATGGCCATGGACCCCACCGACCACAGCATCACGCCCGCCCTTCCGGAGCCCCCGGCGGCACCCCAGCCCTCCCTCTTCTCGGAGATCCACGCCAGCCAGCATCCCACCACCAACCTGGAGCACCTCTCCAAGGCGCTGGACGCGCTGGGCCCCGAGGACGAAGTCGAAGATCTGCCCTGGACCGTTCCGGAGCCACCGGACCCCGAACCGGCCCTGCCCATCCAGCATGAGATCACGGGGAGGAACGAGGTCCCTCCCCCTCCGGCCCCGTTGGAGCCCGCCTCGGCATCCCCCGCTCGGCGCCCCCTGATCCTGGTTGGGGCCCTGCTTGGCGCCCTGGTGGTTCTAGGGGGGCTCTGGGTCGGGATCGGCCGGTTCAGGCGCTCCCACCCGGGGGCACCACCCGTATCGAAGGCTGCGGCGGCCCCGGCCAAGCCCCTGGTGGCGGTCAAGCCGGTCGCCGTGGCCCCGGAACCTGCGAAACCCGATCCGGCCCTGGCTTCTGGTGCAAAGCCCGAACCTGTCACACCTCAGCCTGTGCCCCCCAGCCTTCCTGCCCCCAAGCGGGAACCCCTCGTCCCCTCCAGGGTCGAACGCCTTGAGACCATCACCCAAGGTGACTGGAAGAAGGCCGTGTCCCAGGGCTCAGTCCTGGCCGGGTCCATCCAGAGCCGCTGGACCCTTCGTCTGGAGATCGCCTGCCAGGGGCAGACCATCCAGCGGGCCGCCGAACTCCTGAAGGGCCAGGACCCGGACCTCTTCCTCATGCCCATGGCCATGCGGGACGGCCGGACCTGCTACCAGGTCTTCTTCGGGTCGTTCGGATCCGAGGCCGCCGCCCGGGAGGCCGCCCGCAAACTCCCGGCTCCCTTCCTGGCCGAGGGGAACCGGCCCAAGCCCTACCGGGTGTCCCAGATCCCCGATCGTCAATAGCCG